>NZ_CP135275.1:6182500-6507500 GCF_032302195.1 Paenibacillus sp. MMS20-IR301
GGTGCTTATCCAGACTATCAAGCAGCATCTCCAGACTGTCCGGCATGGTATGAAGATAACCGCGCTGCAGCAGGCTGCTTCCCAGCGAGGCGTAGGCCGGCGGCGTAAGACCGGCATCCGGGAGCAGCTGCGGATCGGCAGTCAGCGCTGGTGCGGGGCCGTCATAATGGACGGCTCCCTGCTTCATAACAATTACCCTGTCCGCAACCGGCAGGAAGCTGTCCAGATCATGCGTGCCGATGATCAGTGTCAGGCCGCTTCCCCGCAGTTCCTGCACCAGCGCAAGCAATGATTGGGCAGCCTGGGGGTCCAGTCCCGCGGTCGGCTCATCGAGAATCAGCAGCCCGGGCTGCAGGGCGAGAGCGCCGGCTATGCAGACCCGGCGCTTCTCCCCGCCGCTGAGCAGGAAAGGCGAGCGCCCGGCGTATTCCTCATACGGCAGCCCGGTTCCGGCCAGCGCCGAGCGGATCATATCACTGCGCTGTGCCTTGGGCACGCCATGCTCCGCCAGGCCGTATTCGACATCTTTATGTACACTGCCTGCGAACAGCTGGGTCTCCGGCTGCTGGAACACCATGGATACGGCAGCTCCGGTCCGTTTGTCTGTACCTTCCACCTCCGTGAAGGTGATTGTGCCGGAGGCCGGCCGTTCCAGCCCGGCGAGCAGGCGCAGCAGTGTAGATTTGCCGCTGCCGTTAACGCCGCAGAGAACGTTCAGCGTCCCTTCACGGATATTCAGGGAGATATCCTGCAGAACCTGCTTGCCGCCATCGTACTGGAAGAAGAGATGCTCCGCCTGGATTCTCACCATAGCCCCTCCAGCTCAGGCCCGGTAAGCGGCAGCTGCCGGAGCGGCCAGCCCTGTCCCTGCAGCAGCTTCCCGATCCGGACTGCCGGGGGCGGAGTCCAGCCTAGCTGCTCCGGCAGCTCCGAGGTGTAGAACAGATTGCGCGGGCTGCCGTCATAGAGCAGCTGTCCGCCGCCCAGAACCATGATCCGCGGGCTCTCTGCCAGCTCCTCCATCCGCTGGGTTACCCAGAGCACAGCGGTGCCCCTGCGCCATAATTCCCGGGCCAGCTCCAGAATATCCTGCCTTCCGGCAGGGTCCAGCATGGAGGTCGCTTCATCGAAGATAATCAGCTCAGCCTCCAGGGCCAGGCAGCTGCCTACAGCCAGGCGCTGGCGTTCCCCGCCGGACAGCGTGGCGACATCTGCCTCTGCTTTGTGGGCCAGCCCGATCTGCTGCAGAACCTCATTAATCCGCGTAATCATCACACTCCGCTCCAGTCCCCGGTTTTCCAGCCCGAAGGCGATATCCTCCCAGGGGGTAGTGCCTACCGTCTGCGACTCAGGATTCTGAAATACCAGCTGGACATACTGCTTGACCGCAGCGCGGTTCGCCGGGACACGCAGATCAAGCCCGGCTACAGACAGACTGCCCCCTGACGGCGTATTCAGGCCGTTGAAGGTACGGATTAACGAGGTTTTGCCGCAGCCGTTGGCGCCGGTGAGCGCAACCCATTCGCCCCGTCCGATATGTAAGCTAATCCCTTGCAGGACCGGCAGCCTGCGCTGTCCATCCCGCATAGACAAGGTTAAATTATCCGCCCTGATCATCATCATGCCTGCTTTCCTTAGAGCTCTAGTCAACAATCGCTACCCATTATAGCAAAGAATTAAGGATTGATGTATCCGCAGGGATGATGTTATAGTGATCCTAAAAAACGGGGGTAATCCTGCCAATGAAGAAATGGACGACTCGCGGCCTGATATTCAGCGCCTTATTCGCCGCAGTTATGATAGCCCTGAGCTATTTGAAGATCTCACTGCCCTTCTCCACTGTGCCTATTACGATGCAGACGCTGGCAGTCATGCTGGCCGGCTCTATCCTGGGTGCCCGCTACGGATCACTCTCGGTACTGATCGTAATTGGACTTACAGCAGCAGGCTTCCGGGCGATGGGCGGAAGCGGCGGGCTTTCCGTGCTGACCGGCCCGACGGCAGGTTATATTTTCTCCTGGCCGTTCGTGGCTTATCTGATCGGCTTCTTCGCCCAGCGCTTCAAGCATAATAAATATACCTTCGCTAAGCTGCTGATGGTCAATATCCTCTTCGGTGTATTGCTTGTTTACCCTGGAGGTGTATGGTGGCTGGCTCATTCTTTGGATATGAACTCGCTGGCAAAGGCGCTGACTGCAGGCATGTGGCCGTTCATTCCCGGAGATCTGCTTAAGGCGGTCTTATGCTCGGCGGTAGTAACCGCGGTCTGGAAGGTCTATCCGATCGAACGTATTCTGAACAGTGATGCCGGGGGCTGGGCCGAAGGGGACAAATCCACGGTCAGCCGGTAACTGCAATATACAGCACAACAAGGCGATTCCCCGGCCGTGAGGCCTGCGGGAATCGCCTTGTTTGAAATATAAGACTCTCCATAAATCAGCTCTGTGTCTGCCTCAATCCGCGTCATCCGCTCCGGTCTCCGGGTCAGGCAAAGCCCAGACTGAGACGCTTCCGCCATTCGCCGGGAATACCGCCCAGCCGTCTTCCCCTATCGTGACCGACTCTCCGCGGTTACGGGTGAGATCAGTCCAGTTTTCGCCGCCCCGCTGCTCACCGACGAACATCCGCTTCTCTCCGTTGTCTCCGTTCGAGATTACTACAGCGCAGCCAGAACCTTCAATCTCCGTGACGCCGCGCCGCACCCACCCGATGGTGTTTGGATGATCGAAGTAGTCATCCTGATCACCGTAGGCTTTGCTGTGGCGTGCACAGAGCAGCGGATCGATAGCCTCCTTCTTGCCGTCTACCGGAGCAGGCCCGCCAATACCGTAATAATCCCCGTAGAAGACGACCGGATAGCCGTCCCGACGCAGCAGGATCAGCGCATAGGCACTTTGCTTGAACCAGTCGCCGACCCATGACTCCAGCGCTTCATGCGGCTGGGAATCATGGTTGTCTACGAAGGTCACGGCATTCAGGGGATGCGTCTGCACCAGCGTATCCTCAAAAATATGCCGCAAATCAAAGTCCCTGCCCCCGAGGGCAGCGGAATACAGCTTGTAATGCAGCGATACATCGAACAGGTCGATCTGGTAATCAACAGTGTTCAGAAACTCACGGCAGGCCTCCAGATTGGAATTCCAGAATTCACCGACGATGTAAAAGTCCTCGCCGCGCTTTTTCTTCATTTCCGCCGCGAATTCCTTGATGAACTCATGGTTGATGTGTTTGATCGCATCCAGGCGGTAGCCGCTGCACTGCAGCGTATCAACCAGCCATTTGCCCCACGCCAGCATCTCATTCTTGACTTCCTCATTGCTGTAGTCAATATTGGCGAACATCAGATAGTCGTAGTTGCCGAATTCATCATCGACATTCTGATTCCAGCCTTTATGGGTGCCGTCAATCCGGAATACGCCGGTACGGCTGCCTTTGGCATCGAAATCAGTGCCATTGAAGTGGGTGTGATTCCATTTGAAGGCGGAATGCTCATCGCCGCGTCCCGGGAAGTTAAATTTGGTCCAGCCTTCAATCTCGAACGGCTGGGAAATATCCTTATTGCGGTCATTCGGATCAACCTCAATGACCTCGAAGACCTCTGTCTCATCAGCCCCGGCCTTGTGATTCATGACCAGATCGACGTAGACGGCGATGCCGTTCTTCAGGCACTCGGCAATGGCGTCGACCAGTTCCTGCTTCGTTCCGTATTTCGTGCGTACAGTTCCTTTTTGATCGAATTCACCCAAGTCATACAGATCGTAGACACCATAGCCGGTATCCTCGGCAGAGACTGCCTTCGTCACCGGAGGGACCCATACAGAATCAATTCCCGCCGCCTTCAGCTCCGGGGCCATTTGGGCCAGCCGTTTCCAGTGCTCTCCGTCAGCCGCAACATGCCATTCAAAAAACTGCATCATCGTATGGTTTCTCTTCATCCGGTATGGCCTCCTTTATAGTTATAGCGCTTATGTAGATCTATGGAATTCATGAGAACAAATCGAGCTGGCGCGGGGCGAGTCCGCCGTCAATGCCAAGCAGTGATTGCAGCTCCTTGGCGTTGGGGGTGGCATCCCCGGCAGAATTATTATTAAAAACGACGTAGATTTCCTTACAGCTCTGTTCCAGCGCAAGCAGCCGGGTACGCCATTCAGTCAGCTCTTCCGTGCTGTAGCGGTACAGATAGCGCAGTGCGCGCCAGTCGGGATGGCTGCTCTGGCTCCATCCGGCAACATTGCGGCCGTGCAGCCGGACATAGGTGATATCGGGCCGGGTAGCAACCGGAACAATTGGAATGGAGCCTGAACCGGCCTGTGGTTCATCGGCTACCGTATGAATCCAGCCCTCGTGTTCAAGAAACTGCAGGGTTCTGCTGCGCAGCTCCGGACTGTACCAGGAATCGTTGCGGAATTCAACCGCTGCAGGCACATCCCGCATCCGCTGCTTGGCCTCGCGCAGGAACGCGACATTGTCCTTGGTGCAGTCGAACCAGGGCGGGAATTGGAACAGCGTCATCGCCAGCTTGCCGGCATCGCGCACGGGGGCAATGGAGGTATGGAAGGCGCGGTACATTTCCTCCGTGGTATCGTAATAATTTTTGTTGCTGCGCAGGTGTCCGGTCATTCCCTGATAGGCCTTCACTATGAACCGGAACTGCGCGGGTGTCTGGTCTACCCATTTGATGTAATTCCTGACCGGCTGAACTGCATAGAAGGAGCTGTCGATTTCAACGATGGAAAAATGTGCACTATATGCAGAGAGCCGGTCGGCCGGTTTGAGTTTGCCGTACAGCTCCTCATGATCGCCAAAGCCGGTCAGCCCGATCTTAATCATTGTAAGCCCTCCTTGTCTGCACAGGTTGTTCGGAAGATGTATAGCGGCTAACTCTTATTAAACTGAAAACATATCAGGACAAACAAGGGCGGTTAATGAATGCCGCAAATTCAGGGAGCTATGGGTGCTGTTATCACCAAAAGTGGAAAAGGATATACTTCGGCGGAATCATTTAAAAAAAGAACAGCCCGCCTCTGCCGGCCTGAAGCCGGCTATGAGGGGGCTGTTTGTGTGCGTCCTGCAAAAATCAGCCGGCAGGCAGCTCTTTACACTGACGTGAAGTGGACAATAGAGGAGCCGCTGGATAAATGCACGGCATTGCGTCCGCCCCGCTTGGAAGCGTACAGGGCATGGTCGGCCTCAGAGAGCAATTCCTCCAGTGAACCATTGCTGGGGCCGGCCTCGGTTACACCGAAGCTTGCCGTGATATTGACCGGTCCGGACAATGTGTAGAATACACTCCGCTCAAGGTCACTGCGGATAAGATCGGATATGCCGGCCGCCTGCTTCAGGCTGGTGCCGGGCAGGCTTAAGACGAACTCCTCACCTCCGTAACGCCCGAACACATCACCTTCACGCAAATGCCGGCTGCATACATCCACCACATGCTGCAGAGCCATATCCCCGTATTGATGCCCGTACCGGTCATTAATACTCTTGAAGAAATCGATATCGAGCAGAATGATGGAGAAAGGTGAAGCCTCTTCCGCTGCTTCCCGCAGTAACTGCCGGCTCAGCGCCATGAAATGTGTCCGGTTATAGATGCCGGTAAGACTATCGATGGTGGCAAGCTGCAGCAGCTTCTCCTGAAGCAGAGTCCGTTCTGTGACATCAATCAGCATAATCATCCGTCCCGCCAGGTGATCATCTTGCTTCTGGACCGGGGAGGAGCGGATCTGGTAATAACGGATCTCGCCGCCTGTATTCCAGGCCAGCTCCTGCTCCTCGGTGTCGTGCGGGCTGGAATTCATGACATAATCAACAGCCTCCTGGCCGGCGGACAGAAACAGCTGGGCCAGCGGCCGGCCGATCGCAGCAGCACTGAGGTCCGGCAGCATCTCAGCCGCAGCCCGGTTATAGTCCACCAGCTTGTCCGCCAGGTCCATAACCAGCACACCGTCACGCATGCTCTCGAACAGATTCTCCCGGGCAATCGGGGCTGCGGTAAGCATGCCGCGCGAGAGAATAGCCCAGATATACAGAGTCGAGGTGATGCTCATAATGACGGGCACGGGATCTATTCCGTAAGGAGTCAGGTCAACCAGATAGAGAAATGCGCCTAATGCGGGCAGGAACTGTCCAATGAAGATAATCAGCATCTGCCGGAAGTATACCCGGCGCATCCGGCTCCACCGCCATACAATCAGGCACATACCGGTCAGCATACAGCCGAAGGTCAGGCTGCCCTGGACGATATACCAGGGGCCCATAACGACATCCACGAGAGGGGTAGGAGCACCTTCGCGGAAGTAAATCGACTGATAGAACAGATGATGATATTCGTTAGTCCATACAAGCAGGGTGGAGATTACGGGTACTGAATACAGAATGGTCAGCATTTTTTTGGAGATCAGCCGCTCCAGACCTACGAAATGCATAATCATAAGCAGACTTGAGGGAGCTATATAGGGCATTCCAAGGTACTCCAGTTTGATCCACAGCCCGATTTCCCGCATGTTGCTTCCGGACAGCTCCAGGGCGAAGCCGAATGTATATATGGCGGAAGCGGCTGAGCTTACGATGAAGGCATTGAGGCCGGAAAATTCAGTCTTCCTGTAGTAGGCGAACAGCGCGAGTAATGTGCTCAGCACACCTGAAATAGAGACGATAATTATATAATTTGAAATCATGGATTGCATAGATGGCGCCTCCATGTATTGAGATGGGCTATGAACATTGGTAACAGGTCTCCCGGGTAAGAATGGATACATTCAAATGATATCATATCAGCCGTACAGATGCAGATACCGCCCTGCAAGGAGCGATATAAGATAGATACTATCTTTATCGGCACAAAGTTCAATTATTAACAATGCAAAGGGCCCCCTAGACAAAGTGACGGAATTTCACGGAGTCAATTTTACGAATTGTCTAATGTAGCTCTGAAGAGCAAAGTGTACCATGTTAATAAATCATACATGAAGTAATTAAGTAGACGTTTTTTAGGTATTTTGTGTTATGTTAATTAACATTAAATGCATTCAGGGATGAAGGGGGAACCGGGAATGTCATTAGTTGCGACGAAGATTCCTGAAATACAGCTGGAAAACGTTGAAATGCGTTACAGGGCCGAAACGGCCGATGTGCTTGCACTGCATCAGGTAAGCCTTAATATTGCCAAAGGGGAGTTTGTTTCTTTGCTGGGGCCTTCCGGATGCGGAAAAACTACACTGCTGAGATTGATGGCAGATCTTATAACACCAACCGCCGGGAATATTATGGTAGCAGGCAAAAGTGCAAAAGAGGCCCGGCTGGCCCGGAAGTACGGAATAGTATTCCAGAGTCCGGTGCTCTATGACTGGCGGAAGGTCAAACATAATATTATGCTGCCGCTTGAACTGATGGGCGTGAAGAAGTCCGAGCGTGAAGATAAGGCGCTGGAGCTGCTGGATCTTGTCGGTCTTCAGGGCTTCGCAGATAAATATCCCTGGCAGCTCAGCGGAGGGATGCAGCAGCGTGTAGCCATTGCCCGGGCGCTGTCGATGGAGCCGGAGATTCTGCTCATGGATGAACCGTTCTCTGCGCTGGATGAGTTTACCCGTGAGCGATTAAATGAAGAGCTTCTCTCTGTCTGGAGTAAAGTCCGGAGCACCGTTGTCTTCGTTACGCACAGCATCCCGGAATCGATCTTCCTGTCGGACAGGGTGTTTGTCCTGTCTCCGCATCCCGGGAGGCTGTCGGCGGTTGTTGATATTCCGCTGCCGCGTCCGCGTACAGCAGAGATGAGGAACAGCCCGCAGTTTTTTGAACTGATCGCCCGCATCCGCGACAGCTTCGAAGGGGTGTAGCCATGAAGCAGAACAATGCCTTTATGCGGGGACGTCTGCTGCCGCTCCTCGTCTGGATCTTCGGCCTGCTGGTAATCTGGGAGACTGTCTCCTGGTGGCTGCTTAACGTGGCCAGGACACCGCTGGCCCAGTCCAAGCTGCCGTATGTGCATGAAGTGGCTTCTACCCTGTGGAAGTACAGCGGTACTTTATTGAAGGAAGGGGGAGCGACCTTTGGCAATGCAGGTGTCGGGTTTCTGATTGGAGCGCTGGCAGGTGTACTGCTAGCTGTTCTGATGAGCCTGTCCCGGACCATTGAACAGCTAGCGTTCCCGTATGCCATTGCTTCGCAGATGATACCGGTCCTGGGGCTTGCGCCGATTATCTACGGCATAGTACGCGATGAGCAGGTGTCGCGGATTATTATCTCCGGCTACATTACCTTCTTTCCGGTTGCGCTTAATATGCTGCGCGGTCTGCGGAGTGTTGATCCTTCGGCGCTGGAGCTGATGCACTCGTATGCTGCGAAGCCCTGGGCTGTATACTGGAAGCTGCGTTTCCCGGCGGCACTGCCGGGACTGTTCAGCGGGCTGAAGATTGCGGCCCCGCTGGCCGTAACGGGGGCTATCCTTGTTGAGCTGATGGGTGCGCAGCACGGCATCGGTGTCATCATGCTCCGTAACCTTTATTACGGCCCGTCGCATACGTATATGTTCTGGTCCACTGTACTGGTCGGTGCGCTGCTCGGTATGGCCAGCTACTGGCTGATGAGTCTGGCAGAACGTCTGGCGGCTCCCTGGCAGCCGGAATTCCGTCCGAAGGGAGGCGGCCAGTGATGAAGAGCAGTCCTGTGCTGGATGCCGGACCCGCCGCTTCTGCCGGTAAAGGGGCTGATTCTATTCAGTTTTCTTCAGCCGAGCATCCTCAACATTCTCCTAACAACGTTAATCTGACAGAACCTCTACAGCAGAACAATCCACGAAGGTCTATGAAATTGCTGAACCGCGGTGTGTTTCTGCCTTTGCTGGCCGGAGTTGCATTCCTGCTCCTCTGGGAGTACCAGGTGTTCCATAAGATCTTTGATTTGAAAAAGTATCAGCTGCCGCTGCCCTCAGCCATTGCGGAGGCGATGCGGGATAACTTCAGCCTGCTGATCTCCTACACCGGCTATACCCTTGCGGAGGCGGTTCTCGGCATGCTGATCGGTTCGGCCTGCGGCTTCCTGATTGCCCTGGCCGCAACCGCCTGGCCCCGCTGGGGCGGAGGCAGCCTGACGATGGTGGCCGCGCTGAATGCTGTGCCGATCGTGGCGCTTGCTCCGATCATGAATCTCTGGTTCGGCGACGGCATCGGCTCGCGGGCCGCTATTGTTACAGCGACCACCATGGCGGCGATGGCGATCAACGCCTATAAGGGCATGGCGGCTGTAGATCCGCTGGCGCTCGATCTGATGCATTCCTATGCAGCAGGCAAGCCGGCGGTATTCCGCTACCTGCGGATTCGCAGCAGCCTGCCTTATGTATTCACTGCCCTGAAGATCAATGCCACGGCAAGTATGATCGGAGCGATAGTCGGGGAGTTCTTCTTCTCCTCGCGGGGGCTTGGGTATCTGCTCTCCAACTCTATCAAGGTGGCGAAAATGCCGCTCGGCTGGTCCTGTATCGTGCTGGCAGCCATCGCCGGAGTTGTCTTTTATCTGGTTGTGGAGCGCCTGGAAAAGGTGTTCATCAGGTGGCATCCCTCCCGGCGGTCGTAGCGGCAGTGCAAGTGATGAAGAACTCCCTGAATCTGTTACATCCGGCTGTGTGCTGACGGGATATAGAGAAGCTGTCAGCGCATGACCGTATGCATAGAGCAACAAGACGGCAGCCATGCTGTGTTTGGCCGGATTACTAATCTCAAACGGGTAGGGGGAGTTGCTGGATGAAGGGTAAGAAGAGCAAATTTCACGGCGGGTTAATGGTGGCGGCGGTGATTACGATGGTTTCATTGCTGGCAGGCTGCGGAGGGAATAACAATGCTCCGGCAGCCGGGAGTGGCAGTGCGGCAGCCACAGCTTCGCCGGAAGCGGCGGCAACTGCTGCACCGGCGGCCGATCCGGTCACGGTGAAGCTGCAGCTCAAATGGGTGCCGCAGGCACAGTTTGCCGGGTACTTCCTGGCCCAGGACAAAGGCTATTATGCCGAAGAAGGGCTTAATGTGGAGATTCTGCCCGGCGGCCCGGATATCGTGCCTGAGCAGCAGGTTGCCGGCGGTTCGGCTGATATCGGCGTGGACTGGGTAGCGAGTCTGCTGACCAGCCAGGAGCAGGAAATGCCGCTGGTGCAGATCGCCCAGATCTTCCAGAAGAGCGGGCTGGTGCTGGTCTCGAAGAAGGATGCTGGGATCAGCACACCGGCAGATCTGAAGGGCAAGAAGGTCGGCAACTGGATGGGCGGCAATGAGTTTGAGATTCTGGCTCTCTTTGATAAGTACAAACTGGATTCTAATAAGGATCTGAACTTCACCAAGCAAGGCTTCACGATGGACCAGTTCCTCGGTGGCGAAATTGATGCGGCATCAGCCATGACCTACAACGAATATCAGGTTGTGCTGGAATCGGGCGTCAAAGCAGAGGAGCTGAATGTAATTGACATGAATGATGAAGGCGTGGCGATGCTTGAGGATAACCTGTTCGCCAACAAGGAATGGCTGGAGGCAAATAGGGAGACAGCAGCCAAATTCGTGCGGGCTTCCCTGAAGGGCTGGGCGGATGCTATTGCAGATCCGGAAGCGGCAGTCGACAGTGTGATGAAGCTGGCGGAAGAAGGCAGTACGACCCGTGAGCACCAGCTGACCATGATGACCGAAGTGGCTAAGCTGATTCAGCCGGAGGGCTTTGATGCTTCCAAAATGGGATATACAGATGCTGCCGCATTCCAGCAGACTGCTGATATCGCCCTCAAATTCGGGGTGATCAAAGCAGCAGCTGATGTGAATGCAGCGTACACGAATGAAATCGTAGAAATGGCAGCGCAATAGAGTACTCTTCATAGCAATAATAGATGGCCGCCCGGAACTGGCGGTCATCTATTATCATAAGCATTCCAGAATATGGAAAGAGGTGCAGACGATGTCTCTGCTTGCAGGTCAGGCCGTGAAAGTGAAGAACTATGTGGAGGGTGCTTGGATAGAATCTGCCTCCGGAACTGAAGAGGAGGTGTTCAATCCGGCGACAGGTGAAGTGATTGCGTACGTGCCGATCTCCAGCCGTGCAGAGCTGGAGGTGGCCGTCCAGGCGGCTTCAAAGGCCTATATGTCTTGGAAAAGAGTGGCCGTTCCGCGCCGGGCCCGCTACTTCTTCCAGTACCAGCAGCTGCTGGTGCAGCACTGGAATGAGCTGGCGGAGCTGATTACACTGGAGAACGGCAAAAGCCTGGATGAAGCACTGGGTGAAGTGCAGCGCGGTATTGAATGTGTGGAATTCGCCGCTGGCATTCCGACGCTGATGATGGGCAGCCAGCTGCCGGATATTGCGACAGGCGTGGAGTCCGGGATGTACCGCTACCCGCTCGGCGTAATCGGCGGCATCGCCCCGTTCAATTTCCCGATGATGGTGCCCTGCTGGATGTTCCCGCTGGCCATTGCCTGCGGCAATACCTTTGTGCTGAAGCCGTCTGAACGGACGCCGCTCCTGGTGAACCGGCTGGCGGAGCTGTTCGCGGAGGCGGGCTTCCCGCCGGGAGTGCTGAATGTGGTACATGGAGCTCGTGAGGTAGTGAATGGCTTGCTTGAGCATGAAGAGGTGAAGGCGGTTTCGTTCGTCGGCTCGCAGCCGGTGGCGGAATATGTATACAGACACGGCACGGCGCACGGCAAGCGGGTTCAGGCGCTGGCCGGAGCCAAGAATCATTCGATTGTACTGCCGGGTGCGGATCTCGACAATGCGGTGAAAAATATTATTTCCGCCGCCTTCGGTTCCGCCGGAGAACGCTGCATGGCCTGTGCTGTGGTCGCTGTGCATGAAGCGGTCGCCGATGAACTGGTAGGCCGGCTGGCCGCAGCGGCCGACGGCCTGAAGATCGGCGACGGCAAGGAGGAAGGCGTGTTCCTCGGCCCGGTAATCCGCCAATCGAACAAGGAGCGGACGATAGCCTACATTGAGGCCGGGCTGGCTGAGAAGGCGGTGCTGGTGCGTGACGGCAGGAAGGACGCTGCAGCGGCGGGGGCCGGATATTTCCTCGGACCGACGATCTTTGACCATGTGACGCCGGGCATGACGATCTGGCAGGATGAGATCTTCGCACCGCTGCTGTCCATCGTCCGCGTTAGGGATCTGGCCGAGGCGATAGCGGTTACGAATCAGTCGCCCTTTGCCAACGGGGCCTGTATCTATACCGACAGCGCCAAAGCCATCCGTGAGTTCCGCGAGGAGATTGATGCCGGAATGCTGGGGGTTAACTTGGGCGTACCTGCGCCGATGGCCTTCTTCCCGTTCTCGGGCTATAAGAAGTCATTCTATGGGGATTTGCATGCTAATGGAAGGGACGGCGTTGAATTCTATACCCGCAAGAAAATGGTTACGGCACGTTATTGACTTATGACTTATGAAACAAACTCAAACATCAAATGGGTTTTCCGGGAGGAGAGAGTGCCGTGCAGAGTCTGGGCAAAGAAAGCGAGCAGCTGCTGAAGAAGGATCAGCAATATTTATGGCATAATATCACGCCTTACAGTGAACAGAATCCGCCTATGATCGCTGCTTCTGCAAGCGGTTCGTGGGTTACGGATATCGACGGCAATAAGTTTCTGGACGGGATGTCCGGGCTGTGGTGCGTGAATGCCGGTTACGGGCGCAAAGAGCTGGCGGAAGCGGCCTACCAGCAGCTGCTGGCCCTGCCGTATTTCCCGCTGACACAGAGTCATATGCCAGCTATCGCCCTGGCGGAGAAGCTGAATGAATGGCTGGAGGATGACTATGTCATCTTCTTCTCCAACAGCGGCTCGGAAGCGAATGAAGCTGCCTTTAAGATTGCCCGCCAGTACCAGCAGCAGACCGGCCAGCCGTACCGCCATAAATTCATAGCCCGCTACCGCGGGTATCACGGAAGCTCGATGGGCTCCCTTGCGGCGACCGGACAGGCGCAGCGCAAATACAAATATGAGCCGCTCAGCGGCGGGTTCCTGCATGTGGCCCCGCCGGACAGCTACCGCCGCCCTGAGGGGATGACGGAAGAGGCATTCAACCTCCAGTGCGCCCAGGCGATTGAGGACATGATCATCTGGGAAGGTGTAGAGTCCGTCGCGGCGGTCATTATGGAGCCGGTCATTACCGGCGGCGGCGTCATTGTGCCGCATCAGGTCTATATGGACCGGGTTCAGGAGATTTGCCGCGCGCATGGGGTGCTGCTGATCATCGACGAGGTCATCTGCGGCTTCGGGCGCTCCGGCCGTAAGTTCGGTCATCATAATTATGGGGTCAAGCCGGATATTGTCACGATGGCGAAGGGGCTGACGAGCGCCTATCTGCCGCTGTCGGCCACGGCGGTGCGCAAGGATATCTATGAAGCCTTCAAGGACAACAGCGATGAATACGGCCATTTCCGCCATGTGAATACTTTTGGCGGCAACCCGGCGGCTTGTGCGCTCGCGCTGCGTAATCTGGAGATTCTGGAGCAGGAGAAGCTGGTGGAACGTGCGGAGCTTCTGGGCCGCAGGCTGGCAGACGGATTCGCTGCTCTCCTGGATCACAGGCTGGTCGGCGACATCCGCAGCTTCGGGCTAATTACCGGCATTGAGCTGGTGGCGGACAAAGTTACCAGGCAGCCTGCCGGGCTCAGCATCGTCAAGGGTATTATTGCCGAATGTAAGTCAAAAGGGCTGATCATCGGCAAGAACGGGGATACCGTAGCAGGCTTCAATAACGTATTGACCTTCGCTCCGCCGTTATCGTCCACCGATGAGGATATTCAGTTTATCATTGATACGTTCACAGCTGTGCTGAACGGGGGCTGGGCAGGGTGAATTTCTCCGGGTAGAGGAACTGGTAGGCACGCAGGGCGACCTGGATGGAGATCCGGTTCTCCGGCAGCATGAAGTCTTCACCCAGCAGTTCGGTGATTTTGTCCAGCCGGTAGTAGAGCGACTGCCGGACAATGAACAGGTTCCGCGCAGCGATCTGCTTCGAGCCGTCATGGTCGAGATATACGCGAAGTGTCAGCATCAGCTCGCTGCCCTTGGCTTCGTCATGGTCAATCAGCGGGCCGATATAGCTGCGGATGAAATTTTCCAGTGTCTTGCCGTCGTTCAGATTCAGCAGCAGCTGAAAGACTCCGAGCTCTTCGTAGAACAGGATGGATTTCTGGTAGCAGGTATAGAGAGACAGCGCTTGTACGGCTTCCTGATAACCGGCGTGGGCATGCTTCAGGCCTTTGTGGGACTTGCTGACTCCGATGACGAGCTGCAGGTCCTTCAGCTTCTCATCCGAGCGGATATGCTGCAGGGAGCCCAGCGCCTGCTGCAGGCGCAGCTTGCCGGGCAGCTTGGACTGGATATCCAGTGCGATGACGGTCAGCCGGTTGTTCTTCAGGGTAATCAGCGGCCGGAGGGAATACTTCTCGAAGATGGAGCGCAGGATGAGGGACAGATGGAAGGTGATTGATTCCCAGTCGTTCTCTGAGCTGTTCCATTTCACGTCACGCGGGTTCTCGATTTCAATCAGGCAGACCCGGTACGGCAGCTCGTTGACTGTGTTGAAGTCAGGACCGACCAGCCCCTTGAGCCGGGAGTCGTCCTGGCTGCGTCCGCCTACGAGTTCATCCACCCACAGGTTCTCGGAGAAAAGCTTGCGCTCCTCCATATAACGCGTACGCAGCAGCTCCTGGGCAATCGACAGGGAGGCTGAGTCGAGCAGCAGGCAGTCGAATTCCTGCGGCTTGTGATTGCAGACCATCAGAATATAAGCCCAGGTCTGATCCAGCGCGCCAACCGGCTTCAAGACAATGGATTTATGGCCATATTCGCGGATATGGGGAGCTGCGTCGGGCTGTGCGCCCTCCATCTCTTCTCTGAAGGCTGTGAAGAAGCTGAGCAGCGGGGCCTGCTCCTCGGGCGCAAGCGCCGGGAAGAACAGCGGTTTGCCCTGCAGCTGCATATAAACAATTTGCGTGCGCGTGCTTTTACATAAAAGCTGAAGGACCTTAAGGGTGCCTTGGGAAGTCAGTGTGAGCCGGTGGAATTCGCGGGAGATGCTCTCGAGCTCCTGCAGCATACGGTGATGGCGGTTGATGATGAGGGAATGCAGGTCAAGGGTGATGTCGACGAATCGTACGGTGCGGGTAAACTGGATCAGCGGGAAGTCGTGACGGTTAGCGAGATCAATCATCTCTTGCGGAATGGTGCTGAAGTAAGCTCCCAGCTCAATACACAGGCAAGCGGCGTTCTTATCAATCAGATTCTGCATGAAGGACAGGGCTGCGTCCAGATCAGCGCTTGCACCCATTCCGGTAGTCAAAATCATCTCTTCGCCATGAATAAGGCTCTCGAAGCTCGGACTCTCCAGCACATGCACCCAGCGGACTGCCCGGTTCAGGCCGGTTCTCCCTCCGACCAGCTCGGCCTCTGCGAACAACGGTCTCTTAAGCGCGCCCGAGATCGTAAATACAAGTTCCCAATCCATATGCCTTCCCCCTCATTTGCGGATGTCATGAACGTATCTTTGACGCTCTCCCCATTTACGGGCTAATCTCACAGGTAAAAAATAGACTTTTGAAATTAGACAATTTGTCTAATGTAACGAAATATGGAATTGACTATAGTTTGAATATAATATGTCAGGAAACATAACTTAAGTGGAAATGGAATCAGAACTGATATTGCTTTAAAGATCATTTTACTACAATAATCCGTAATAGTAAGTAAAATATTAAGGCAATCATCGTAATAATGTTATATTATATAACACAAACCTGATTCAGATGCGGAAGCTACTCATACAGAGGAGGGATAACCGATGGAGCAAGGTTCACCGTTAACCACATTTACACCTGAACTGTTCATGCGTAATTTTGCCGAGGCTGAGCCGGGGTTAACCCGCAAAGGTGCAATGGAGGAATCCAACCGCTGCCTGTACTGTTACGATGCCCCTTGTATTAAGGCCTGTCCGACCAGCATTAATATCCCCTCCTTCATTAAAAGAATCGCCACTGACAATCTGAAGGGTTCAGCGATGGCCATCATGGACGCCAATCCTGTCGGCGCCAGCTGCGCCCGTGTCTGTCCTACCGAGGAGCTGTGCGAAGGGGCCTGCGTGCTGAATGATGCTTCCGCCCCGATTCAGATCGGTCTGCTGCAGCGCTACGCTACCGACTGGGCAATTAACAGCGGAGCTCAATTATTCAAGGCGGGTATTCCTAACGGTAAAAGAATCGCAGTCATCGGCAGCGGACCGGCAGGCTTATCGGCGGCAAGGGAGCTGGCGCGCGAAGGCTTCCGGGTTGTGGTCTATGAGGCGAAGCAGCTGGCTGGCGGCCTCGACACACACGGAATCGTATCCTTCCGGCTTCCGCAGTCTGTTTCGCTCTGGGAAGTAGAACAGGTGGAGAAGCTGGGTGTGGAGATCCGCACCGGAACAAAGGTGGGTGTGGACGTTTCGGTAGAAGAACTGAAATCAGATTACGATGCTATTGTGCTGGCTGCCGGTATGGGGTATGTGCCTCCGCTGGGTATTGAGGGTGAGAAGCTGTCCGGTGTCTACGATGCGATCGAATTAGTGGAAACTACGAAGACGGGGATTCCGGCTCTGGAGCTGATGGGCCAGCGTGTTGCAGTCATCGGTGCCGGCAATACGGCAATAGATGCGGCAACCTGCTCAGTGCGGCTCGGTGCCGCGAATGTGAGGATGGTCTACCGCCGGACCCGCGGAGAGATGACGGCGTATGACTTTGAATATGAATTCGCCAAGCAGGAGGGGGTAGAATTCAGCTGGCTGACCCTGCCGAAGCGGATTATCGGCGATGAGCTCGGCAATGTCACGGCGCTGGAATGTGTACAGATGAAGCTGACCGGCGAGACCGGCTCTGACGGACGCCTTGCTCCTGTGCCGGTGGAAGGCTCGGAATTCCTGCTGCCGGTGGATGCAGTGGTCATAGCCATCGGACAGAAACGGCGGATTGACCTCATTGAAGCCCTGGGTATTGAGCATAACCGGGGTGTGGTGAAGATTGACGGGAAGACCGGCCGTACCTCTGATCCGCAGATCTATGCTGCCGGGGATATTGTCTTTGGTGCAGGCTCAGGCGAGGCGATGGTTGTCTCCGCTGCCCAGCAGGGTAAAGATGCCGCTTATGCAATTATGAAGCAAATGCCGGGCCTTCAGGATCTTGCTGCCCGCTCTGCTGTATAAATTCTGTGCATGGACTAGTGTTGCATACGACAAGCCCGGCTGTTCCGGGCGGACTTCATATGACAGGGAGGTATATCAATGGCAGATCTGAGTATTGATTTTGCGGGGATCAAGTCACCTAATCCGTTCTGGCTGGCCTCTGCGCCGCCGACCAATACAGGCTATCAAGTACAGCGTGCCTTCGAAGCGGGCTGGGGCGGCGCGGTGTGGAAGACGCTGGGCGAGCCGGTTATCAATACCTCTGCGCGGTTTGCTGCCGTTCATTTTGGCGGGCAGCGGGTCGCCGGGTTCAACAATATTGAACTGATTACCGACCGTCCGCTGGAGGTTAACCTGAAGGAAATCTATGAGACGAAGAAAAGATTCCCGGACCATACCATCATTGCCTCGCTGATGGTTGAGCCGAAGCGGGAGAAGTGGCATGAAATCGTCAAGCGTGTTGAAGCTATCGGTGTAGACGGCCTGGAGCTGAATTTCGGCTGTCCGCACGGGATGGCTGAACGCGGAATGGGCGCAGCCTCCGGCCAGCAGCCGGATCTGGTGCAGGCACAGACAACCTGGGTCAAGGAAGTGGCGACGACTCCGGTGATTGTGAAGCTGACGCCGAATATTACCGACATCACGGTTGTTGCCCGGCATGCGGTTAAAGGCGGCGCCGACGCAATCAGCCTGATCAATACGATCAACAGTCTGGCCGGAGTGGATATCCACAGCTGGAACACGATTCCTAATGTCGGCGGCCAAGGCGCACATGGCGGCTATTGCGGTCCTGCGGTGAAGCCGATTGCCCTTAGCATGGTGGCGGAATGTGCCCGTGACCGTGCGGTCGGCGTACCGATCTCCGGCATTGGCGGCATCTCCACCTGGCAGGATGTCGTTGAGTTCATGCTGATGGGCTCTACCGGGATTCAGGTCTGTACGGCGGTAATGCACCATGGCTTCCGGATTGTCGGGGAGATGATTGACGGTCTGAACAATTATCTGGATGAGAAAGGTCTGGCTTCCGTGATGGAGCTGGTCGGGAAATCTGTGCCCAAGTATTCCAACTGGGGTGATCTCGATCTTAACTATAAGGTGGTTGCGCGGATCAATAATGATAACTGCATCAACTGCAATAAATGCCATATTGCCTGTGAGGACGCCTCGCATCAATGTATAGATATGCTTACTAATGCTGAAGGCAAGGCTATTCTGGAGGTGCGTGAGGAAGACTGTGTGGGCTGCAATCTGTGTTCGATTGTCTGCCCGGCGGACGGGGCGATTGATATGGTTGCGCTGGACAGCGGAGCGGCTCCGCTGACCTGGAATCAGCGTAATCAGGTAATCAGCGGAGTTAACGGTGCTTATTCTGAAGCGGAGGTGGTCTAAGGTGAAGAAGCTCATCAAGAACGGGGTTATCGTGACGGCAGCAGATACTTATACTGGGGATGTGCTGATCGAAGACGGGATGATTACCGGAATCGGCCTGGGTCTGGATGCGCAGGGAGCAGAGCTTGTCGACGCTGCCGGCTGCTATGTATTTCCGGGAGGGATTGACCCGCATACCCATCTGGATATGCCCTTCGGCGGTACGGTGACTGCCGATGATTTCGAGACCGGTACAATTGCTGCCGCTTTCGGCGGGACGACGACGGTTATCGATTTCTGCCTGACCACCAAGGGGCAGCCGCTGCAGCAGGCCGTTGACATCTGGCATAACAAATCGCAGGATAAGGCGGTCATCGATTACAGCTTTCATCTGATGGTTTCAGAGCTGAACGACAAAGTGCTCGGCGAGCTGCCGCAGATTATTGAGAATGAAGGCATCACCTCACTGAAGGTGTTCATGGCCTACAAGAACACCTTCCAGGCTGATGATGGCGTATTATACAAGACGCTGCAGGCGGCTAAGCGCGAAGGGGCGCTTGTTATGGTGCATGCCGAGAACGGCGATGTCATCGAGTATCTGGTTGATCAGGCGCTGGCCGCCGGCAATACAGATCCGATCTATCATGCGCTGACCCGTCCCCCTGAGCTTGAGGGTGAAGCTACCGGCCGGGCTGCATATTTGACCGGATTGGCCGATTCCCAGCTCTATGTAGTGCATGTGACCTGTGCCGAAGCCGCCTGGAAGATTGCCGAAGCGCGCAAGAAAGGGCTGCGTGTCTACGGAGAGACCTGCCCGCAGTATCTGGTGCTGGATCAGTCGGCACTTGAGAAGCCTGACTTCGAAGGTGCCAAGTATGTGTGGTCCCCGCCGCTGCGCGAACAGTGGAATCAGGACGTGCTGTGGGATGCTCTCTGGAGCGGAACATTGCAGACGATCGGCTCCGACCAGTGTTCCTTTAACTTCAAGGGACAGAAAGATCTCGGGCTGGGTGATTTCTCCAAAATTCCGAATGGCGGGCCGACCATAGAAGACCGGTTCAGCGTCCTCTTCTCCGAAGGTGTGCAGAAGGGCCGGATTTCCTTGAACAAATTCGTCGATATTATCGCGACCTCCAGTGCGAAGCTGTTTGGACTGTTCCCGCAAAAAGGTACGATTGCCGTGGGCAGTGATGCGGATATCGTAATCTTCGATCCGGCTGCAGAAAGAACACTGTCTGCAGCGGCTCACCATATGAATGTGGACTATAATCCGTTTGAAGGCCTGGAAGTTAAGGGTGAGCCGGTGTCTGTACTCAGCCGCGGTGAGTTCGTGATCCGCGACAAGGCATTTGTCGGCACGGCAGGTGCGGGTAAGTATCTGCACCGCAAGCGCTTCGAGGCGGAAGCGCCCCGTCCGGCCAAGGCGGAAATCAGCGGAGGGGTGATCTAGGATGTCGGCTTTCGGGGAGTTTGATAAAGAGCGGCAGGAAATTGACGGGCTCATCAGCCGGGGATACAGGGTTATACGGATTATTGAAGATCTGGACGGTACCACAGTCAGATTCCGGCACCTTGAGCCGGGCGGAGCTCCGGTTGAACTGCAGCTGCTGACGGCGGATGCGCGTAAACATGTGACCACGCTGATGCTGGGCGGCAGCAAGTCTGCCGCTCCGAGCGGAGAGTCTTACGTCATCTAACATAACGAATAGAGAACGAGCGTCCCGGGAGTCAGGTAACGGCTGCCGGGGTATTTGTGTGAGTAAGCATAAAAAAACAGCCGGCAGGCCCAAAGTCTCGTCTAACCGGCTGGCTGTGCGGCTGTCTGGATATGTGGCAATACTCATCCATTCCCGTATTCTTGGCGCAGGATGGACATAATCATCAGCGAATCGAATCCATCCTCTGTCCGGACGCATTCGCGCAGGGTGCCCTCCGGCTTGAAGCCGGCTTTGGCATAGACATGCTGTGCCCTGGCGTTATGATCTTTAACGTCAAGCCATAGCCGGTGGGTATCGGTATATGTGAACACCCAGCTGCTCAGCATGGCCAGCAGCCTTGTTCCGTAGCCGCGGCCTTTAGCCTGAATGACAATCCGCTTGATGCAGACCGTGAGGTTAGGGTCCTGTAGTCCGGTAAGGATAACATAACCCGCACGTTCCCCCGCTTTATTTAGAACAATCAGATGGACTGTATCCTTATCACTTAATGCACCGGCATGCTGTTCGCGGCTCCATTTACCGACATACCGGGAGTTAAGCCCGTCCCTTTCCGCAGCGAGCACAAAATCCAAGTCTTCTGCAGCAGTAGAGCGTACATCTATAATATCGGATTGCAGCAGCATATTCTTCCACCCGCCTCCTAAGTATGTATAGAGACATCGTACAGGAAGAACCGCGGGCTGCCAAGCCGTGAGGGGATGTGAATTGTTATGCCAGGCGGTCGGCTTTCTCCAGCGAAAAAACAGAAACGGAAGGTGATTGGGATATGACAACAGATGCAGGAGGGATCACCGTAACATCGGGTGAATAAAGATAAAAGCTGTTGCCTGCGTCAGAAGTTCTAATTCTGGTGAATTCATTAGCAAGGGTAATTGAAGAGTTGAAGGCGAGTGTCTGTTCCTTGACCCGCAGCTTGAAGGTAACCAGTGTCTGGTCTACTGCCGGGATGCAGTTATGTTTGCTGCCCGCTTCAACCTGGATATCGATTCCGCGCATGGTGGTGTTCATTCCGAGATGAATGCTTCCGTCCACAGGATTCTGGAAATTAAACTGAAAGATATTATTGACCTCATTACCGGCGGTGTAGTTGGCATCCTTATAAGTTGAATGCTGCAGGTACTCCGAATTATCAAAGACCTGGCTGTCATATTGAACAATAAAATTAAGATAGCTGTAGCCGCGGTCGCTCGGTGTGAAATCTCCTAAGTGTACCGATACAATCACTTCTTCTCCCGGGAAGTAGGAAGCTTTATCGGTAGTTACCTCTACAGACATCGCAGGGGGCGTATTATCTACAGTCACTTCGCGAATCATCGACAACATCAGCGGCAGGAATCGGGTGCGTTTGACAACATTTTTGAAACCGGTCCATTTACTCATCTTACAACCTCCATTGCTATAATGATGCATCCTGTGATCGAAACATTCTGTATAAGGCAATGGTAACAATTGTCACTGATAAAACGCTGATAAACGTCGAACTGTGGCATAAAATATCGAAATAATTTGCATAAAACATACATATTTCCTCGAAAAATCATTTTGTCAGGAGTTTTTTCCTAAACCCAGACAGCCAAAAGACGACAAACATTCGCCGAATTGTGAATGAATGTCGTCTTTTGTAGTATTGCATTTCCCTGGTAGTAGGAGAAAGGATGCGGTCCTGCTACTATTTCCCCAGCCGCTGATAGACCTCAAGGAACCAGTCCGGCAGCCCGTCACCCATCTCGGCCTTGTAAGAGTCCCTGAATTGGGTGAATTTGCGCTGTGCCCGCAGAGGTTTGCCGATCTCATAGTAAAGGGAGATTAACTGCAGGGCATAGCTCTCCTCCAGCGGCTCCAGCTCAGTCAGGCGTACGGCATAATCCTCCGCCTCATAAGGGCGTCCGGCCTGAACCAGCCCAAGGGTAAGCTTCTCCAGCAGCTTCAGGTACAGCCGGCGGTACTTATCGCGTGTGGAATATACCCAGAGGCTATCCAGTGACTGGAGCAGATCGCCTTGGTACAGGGCTGCTGCTGCGCGCATATCTTCCAGCTGATTGTTCCCGAGCGCCCTTGTGGCGGTATCATTGAATTTCTCCGTATCGTCTTCAATCCCGCGCGATTCCAGCCGGTAGTTCTCCCGGTCAAAGCTCAGCTCGATGCTCTCCTCCAGTGCAGCCTTCTTCAAGGTTTTACGGATCTGATAGACGGTGGTGTGCAGATATTGCTTGCCCTTCTCATAATTCCACTGCGGAAAGACATCATTCAAAATTACGCTTACGCTGCCTTGTCTGTGCACCCACAGATAGGCAAACAGCTCCTCTGCCTTATGTGTATTCCACTTCACCGTCCCGTGCGGGCCGGTCAGCTCATAATCACCCAGCAGCCGGAAGGTCGTTACTGCTCTTGTTTCAGCGGTGCTGGACAGCATACGTTTCGTCAGCAGTTTGTTCCAGGTCTTCAGCAGGCGTGAAGGATCAACAGGCTTAAGCAGATAATCGACTGCGGACAGCTCGAAAGCCTCTACAGCATAATTACGGTAGGCAGTGACGAAGACGATATCCGTATCCGGCGAATAGGGCAGCAGCTTCTCGGCAAAAGCCAGCCCGGACAGCTCGGGCATCTGAATGTCGAGGAACAGAATATCCGGCTTCTGCTCTACGGCAGCTGTGAAAGCTTCACGCGGATTGTCATATACAAGTATAGAGGAAATACCCTCACACTGGAGCAGCAGCTCACGCATCTGCTCCAGTGCCGGCCATTCATCATCAATAACCATTACAGAAATGCTCAGTTGACCTCATCCTTCCAGGGGATTGTTATAAGTACATCTACGCCGCCGCCGGCTCCATGTGTAAGGATCAGCGGGTAGCCAAACTGTGTCAGCAGCCGGCGGTTAATATTCCGCAGACCGATTCCTGTGCTTTCCCCGTGCGGGGAACGGTAATCCTCCTGCATCCAGGAGGCAAGCTGCTCATCGCTCATCCCTTTGCCGTTGTCGGAAACGGTAATAAGAATCGCATCGCTTTCCTGCCTGGTAGAGAGGGTGACGGTGCCGCCGCCGATTTTTTCCATCAGCCCGTGCCGGACGGCATTCTCTACAATCGGCTGTACAATCAGCGGCGGCAGCGAGAATTCACTCGCCTCAATATTGTACTGGACATTAAGCCGCTTGCCGAAGCGGGCCTGCTCCAGCGACAAATAGGCTTCGATCAGCTCCAGCTCTTTCTCGAACGGAATGGCTGTTTCCTGATTGCTGAAGTCAAAGCTGCCGCGCAGGAAGTGGCTCAAATCATATAGCAGATGCCGGGTTTTCTCATTGTCGCGTGCACTCATCCAGATAATTGTATTGATGGCATTGTAGAGAAAATGCGGTTTGATCTGTGCGCGCAGCATGGCAATCTCCGAGCTTAGCCGGTCAGAGACAGAACGTCTCAGCTGGACAAGCGTATTGACGCGCCCCTTGAGATCGCTCCAGGCATACGGCTTATGGATAAAGTCATTTGCCCCGGCGCGGAAGGCCGCCTCGTTGAAGTGAAGCTGCTGTCCGGCGGTAGCCATCAGAATAGGCAGATCCAATGGAGTGTAGGTCTGGCGGATCAGCCTGCACAGCTCAAGGCCCGACATCTCCGGCATCATGACGTCGATAATACAGAGGTCGAAATTACGGTCCTCGGCGAGCAGCGCCAGTGCGTCCTTGCCGCTCCGCCGGCTGGAGATGGTGTACTTCTCCAGCGACAGCAGATTAGTCAATGCTTTAAGGTTGGCGTAATCATCATCGACAATCAAGATGCGCGGAGCGTACAAGCCCGCTGTTCCGGCAGACTGCGGCGGAGCTACCGACCGGTATTTCCAGGCATCATCAAGCATCTCCGGCTGGAGCTGCTGCAAGCTGTGAAGCGGGGGGGTCTCCGCTTCATCTATGCCGGCGGCTTCGGCCTGCTTGAACGGCAGCGTGAAGGTGAAGGTGCTTCCCCGGCCAAGGCCGGAGGTCACGCTGATGGTGCCGCCGTGCAGCTCTACAAGCTTACGGCTGATCGCCAGGCTGAGGCCAAGGCCTCCGGTCTCCAGCGAGTCAGCTTCACTAATCTGCTCATAATCACGGAAGATGCTTTCGAGCTGGTCCTCGGGAATGCCCCGTCCGGTATCGGTAACAGAGACCGAGACGAGTCCGTCCTGCTGGACCGCTTCAATCACCACACTGCCGCGGTCGGTGAATTTCAGCGCATTATCCAGCAGATTGTAGAGAATCTGCATCAGCCGCTGCTCGTCCGCTTCGACCAGGAAGGTTCCCGGCGGAATATGGTTCTTGATGCGGATCTCGCCTTTTTTATTCAGAAACTGGAAGACCTCAATAACGATGCCGGCCACACCCTGGATATCAATGGTGCCCCAGTGCAGCGTGATACGCTGGCGCTTGATCTGTTCATAATCCAGGATATCCCTGACGAGAAAGGCCAGCCGCCTTCCGGTGCCCAGAATCAGCCGCATATCCTCCCGCTGGGACGAGCTGAGCGGTCCGCCGGCCCCTTCGTACATAGATAAGGCAATATTAATAATGGCATTCAGCGGCGTGCGCAGCTGGGTGGATGTCTTCAGCAGGAATTCATCCTTATCCCTGTCCTTGCGTTCGAGCTGGCGGGAGAGCTGCTTGATGGTCTGATAGGCATGGGCATGGCGCGCGGAGAGGAATAATCCTTCGGCAATGATGAAGATGGGTCCGGAGACCGGCGGTACTGAATAGAACCCTGTGCCCAGAACCAGGTTGCTGGTCAGAGTAAGTGTGAACATAATTGCGGCAATGACCCCAATGAGCAGATAATAGGAGCCGGTCTCCCGCCTCCATGTTGCTTTGGCCATAACATAGAAGGTATAAATGACAGAGATTAAACTGAAAAACAGCAATATGCCGGAGACTCTGGAGTATACACGCATAGTAGTAGTAAGTGTAATCAGGCAAAAGCCTGCAGAGTATACAAAGGTGATCCGCCGGAAGATACGGGAATAAAGTGCAGGAAATAAGGAATAGGTGTAGCTGGAAACAAAATAGAATCCGACCAGGCCTGATATCATCTGCAGCTTGCTGAACCCTTCATAGGAGAGGGAAGGAAGATAGCCCAAGAGCAGCTTTTCGCTGTGTGTCAGCATATACAGGGCAATTGTGAAGCAATACAATGCCAGCTGAAGGGAAGCCTTGTCATCTTTGCGCTGAAATCCCTGTCCGAAAAGGTAGAGACCGATGAAGGCAAAGCCTGCTGTAAGCAATATATCGTAGGTGCTGTTCCGCTGGTTAAGGGCTCCGATGGCGGAAGGGGTTCCGATCAGGAGCGGCTCGGAGATGCCTCCGTTCGTATAAATGAAATTGGAGGTATGAATCAGAATCTCCGCCTGATTGTCCTTTGCACTGAAAGTGAAGCTGTATGGGTTATTACGCGGTATGGTGCTTTCGGAGCTTGTCCCCGGTGTTCCGCTGCTGCCCAGAAGCTCCCCGTTCACAAATACCCGGCTGGCATTGCGGATATTGGTTACCTTAAGGGCATAGACAGGAATATCCGGCGGGAGCTGGACCAGCATACGGTAAGTGGCATAGCCGTAGCGGGAATAGCCGGTAACCGCAGACTTTGGACCCCAGGAGCCGGGTACAGCCATATAAGCAGGTAATTCAGCGGCCGCAGTGCGGCTGCCTTGTGCTTCCAGCAGCTGCTGCCAGTGGAATTCCCATTGCCCGTTTAATGGGAATACGGAATTATCATCAAAGGTACAGGCGGATAAATCGGTCACTCCGGGCTGGCGGGAGGTACAGGCAGAAGAGGACTTATCCAGCAGCGGCACCAAAGCCGCTGCGGCGAGCAGGCAGATACACAGCAGGGCGAGCGTTCTTTTGGCCAGCAGGCTATAATCAAATGTTTTCATGAAGACCTCACTTCGGGCTGGCGGTTTACTGACATTGTACAGGAGCCTGTCCGGGTGTATACCGGCTCCGTAACCAGGTTATTTCATCATATCTCCGCCAGCTTGTGCTTGTCCAGTCAGCCTGACGTTTTAGCGTCAGGCTGACACAAAGTATTGTATAATTGAAATTCATCACCCTAAATTTAAGGGCGTTAGTACACCAAGACATGAGGAGAGCTGAAGAAATGTTCTTTTTAGATACAATATCCTGGATGACCGAGGAGCGGCTGCTGGCTCTGCTGGAGCAATACCGCTCGCTGGGACCGCTGCCCGGTGTTCTGCTGACCTTCCTGAAATCGTTCGTGCCGCCGCTGCCGACTATTGCGATAGTAGGCCTTAACGGGGCCGTATACGGGTTATGGCTCGGGTTCCTGTATTCCTGGATCGGCCTTGTTGCCGGCTGCGTCACGACCTTCCTGATTATCCGCAAAATTGCCAGCCATCCTTTTTTGAGAAAATGGGCAGCGCGGCCCAAGGTAGCGAGAAGCATGACCTGGGTCCGCCAGAGCGGGTTCAGCTATGTGTTTCTGCTCAGCCTGTTTCCGGTAGGCCCGTTTGTAGTCATCAACATGGCTGCCGGCCTGGCCGGGATGCGGCTGCGTTCCTATCTGATTGCCCTTAGCGCCGGCAAAGCCATTATGGTATTCGCGGTCTCCTACATCGGTAATGATGTGCAGCGGTTTATGCGGCATCCGGGAGAGCTCATTTACGTCCTTTTGTTTATCGGGATTTCGCTCTGGGGCGTGAAGTCGATCGAGGCCAGATTCACCCGGCTGGCGCGGGAGCGTGAAGAGCGCCTTGCGGACGGTAAGGCGTTACAGGGTAAATAATCTGCCGATGCTTGCGCCGGTTTCTCCGGCTTCACCTGCATTCCCTGTATACATCCAGCTGTTGGAGGCCGGGGAGTAACGGTAATCCTTCCGCCATTCTCCTATCCGGCTGACCAGCGTCTGCACGGCGGAGACGAGGTATTCCACTTCAGAGTCTGTCATGATCGGATGCAGCGACAGCCGTACCCAGCCCGGCTTCAGCGACTGATCCCCGGCATGAATCGCCTGGATGAAGTCTCGCGATTCCTGCGGGCCAAGCCCGAGCAGCTCGTGCCCGTACGGTCCGGCGCAGGAGCAGCCTCCGCGGGCCTGAATGCCGAAGCGGTCATTCAGCAGCCGTACGGCGAGGTTGTAATGGATCTCCTGCAGCGTGAAGGAGACAATGCCATGGCGCTCCGTGTGTGTGCCCGCCAGCACGGAGCAGCCGGGAATCTGCGCAAGGCCCGCCAGCAGCTTCCGGCACAGCTCCTGCTCCCGGACAGCCATATACTGTCCCGGCCCGTTCATCTCCTCCTTCAGCCGGATGCACAGGGCCGTCCGGATAGCCTGCAGGAACCCGGGCGTGCCGCCGTCCTCACGGACCTCTATGTCGGCTATGTAACGGCGCCCGCCCCAGCGGTTGACCCAGACTACTGTGCCGCCGCCCGGCTCATCCGGCAGGCTGCCGGTGCTTAGCGCCGTATCGAACAGCAGTACTCCGCCGGTGCCGGGGCCGCCAAGGAACTTATGCGGCGAGAAGAAGATGGCATCCAGCTTCTCCTGCGGGGATTCAGGATGCATGTTTATCGGCTCATAAGGCGCACTCGCGGCAAAATCAACAAAGCATAACCCGCCATGGCGGTGCATGGCGGCAGCCAGCTGGTGATAGGGTGTCTTGAGGCCAGTGACATTGGAGCAGGCAGTGAAGGAGCCGATTTTGAACCGGCGGTTCCGGTAGCGGCGGAGCAGCTCTTCCAGGTGCGGAAGCTCTACTTGCCCGTCGGCTCCTGAAGGGACGGTGACCACATCGCAGACGGCCTCCTGCCAGGGCAGGAGGTTCGAATGATGCTCCATATGGGTGACGAAGACCACCGGGCGTTCCCCTGGAGGCCAGAGCTGATCCTGCTGCAACCAGCCCGGCAGCCTCAGGCCCATGATCCGCAGCAGCTTATTGACCGCGCCTGTAGTGCCGTTGCCGCAGAAGAGCAGGGCATCGCCGGAAGCGGCATTCACATGCTGTCTGATGATTCTCCGTGCTTCGTTATAAGCCAGGGTTATGGTAAGCCCTGTCGTATTGGAATCCGTATGCGGGTTGCTGACATAAGGACCGAAGCTTTCCTGGATCCGGCGTTCAATCGGCTCATACAGCCGTCCGCTGGCAGTCCAGTCGGCATACAGCAGCGGTATCTTGCCATAGGGGGTAGAAATCAGATGCCGCTCCCCGATGGTGTGCTCGCGAAAGGACGCGAAATGCTCTTGCAGTGAAGACGGCGCCTCTGCCGCAGCGGGGCGTTGGATACTCAGCACGGGCAATCCCTCCAGGTAGTAGTAGCTTTGTCAATTCTGTCTGCCCTCAGTATATGCCGCTTGCGCGAATAGGTTAAAGCCCAGGCCTGTGGAATGCAGGCTTAGATGAAGAGCTGGATGTCGCTCTCCAGCGCATCCCGCAGATAGGCGGCGGCATCGATAATCTCCACTTCCGGCAGCAGTTCCTCCGGCTTGAAGCCCATGATCTCCACCGAAAGCTTGCAGGCGTAGAACTTGATGTTCTTTTTGCGCGCGCCCTTAAGGAAATGAATCAGCTTCGGCGCGTTGTTGTCTTCCATCATCTCCTCCAGCATCCATTTGCCGAGACCGCTGAAATTCATGCGTGAGAGCGGCAGCTGCTCCGGCCCCTTGGGTGTGATGACATCCATCAGCTTCTCATAGATGGTCTTGTCCTCAAGTGTCATTGTCTCCGGATCACGGACCAGAAACAGCCCCCAGAACGAGAAGAACATCGTAACCTCAACCTCAATATCCCTTGCGGCATTCGCCAGAATCAGTCCCGCCATCGCTTTGTCATATTCCCCGCTGAACATCAGCAAATTCAGTTTTTTATTTGTATCCATCCCTGTAACCCTCCATTATTCCATAGAATGTCATTAGTATGGTTGCAGGGAGGGAAAGTATGCTTGTGCGGCGGCTCAGAGGTATCTTGTTTGAAGGATATGTTAATGTTAGGGCGAATACAGCATAAAGGATTTTCTCTTCAAAATTTTGGATAAAGGCAGGGATAGGGTTGCAGGATGAACGTATATTGCTGGTGGACGATGAAAAAGGGATATTAACAATGCTGGAGCTGCTGCTTTATAGAGAAGGCTTCAAGCATATTACAACAGCAGGTACAGGGAAGGAAGCATTGGATAAAGTTGCGGCAGCTCCATTTGATCTCATTGTGCTGGATATAATGCTTCCGGATATAGACGGGTTCGGGCTGTGTCAGCAGCTCCGCAGGCTTACAACAGTACCGATCCTATTTCTGAGTGCCCGTTCGGGTGATTATGATAAGTTAATGGGCCTTGGCATTGGAGGAGATGACTATATTACGAAGCCGTTCAATCCTCTGGAGGTAGTGGCCAGAATCCGGGCGCAATTGCGCCGGAAGAATCTGTACAGCATACCTGAAGAAGCAGCCCAGCAGCTTATGGATTACGGTTTGTTTACTATTAACAAGAAGGCGGCAGTGCTGGCTGTAAATGGTGTAGAGATCCCTTGTCCGGCAAAAGAGTTCGAGCTGCTTGTCTTTCTGTGTGAGCATCCGAACCAGGTGTTTACCGCCCTGCAGTTATATGAACAGGTCTGGGGAACAGCACTGACAGGCGATGAGAAGACAGTGGTGATTCATATCTCCCGGCTCCGGAAAAGACTTGAGGCAGATCCCGCTGCCCCAAAATACATAGTGAATTTACGCGGCATCGGATACAAATTCATTCCCGCGGGGAAAGTGGCAGTCCATGAAGACTAATCTACGCCTGAGCCTTCGTCTTATCATCTATCTCATAATTATCCTGCTGCTGCTAGCCCTGGTTATAAGTGGTGTGCTGGCCCTCGTGACGGAGGTGATTCTGCCGCGGGAGGGGAATGAGCAGGATCTCGGGGTATTAATCAGTGTCCCTGCGATCTTCCTTGGCTTCATGATCTTCGCAGGCTGGTCATTAGGCAGGCCGTTATATTATATTATCCGCAGAATCGACCTGCTGGCGGGCGGAGTATACGCTGATCCGGCAGGTGACCGGAAGATTTATTCCGGTAAAGCAGCGAGGCTAAAGCGGCCATACCGCCTATTCAAAGAGTTGATTATCCAGCTGCAGGCACTATCTGACGTACTGGAGAACAGCAGTCAGGAACGGAGACGCCTGGATGCGATGAGAATGGACTGGGTTGCCGGAATCTCCCATGATCTTAAGACGCCGCTTACTTACATCAAAGGATACTCCTCGATGATGCTCTCGCCGCAATACGAATGGACGAAGGAGGAAACCACTCTGTTTCTGACAGAAATAGAACGGAAGGCTGATCATATGCAGGAACTTATCGGCGATTTGAATTTGTCGTTCCGGCTGGATGAGCAGCAGGCTCCTATACAGCTGGAACGGACCGATCTGGTTGAATTTGTACGGCGGATTGTAGCTGATATATCTAACGATCCCCGTGCGGGCCGGTATTCCCTGATCTTCGGAGCCGCGAAGCCCCATATGGAAACTGTGCTGGACCGAAGACTCCTGGGGCGGGCGCTGCATAACCTGATTCTCAACGCGGTCCTTCATAACCCTCCCGGCACCCGTGTTAAGGTTCACATCAGGCAAACTGCCCGGCTGGAGATTGATATTGCAGATGATGGAGCCGGGATGAGTGAGGAGAGCGTCGAGCGGTTGTTCGATAAATATTACCGAGGTACCTCTACCGATATCTTATCGGAGGGAACCGGACTTGGCATGGCGATAGCGCGGCAGCTGGTGCTGGCTCACGAAGGAGATATTAGTGTTGCCAGCCGTCTTAATGAAGGTACGGTAATTACCGTAGCCCTGCCGCTCTATAATTAAGCTGAATGTAGCCTGGTGTTTACTCCAATGTTACTTTGGGCCCCTACAATAAAAGCCATAGGGGGGAATGAATATGCTGGAGATAGATCAGGTCAGCAAGCAATACAAGAAAGGGGTCTGGGCGCTGCGGGAGAGCAGCCTGCAGCTTAGGCCAGGCATTATAGGTCTGCTAGGTCCTAACGGTGCAGGTAAATCAACGCTGATGCGGATTATTGCAACAATTTCACGGCCGACGAGCGGAAAGGTTATCTGGAACGGTATGGATATTCACAGGAAGCCTGATGAGCTTCGCCGGGTTCTGGGATATTTGCCGCAGGACTTTGGCGTGTATCCGCATTTGAATCCGCTGGAGTTTCTCGAATACGCAGCTGCTTTGAAAGGTCTTGGCGGCCGTACGTTAAAAGCGCGTGTAACAGGACTCCTGGAACTACTGAACCTACAGCATGTCGCGAAGCGCCCCATCGGCAGCTTCTCCGGGGGGATGCGCCAGCGGATCGGTATTGCCCAGGCACTGCTGAACGACCCGAGCCTGCTGATTATTGACGAACCGACTGTAGGTCTGGACCCGGAGGAGCGGATGCGTTTCCGCAGTCTGCTTACAGAATTGTCCGGGGGGCGGACAATTCTATTCTCAACTCACGTGATTTCCGATATTGAGGCTGTCGCAGATCAGGTTGCCCTGCTGTCCCGGGGCCGGCTCATGGCCTATTCTGATCCTGTCTCGCTACTCTGCAGTGTACAAGGTAAAGTGTGGTCGGTCCTCATTCCGGATGAAGAATTTCAGGAGAAGCGTGCCGGGTGGATTGTCAGCGGGACGATCCGGCAGCAAACAGGGCTGCTGGTCCGGATCATCTCGGAAGCCCGGCCGCTGCCACAGGCTATAGAAGTATCGCCAACCCTTGAAGAGGCCTACCTGTACACCAGGGCCATGCAGGAGGAAATCTGAAATGGGTGCTATCCGTGCAGTCTATCATATTGCCCGGGCTGATTATCTCGAAAGAATCAGACATTACTCGTTTATGGTGATACTCGGAATAACCGTGCTGGCGGCGTATTACTTTGTTCCCCCGGCAGAGGCTGGTTATACGGTCCTTTATCTTGACGGGTACCGCGGAATTTACAATTCGGCCTGGATTGGCGGCTCAGTCGCTGTGTCTACCACCTTATTGCTGTCCCTGCTGGGCTTTTATCTGGTTAAGAATAGCATCCGGCGGGATGAGATAACTGGAGTCGGGCAGATTATTGCCGCCTCCTCCGTGAAGAAGCTGTATTATCTGCTTGGGAAATCAATCAGCAACTTCGCCGTTCTGTCTTCTATTGTTGGGGCTGTTATGGCAGCATCGCTGATTATGCAGCAGGTCCGGGGAGAGGACTCATCGGTTCAATTCTGGCCGCTCGTATCCCCCTTTCTGTTCCTTGCACTTCCAATCCTGTTTGTGGTTGCTGCATTGGCCGTATGGTTTGAGACATGCCGTCTGCTCAGGGGAACGCTGGGGAATGTCCTCTATTTCATTCTTTACCTGCTGTTCACTGCGGGCTCGAGTGTAATAGCAGTTGGGCCTAAGCTCATTATTTCAGCAATGCAGAAGGAGCTGCTTACACATCTTCCTGAATCATCCGGATCTTACGGAATGGGGATCCTTATACTGGAGGAGCCGCTCCGGCTGTTTGAATGGCAGGGGGTGAACTGGACCCGGGCGCTGGTGTCACAGCAGTTGCTGCTGCTTCCGTTAGCACTGCTGCTCATTGCTGCAGCTGCTTTTAAGTTTCATGGATTCAGGGAGGGCGATGCAGCAGTAAGAAAAAATTTGAATACGGATAAAGAGCAGTCTGCTACGGATAACAACGAAATTGAGCTGGATAGTTTCGGCGGAAATCCTGTCTCCGGCGTTTGCATATCAACACTCCCCGCTGTAGATGGTAAATATTCTTTTCCGGCCCTGGTACATGCAGAGTGGCGCCTGATGATGAAGAGCGCTTCACGGGGCTGGGCAATCATTGCCGGAAGCCTGTTTATTCTTTGTCTTGCTGTACCAGCATCAGTCTCGGCAGAATGGTTGATCTGGCCTGCTGTCTGGATCTGGCCGTTGACTTTCTGGTCCGGAATGGGCAGCCGGGAGACATGTTACCAGACAGAATATCTTGTAGCCTCCAGCCCGCGCTATGTTTACCGCCAGCTAACTGCGGTGTGGCTCTCCGGAGTAATGCTTGCCGGTATTTCAGGGGGAGGGATGATTCTGAGAATGATCCTTGAAGGAGATGCAGAACATCTGTTGTATACTGCGTCCGCGGTTATTCTGATTCCCAGCCTGGCTCTCGCATGCGGAGTATTGACCCGGACGGGCCGTACCTTTGAAGTAATATATCTGATCATCTGGTATTTGGGTCCGTTCAGTAAATTGCCGTACATTGATTTCCTGAGTATAGGGACAGCAGGAGGGGAAGCGGCGCCGGGAGTTCTGAGTTATATAATGATCAGTATAGCAATGTTATTTGTGGCCTACATGTTCAGAAGACGTCTGGACCAGGGCTAAGCTTATTATTAAATAGAGAGATTATGGAGGAACTATCATGAAATCAGTAACATTCTTTAGATATATCACCCCGATAGCCTTATCGGGAGCGGGGCTTGGTCTGCTGCTGTTCATACTCACCCGGTCTGGAGTGTTTGAGCTGCCGATTGTAATCGGGACTACTTCTTATGAAGGAATGGGTTCCTCACTTCTGCTGCTTGTCAGCCCCCCTGTCCTGCTCACCCTGCTGGGCTGTGTCTTTTACTTATTCCGGAAGAGATAGCATCTGGTATAGTCTGTGAAAACTCAAAAAAAGCCCCCATACGGGAGCTTTAAGTAATAAACGTATTATAGTCCCGGCAATGCGGGTTGGACTTGAATCATGCTACTCTTCCCGGGAGCTGTCCTGCTGCTCTCCTCCTGCATCAGCCAGCCGGGCATTGTCATGGCGGCGGGCGGCCAGCCAGATGCTTCCGGTGAACAATACAACCAGGCCGAGAATAATTCCGAAACGCCAGTCGCCTGCCTTGAAATTCAGCTGGAGTACGGCCAGCACCAGGGCAACCTGGGTCCAGACCAGTGTCCGTTTGCGGAAAGCGGTGATATCTCCGGCCATCTTCGGCATGCCGCGGATGATGCGGTAGGCAAGGATTGCAAGAATCAGCGCAAAGATGGCTGTTCCGGCAATTTCACCTGTAGTTAATCCATTCATGGTCTCAAAATCCTTTCGGGTTAACATCAGTGTTAACTACAGTATAACGGTCTGCGGATTATTTACAAAACCAGTCTTACGAAGCCAGCTTGCGGATTTCATCCGCCGGAAGCGGCGGGAAGAACAGGAAGCCCTGTATATGCGGGCAGTTATGCTCCACCAGGAAGGCAAGCTGCTCAGCCGTCTCCACCCCTTCGGCAATCAGGTCATAGCCCAGCTGTGAGGCCACAAAGACGATGGATTTGATAATGGTCTCATCAATGGAGCTGACGCCGATTCCGGTGATGAAGGTCCGGTCAATCTTGATTTTATTTACGGGAAAATGCTTCAGGTAATTCAAGGAAGAATATTTCGTGCCGAAATCATCAATGGACACGATGATTCCGTGATCACGCATCTGCTGCAGCAGCGGATAATGCTCCTCCAGCAATGCGGTGCTCTCGGTAATCTCGAATTCCAGCACGCCCGTATCCAGTCCGTATTGTTCCAGCACAGCGAACAGATTCTCAATCAGATTGCGGTTATAGAACCAGCTGTTCGAGATATTAATTGAAGTCCGCAGCAGCGGCATGCCCATGCCGCGCCATTCACAGAGCTGGCGGCATACCTCGCGGAGCACCCAGTCCGTAAGCTGGATCATCAGTCCGGCCTCCTCTACAGCGCTGATGAAGGTTCCGGGTCCGATCAGCCCCTTCTCGGGGTGATTCCAGCGGATCAGCGCCTCCATGCCAACCATTTTTCCTGTAAGCGCATTGATCTGCGGCTGATAGTAGAGCACGAATTCCTCCCGCTCCAGTGCAGAGTGCAAATACTTGGCAATCATGGTCTTCTGCTCCAGCTTCTCGCGCAGCTCCCAGTCAAAGATGAAGAAATTCGTATGCTCCAGTGACTTGGCCTGATACATCGACATATCCGCAAATTTGAGGAGATCGTCAGTCTTCTGGGAATGCTCAGGGTACAGCGAGACCCCGATGCTGGTGGATAAGCTGAGATGAGCTCCGGAGATCAGCAGTGTCTGTGAGATCAGCAGGCTGATCTCACCCGCAATGACCGGAATTTGCCCCGGCGGCAGATCGGGGAAGACCATAACGAATTCATCCCCGCCGGTGCGGGCGAACAGCTTGAAGGGCAGGTCAGCCGATTTCAGCCGTCCGGCCAGGATTTTGATTACCTGGTCGCCGGTAGAATGACCCAGTGTATCGTTAATCTCCTTGAACCGGTTGAGGTCGAAGAAGAACAGGGTGTAGGTCTGGGTCGGTTCCGAGCTCTGCAGCAAACGCTCAAATTCATCCATGAAAAACCGCCGGTTCGGGATTTCCGTCAGGCTGTCATAATGCGCAAGCTTTTCGTACAGCCGTTTGGAAATGCGCAGATCCCGGGTCCGGATGCTGACCACCCGCTCCAGCTCATGGTTGAACCGGCTTTGATACCAGAACACATAGACAATAAAGGCAATTACAAGCAAACACGCAATATCAATCCATAGCACACTGCGGAATACCTGCCATTTCTTATGGGCGGGCAGGGAAATACCCATCAGCCAGTGCTGATTGTAGGCCGTAACAGGAACCGTAAGCTGCGGGTCAGCAGAATGTGTTTTATTGCCGAAAAGGAAGGTGTGATCCCCGGCAGTCACATAAATATTGCTGTCCTCAAGGGTCAGCTGATTAACAATATTATCGATTTTGACTGTGACAGAGACGATGCCCTCATAGGAATTGCCATTATAAATGGCTTGCCGGATCACCATGCCATAGCCGCCTTGGGCGAGCGTGCGGGGCCCGTCTACTGTAATGCCGCGGGAACGTATCGTTTCTTGGATCATGCCGGGAGTGGACAGGGAGGAATCCAGCAGGAGGCTTTTGCCCAGAATGGCTGTATTGCCTGCAAGTGGATAGAGATAGCGGATAAGCCCGTCAGGAGCAATCATGATATTCGTAATATTGCTGGAATTGTTGTATGCCGTTTCCAGATAGTTATGGATCAGCAGCGGATCGGCATCGAAGCCAACCGTTTGAATGAAGGAGCTGACGCCTTTGACAATGGAAACCCGTTCCTCGATATTTGAGGTCAGCATGACTGCCTGTGAGGCGAGGTCAGCCTTTTCAGCCCGGTATTCGCGGCCTAGTGACACGGAATAATAATAGAAAAGCGAGAGCTGCAGCACGACTAAGAAGCCAATAATAATAGTTAAAGGCTTTTTATTAATGAAAGCCATGGATTGCCTCCGATACCCGAAAAATTAAAGCAGTATATTGCGTATTCCCTAATAACAGTTCCTGCACCGCAGAAAAATGTCGAGATATGTCGTAGGTGTCTCTATAGCATGTCATTTTTATCGCCTTTGCGCAAGGAAAAACGTAATAACCGGCTGTACAAATTTAAAACGGATAAAAACCGTCAGCCTAAGGGCGACAAGTATTTATCCGTTGCTCTTGAGATGTATATCATTTTCAATTCCGCAGGACAGCCGGAACTACTTCTTGAAGATACGCAGCGGAGCTCCAACCGGCAGGAAGGTGCGTCCGAAATGGGCATTCAGCACAGATGCGCCGCAGCCGTAAAGCGATACGATTCCGATAGCCATTTCCGAGACAGCAGCCAGCTTATGGAAGAATTCTGCAGCTACGCCGAAGGAATCCATAGCCAGGCCAATGAACAGGAAGTCGATGAGGATGAAGATCACCAGCAGCACGCGGTTTGCTTCAACGGCACCCAGAGTCATGAATAATGTAAATACAAGATATCCGACAAAAACAAATCCGAGCTGCTTGGGATCAACGCCTTCTGCCAGCACTGTACCGAATACACCGAGCTTGATCAGCCAGCTTGTACCCATGCCGAACCAGAAGAATGCATAGGCGCCGAAGGCAGTCATGCCGAAGGTGTTATTGTGCTTGGCATCCTGAATGGATGCGAACAGCTGGGCGAAGGCTCCGAGGAAGATAGCCCAAGGAATACAGTAGCTCAGACCTGTTGTAATTTCGAGCTTTTGTGAAGAAGCGACCAAGGTGACGATAGCCAGTCCGAACAAGCCGATGGCGCTGGGGTCGGCGGTAACGATTTTGACGGATTGGGTTGTTTGCGGTTGCGCTGACATAACAATTAAAGCCTCCAATTTTCATAATTGTTCGCATAGGATAACAGCACCCGGAGCGGGTGCTGTTATCAGCTTGCCTATCATATCATATTGCCCGTAACTTGCCTATAAAAGAAGTGCTTATTTTGACTTGTGAAAGTAATTTTCCTGCGCCAAAAAAGAATACAGCGCCGCGGTCTGGAGCGGCCTGCTGATATAGTATCCCTGCAGCTCGTCACTGCCCATGGCCCGCAGCATATCAAGCTGCTCCTCCTGCTCAATTCCCTCGGAAACTACCCGGAGTCCGAGGTTGTGGCTAAGCTCAATAATCGCTTTGACCAGCACATCAGCCTGCGGCGCAGGTGACAGCTCCGATACGAAGGAACGGTCGATCTTGATTATATCAACGGGGAAGCGGCGGAGATAGCTTAAGGAGGAGAAGCCGGTGCCGAAATCATCCAGCGAGATGCGGAAGCCGTGGCATCTGAGCTGCTGCAGTGAGCGGAAGATGCTGTCGCCGGAGACCAGTACGCTCTCGGTAATCTCCAGCTCCAGGCTGGAGGCGGGCAGCTCGAATTCCTGGAGCAGCTCGAGCAGCAGCTCCAGTAGCCCGGGCTGCATCAGCTGCAGGGCGGAAATATTGACAGCGGCGGTAAGCTGCAGTCCGCGGCGGCGGAATTCACGCATATCGGAGCAGACCTGGCGCAGCACCCAGCCGCCGATGCCGATAATGGAGCCGCTGCTCTCCGCCAGCGGAATGAACTCGGCCGGTGAGACATGCCCGTACGAGCCGCTGTTCCAGCGCAGCAGCGCCTCTACCTTGGATACCTGCAGATTCTGCGCGCCGAGGATCGGCTGGTAATGCACCTCGAACTCGCCTGCGGCCGCTGCGGACAGCAGCAGCTGGGACAGCACTTTTTTGCGCCGGATGCCTGCCTCAAGCTCCTCGGAATAGCGGTAAACATTGTTACGGCCGGTCTCCTTGACATGGAACATAGCCAGATCAGCCTGCTTGACCAGATCATCGGCATCTTCACCATTCTGCGGATAAATGCTGATGCCGATGCTGGCTGTATTGTATAGAAGATGCCCCTTGATGCGGTGCGGCATAGAGAGGGCTTCCTGAATCCGCGCCAGCTGTGCGTTAGTACTGGCGGTATCAGGAACATCGGAGAGCAGAATGGTGAACTCGTCCCCGCCAAGCCGGGAGACGATATCCTTCCGCCCGACCACCTGTGTGAGCCGGAAGGCTGTCTCCTTCAGGATGGCATCGCCGAAATCATGGCCCAGCGTGTCGTTCACCGTCTTGAAATGATCCAGGTCAATGAATACAAGCACCAGCTGCCGGCCCAGCCCCTGAACCGAGGCAATGGCATCATTCAGCTCCGCAAAAAAGAGCGAACGGTTAGGGAGCTGGGTCAGCGGGTCCAGCATCGACTGCTTCAGCAGCTCATTCTGAACCTGCTCCAGCGAATCAAGCATCCGGTTGAACTCAATCTCCACTTCGCTGAATTCATCCCTGCCGGAGCTTGCAATCCGGATGGAGAGATCCTTGCTGCTGCCGATGTCGCGGATATTGCTTACGAGTGAGGACATCCGGCGCAGAATGAAGCGGTTGACGAAGAGAAGGCTTGCTGCAAGCACCAGCAGCATAGCGGCAGAATAGAGCAGCCGGTAGATGCCAAGGGACTTCTGGGTATAGTTATACATCTGGCGCGGTTCCTTCAGGGAGATGATGATTCCCGGATCACCGAACAGGTCGTCCACCAGCGTATGAGCCGACATCAGGCTGCCCGTGGCCGGACCGCTCCAGACACGCTGGCCGTTGCTCTCGGCCAGAAGCGGCTGGGTGATACGGGAGATCCGGATACTGGAGAACGAATCATCCCAGATTTGTGTAATCTCATCCTGGTGCAGCATCCGTCCGGCAACGGCCAGGCCAATGACCGGTTTGTCTTTGCTGCGGTTGACTATGGGGGTGAGCGTAATCAGCATAGGCCCCTTATCGAGATTCACAATTCCGCTCCTGCTGTCCCTGGCATCCTTCAGGGCAGGCAGACGGCTGTGTATCAGCCTGAAGAGAGACAGCTGTTCCTGTGTCGATGGGGTAACGCTTCCTAATGAAGAATCGTAGCTGCCGCCGTAAAGGGCGTTGCCGTTCAGATCCAGCAGGGCAATCATATCAAAACGGTTGATCTCATAAGTGGCGGGGGTGAAGCTGCTGCGGATGAAGGCGGCGGCGCCGGAATCTGCGGCAGCTGAACCTGTGCCGGACTCGATGAACCGGTAGGTCTCGTCACGGAGCGAATAATTGAGCAGCCCCGTCCGCATCTCCTGCAGCTGCTTATTGTAGGATTCTACGGCCCTGTTCAGGTTACGCTGCAGCTGCTCCTTATCCAGATTATCAAAACGGTTCAGCAGAATTATATGAAGCAAAAGGTATGTAGCGCCGATTCCCAGCACGGCAACGGCACCAATAAATATGATAATTTTTTTGCGGAGTTTCATGATGTTCCCCTTTAATATTTTTAGACTGAATAGGAAATAAGTACCATCTATAGTAGTGTACCATGATTAGGGAATATTTTGCAGCGTAAATCTCCCCAAAGTGTCGAAATTTGATGTATAATAGTTTAATGATAATCATTATCAAATAATAATCGAAGGAGTTAAGCAGTGGCATGATCGAAAAATGGAAGATTTTCAAGAAAGCCTCACGGTTTGGAGTTATTCCGGTTATGCTCATACCTGTTGTCCTGGGAACTGCCGGGGCCTATGTATGGGCGGGGGAATTCCATCCGTTTTTATTTGTTATAACCTTTGTCGGAGCGGCTGCAGCGCATTTATTCTCCAATATGGTGAATGATTTATGGGATTTCCGTAATGGAACCGATACAGAGGCACATAATACACCTGGAGTTATCTCTACGAACTCCGGTTTTCTGTCGGGAGGCATCATGCGGGAGTCGGTGTTTGCCCTGCTGACCTGGGGACTGCTTGTCATCGCGGTCCTGTGCGGGGCCATTCTCAGCCTCTACAGCGGCTGGGAGATTCTCTGGTTCGTAGCGGGCGGTGCACTGATTGCATACTTTTATGTCGCTCCGCCGCTGCGCTTCGGCTACCGCGGCAAGGGCTACAGTGAGCTTGCCATCTTCCTTGCATTCGGGCTGATGCCTGTACTGGGGGCTTATTTCGTTCAGACCGGCGGGTTCAGCCTGAAGCCTGTGCTATTGTCCCTGCCGGTCGGGCTGCTGACAACGCTGCTGCTGTTCAATCATCATTTCCTGCACTGGAGAGCAGACCAGCAGGCGGGGAAACGCTCGCTTGTGGTCGTATGGGGCGAACGCAAGGCGCTCGTCTTCTCCCGTGTACTGCTCTATATCTCTTACGCTTCGCTGATTGTCTGTGTTCTGCTTGGTGTATTACCTGTGTATGCCCTGCTTGCCCTGCTGACGGTGATTTCACCGCTGCAGGTCTACCGCCGGCTGCAGCCGCAGAATGATTCAGCGGCCTATCTGCCGCTGATGGGTGCCTCGCAGCAGGCTTCCGTGCGCTGTGGTGTCATTATGGCTGCCGCTCTGCTGCTCCAGGGGCTGCTCTAAATATTGCTAATCAACTACATTACAGAAGGCGGGATAACGATGGATAAGAATAAAGCTCTGCCGGAGGCTGAAGCTGTACAGGCTGCACAAGCTGCACCGGTCAAACAAACGGTTCTCGGAGACTTCCACACGATTCTGAATGAAGGCAAGGTATGGCAAACCGGCGGCTTCAAGCTGCCTGACGGCTCGTTCTGGGCATACCGCGAGCCCGAGGCGGTAGTGATTGTGCGCGGCGGTTATCTGTATGTACGGGCGCAGCTGAGCCGCCGGAATGATCATGTCCAGATTCTGGACAACGCGAAGCACATGTATTATTCGGCGCAGCCGGTAGAAGTGCCGGCGGAAGGGGAGATCAGCTTTGAGCTGCAGATCCGAGCCCGTACGCAGGGAACAGCACCGGGTGATCTGTATGACGGCTACGTTTCGCTGAATCTGCTTGATTTCACGACGGGCGCTGCGCTCGATTTCTTCGCCGGAAATGACATGTATGCCAGCGTATACGGGATCCTTCCGTTTCCCGGGGTAACGGTTCCCGAGACCGGCGGAACGAAATACTTCTGTATTTTCACGGAGGATACAGACTTCAAGCCGCGCGAATTCAACACCTACAAGATTACCTACCACCGGGGCAATAATGAGGCTGTCTTCTATGTGAATGGCCGGGAAGTGCGCCGGGAGCAGAATGTGCCGGTTAAGTTCAACAGCTTCACGGTAGCTCTGGGCATTATGACAGAGAAGGACCTGACCCCTGAAGGCAGCGTCTCCGCACACGGACAGACGGTCATCGCCGAATGGTCTCCGGTAACCATTACAACCTCTGTATAGCAAAGAGTATCCATATGACTGATAAGGACGAATGGCTGTGAATCTAAAAACATTCTTGAGGTTTGTCGAGCTGCCGACCAAGGTGGCCAGTATCCTGCCGCTGCTGCTGGGAACGCTGTATGCCCTGTACCGGTTCGAGGACTTCTATATTCTGCGCTTTGTGCTGATGTTCGTCTCGCTGCTGAGCTTCGATATGGCAACAACGGCGATCAACAACTATTATGATTTCAAAAAAGCGGCCAAAACCCACGGCTACGGCTATGAAACCCATAACGCCATCGTTCATTACAAGCTGAAGGAGAGCACGGTGGTGGCGACGATATCCGTCCTGCTGGTGCTTGCGGTAGGTGGCGGTATTGCCCTGGTCGCAGAGACCGGACTGATTGTCTTTCTGCTGGGCGGACTGTCCTTCCTGATCGGTATCCTGTATTCCTTCGGACCGATTCCGATCTCGCGGATGCCGCTCGGTGAGCTGTTCTCCGGCCTGTTCATGGGCTTCGTTATTATCTTTATCTCCGCTTACATTCACTCGGATCAGACGGTGGTGACGCTGCTCTTCCAGGGAGACTGGATCAGCCTGCGGATTAATTATCTTGAGGTCCTGTATTTATTCTGGTTCTCCGTGCCGGCGATTCTCGGCATTGCCGGGATTATGCTGGCCAACAATATTTGCGATATTGAAGAAGATGTGGAGAACCGCAGATATACGCTGCCGGTGTATATCGGGCGCAAGAATGCGCTGCTGCTGTTCAAGCTGCTGTATTATGTTTCCTTTGCAGATTTGATCGTGCTGATTCTGCTGGGAGTACATCCGGTGCTGGTACTCCTGCTGCTGCTGACACTGGTTCCGCTGCGCCGTAACATTGCCCGGTTCCATCAGGAGCAGCATAAGGGCACGACCTTTATTTTATCTGTCCGGAATTTCGTGCTGATGAGTGCGGCGCGGATTGCCGTGCTGGGGATCGCCGTGATCTGGAGCAGCATTTGGCCCTCGTAGAGATCTGCTGAATTCTGTGATATGGTGACAGTAAGGAAGGAAGGTGTATAACGATGACACAGAAACTTCGCTGGGGAATTATGAGCTGTGCACAGATTGCCACGGGCTCGGTAATGCCGGCGATTCAGGAGTCAGAGACCGGAATGATTCAGGCAATCGCCAGCCGTGAGCTGGAGAAAAGCAGGGCCGTAGCGGCTGAGTTCGGTATTGCGCAGGCATACGGCAGCTATGAAGAGCTGCTTGCTGACCCGGATGTGGATGCAGTCTATATTCCGCTGCCGAACCATCTGCACTGTGAATGGGTGATTCGGGCGGCTGAAGCAGGCAAGCATATCCTGTGTGAGAAGCCGATTGCGCTGAACAGCAGCGAAGCGGCGCAGATGGTAGCCGCCTGCCGGACGGCGGGGGTTCATCTTGCGGAAGCTTATATGTACCGCCATCATCCAAGGATTGTAGAGCTCAGGGATATTATTGCAAGCGGAGAGATTGGTGCGCTGCGTTCCATCCGTGGAACCTTTACTTATAATGATGCCACCGACACCTCGAATATCCGCTTCAAGTCGGCCTGGGGCGGAGGCTCGTTGTATGATGTCGGCTGCTACCCGCTTACAGCCGCGCGGCTACTGTTCGGTACAGAGCCGGAGGCGGTAACTGTGCAGGCACTGTTCTCACCGGAGCATGATAACGTGGACATGATGGCTTCCGGGCTGGTGGAGTTCCCGGGAGACCGCAATCTGATCTTCGACTGCGGCATGTGGGCATATAACCGCCAGCTGCTGGAGGTGCTCGGCACACTGGGACGGATTGAGATTCCGATGCCGTTCAATGCCAGATTCGATGATGCTGAATTCATTGTGTATACCGGAGGAGAGAGCCGGTGTGTGAAGCCTGTCGGCGCGAACCCTTATGTCCAGCAGGCGGATCATTTCGCGGCGGCTGTCTTCAGCGGCAAACGCTGGATTGCCGAAGAGGACCCGGTACTCAATATGAAATTGATTGAGACCTGCCTGGAATCAGCACGCAAACGTGAAAGAATCAGCCTGGTCTGAATTTTCTGCCCCACTGCAAAACGGATACCGCCCCAGGGCAGTATCCGTTTTGCTTTTACATATAGATGCTGAGCTTCCGGTTTCCGGCTTATACAGCATTCAGGAGAATTTCATCCTCATCGTCCTTGCGGTTGAAAGCTTCACGGTCAAACTCACCCTCTGAATTGGCAACCAGCAGAGCGGTGACGGCTGTTCCTGTAGCATTAACAGCAGTGCGGCCCATATCAATAAGCGCCTCGACCCCGGCTACAATCGCAATACCCTCAAGCGGCAGACCGAGTGCGGTCAGCACAACGGTGGTTGAGATGACAGCCGGCCCGGGCACGCCCGCTACCCCGATGGACGAGATAATGCTGACCAGCACGAGAGTGACATAGTCGGTACCTGTAAGCTGGATTCCATAGACTTGTGCTGTAAATACAGCCACGATGGCAGGCCATACACCGCCGCAGCCGTTGAAGTTGACCGAAGCGCCGAGCGGAGCAACAAAGCTGGCGATCCGCGGAGAGACATGCAGGCGTTTAGTAATGACCTCCAGGTTCACCGGAAGGGTGGCATAGCTGCTTCGGGTTGTGAAGGCGACGGTGAGTGTCGGATACACCTTTTTGAAGAAGCGGAGCGGATTCACTTTGACCACAAGCAGCACCAGCCCGCCAAAGACCAGAACGAAATGCAGAATCAAAGCGACGTAGGAAGTGACAATAACGCTGCCGAGCTCCTGAAGCGTCTCCCAGCCGTAGCGGGCCGTAATTCCGGCAATCAGTGCAAATACGCCGTAAGGCGTCAGCCGGATCACGAACTTGACCACCTGATGCAGCACCTGGGTCAGCGATTCAATCAGATCGCGTACGGGCTTGACTGCCTCCGGTTTCTTGGAGCCGATCTTAATAATCGCCACCGCGAGGAAAATAGCGAATATAAGCAGCGGCACGACCTTGCCTGTAGCGGCCTCGTTGACGGGATTGGACGGAACGAGGTCAAGGATGACCTGGGAGAATGTAGGGATTTCGCGGGCAGTGAAGCCTTCCGGTACAGCCTGCTGGATGCCCTTGCCGGGATTGAACAGCAGGGCTATCGACAGTCCGATGACTGAAGCGATTCCAGTTGTCCCGAGGAACCAGGCGAAGGTCTTGAAGCCGATCTTGCGCAGGTATTCAAGGTTGCTGAGGGAGGAGATGCTGTTCAGTACCAGGATGAATACCAGCGGCACGACGAGCATACGGATCAGGCTGACATAAATGCTGCCGAAGGTAGTAATGGCATTCGTTTCGAATTCGAAGTATTGAAAAAATATACCGGCGAGCAGACCGATTCCAAGTCCTATAAGCACTCTGGTACCGAAGCCGACCCGTTTGCGTGCCAGGAAATTCAGAATGGCAAATACGAAGATGGATACTACGAAGCCGTACCAGTTCGTCTCAATGGCTGACAATAAGTTGTTGTCGATAGTGTTCATTGCGGTTGAGGACCTCCTAAGCCTAGTTTTTTGATATGAATAATGAGATCAAATGTATAGGCAAATTTTATGAAAGTCAATGTATAAATATGTTAAATATTTTAATCCCGATAAAACTGATAAGAAAAATAAAATTTTAATTGACAGATGGTGTCAGCATGAATAATATGGAACTTAATCCGCTAGGCCAAATACGAATCGACTGGACCGCCAGAGATTCAGCAGGAACGCATATTTATGCGCCTGTTGAGTCTCTTTTTTTATATTCTGCCGGAGGGGGGGACGGATGACTGCGCTGCGGGAGCAGCTCATGGCAAGCTGAATGGACTGGACCAAGGGATGTAAAGCGGGGCGCGGACCATGTGTTCCGTTAGGCCTTTATATGATGAACAAAACTACAGACGAACGAAAGGAAGGGTACCCAATATGAAAAAGCTTACTGTATCCGTAATTGCAGCAGCAGCAGTCTTCTCCGCATTGACTTTTGCTGCGGTGTCCGCTAACAAGAAAACTGCTGAGGCTAATCCGCTTCAGGTAAATACCGCTGTTGCAGCCGCAGCTGCAAGTGAGCCGCAAACCGCCCCGGCTGCCCCGGCGCAAACGGCTGAGCCGGCGGCAGCCGCTCCGGCAGAGACAGCCGCCGCCGAAGCAGCAGCTCCGGAGGCTACCGAAGCGGCTGCCTCTCCGGCCGCTGCCGCTGGAGTGCAGCCGGCCGCCCAGGCTACAGCGACCCCGGCTGTCGCTGAGGCTCCGGCGGCAGCCGCAGCTCCGGCAGCGGCTACTGCAGCCGAGCCTAAGAGTGCCGCCGCCGTGAAGACGGCAGCCGCCCGTCCGGAGGCCAGCGCAGCGCCTGCTGTGCAGCCGGCCGCGGCCGCTGCTGTGAAGCCGCAGGCAACCCAGGCTCCCGCCGCAGTGCAAGTGAGCAGTGCACCGGCAGTCAAGCCGGCTGCAGCGGCCACGGCTGCTCCCGCAGCGAAGGCAGCAGCTCCGGAGCCTACTGCAGCACCTGCCGCGACCCAGGCTCCGGCGAGATCCGTTACTTTCTCGACAACTGAGGTTGTCAAAGCAAAAGCTACCGCTGCACCTGCACCTGCGGCACAGACGAGCACGGCCAGCACTGCACCCCAGCAGTCCGTAAGTGCTCCAGAGCCGGCGGCAGCTGAAGCAGCCCCTGCCCCGGCGCCTGCAGCCGAGGAAGAGGTATGCCCTTAAGTGCCGGCCTGACTCTGAAGCTCTGCAGCCGTATGAACCCATAAACCAATCTAAACCGAGGTGCACATAATGACAAAACCGAACAAGCTAAAAAAACTGTTATCGCTATTTCTGGCAGCTTCCCTGGTAATCCTGCCCGTTCATGGCGCCAAAGCGGAAGCTGCGGTGCCGGAAACGGAAGCCTTCGTGAATACAGCTGCATCAGGCGGCGTCAGCCATTATAACTATTTCAACAATGTCTACGGGAATCTGCAGGATGAGAATCATGTGTTCAAAACTGCGACCTACGAGGATATCGTCCATCTCTTTGAGAGCGAAGGAAATTACGCTGTTCTGGTGGGCGGGGCATGGAGCGAGGATACACAGGCTGACATCGGCTTTATCAATGAGGTGGCCAAGAAATACGGCGTCTCCACCATCTACAACTTTGACACCAGGCTGGACGGTGCAGAGCTGAACATTGCCGACAGCAATAATAAGTATGCTTACAAATACGTGGATCTGGTCAATAAGTACTTAAAGAATCTTGCGCTGTATGACAAAAATGATCCGGCACATAACGTCAGCTATGTTAATAAAGCCGGAGAGACGGTTAGCGCGAACAAGATCGAAGCTCCGTTCCTGTTCGTCTACAATAAGGACCACAAGGACAGTGCAGGCAACAGTGCTCCTGTCGTGGCCTATCTGAACGAGAGCAGAGCCTGGAGCGACTTCCAGACCGGCGGATCGCTTGATCCGGTCAAGGTAGCCGAATACAAGGCTTTACTGGAGCCGGTATTCAGCTCAGTGCCTGCTTTCAGCACGATTAACGAGTCGGAGTATATCAAAGCGGCCTTTAATACGAACTACCTGGGGGAGAATCCGGGAAAACCGGCGATCTTTACAGAAGGCGATGAAAGTCTTGTCTATGAGCATGTAACCTACCATCAGCTGAAGCAGATTCTTGCCAGTGAAGGCAGCTATGCCATCCTGTTCGGCGGGTCCTGGTGCCCGAATACGCAAGCCATAATTAAATACATCAATGAGTATGCCAAGAAAAATAATGTAGACAAAATCTACTTCTTCGATACCAAGCTGGACTCCGGTGTGAATGTAGCCGAGCCGAAGAATAACAGCGGCGGTGTTTACCCTGCCAATCCGCACGGCACCGAAGAGCTGCAGATCCGTTCGAACGATCATCTGTATACCAAGCTGTATGTGGATCTGGTAAAGACTTACCTGACCAATATCAAGACAGAAAATAACACAGCCGCAAAGCCTAATGTGATCAGCTACACGGATGGGAGCGGTGTCAAGGTTACAGGTGACAGATTGCAGGTTCCTTATTTCTTCACTTATAACAAGAGCAATAAGGATGCCAGCGGCAACAGTGCCCCGATTCTGGGACATGTAGAGCTGATGTATTCCTGGACCAATATCCAGCCTGATTTCGTGGATACCAGATACCCGAATGTGTATCCGGTTGGCGTCAGATATACCAACGCTGTAACCGCACTGAACGCGATCTACTCCAGACTGGAGAGTGTACCGTCAGGGCTGTCCGGTGTGGCTCCGACTTCAGCAGAGGGCACTGACGGGCAGATTACCGGCACGGGAAACAAAACGTTAGAGTATAAAGCTCTGACAGATAACGCATATACGGCTGCAACAGGAGAGGCAATAACCGGCCTGGCTCCGGGAACCTATAGTGTACGTTATGTGTCCAAGCCGGGATATCAGGGCCCGATTACTGCGACCGGCGGGGCAGCAGCAATTGCGTATGCTGCTGGTGAATCAGTAAATGTAGTGGTTCCTGAATATACCCGGTCCCAGCCGGCACCATCCGGGCTGCAGGGGATTGCGCCTACAACGGAGGCCAACCTTGACGGGCAGATTACAGGTGCCTCAGCAGGACAGGAGTATAAGCTGGCACAGGATACAACGTATCAGCCAGTTACCGGTCCAATTATTACCGGACTGATTCCAGGCATATATCAAGTACGCTACCCGGCTAAGGAAGGCTACAGCGTCAGCCCGGTAACGGAAATAGAGGTTCCTGCTTACGGGGAACAGGCGGCTCCAACCGGACTTGCCGGCATCGCACCTACTACTCCGGAGAATAAGGACGGACGGATTACGGGGACTACTCCGGCCCTGGAATTCAAGCTGTCCACCGTCACGGAATATGTCTATGCAACAGACATTGAGATTACCGGCCTCATACCCGGAACCTATGAGGTAAGATTCGCCGCCAAAGAAGGCTTCAATGCCGGGCGGATAACCAATGTGGTAGTGCCGGCATTTACTGCAGAGCAGGCGGCTCCAACAGGCCTGGCCGGAATTGCCCCAACCTCGTCCGAGAACAACAACGGGCGGATTACAGGAACGACCACAGCGCAGGAATATAAGCCGGCAACGGCTACAAGCTATGTGTATGCACCGGACAAGGAGATTACCGGCCTGGCTCCGGGAACCTATCATGTAAGATACTCAGCCAAGGAAGGTTATAAGGCTGGTGCCGCAGCCAGTGTGGTAGTGCCGGCGTATACAGCGCCTTCCGGCGATGTTCCGTCGTCTTCAGGAAGCACGCCTGCGGCATCGGCTGCCCCGTCTGCCGGAGGCGGCAGCGAACCGGTGACAACAACTGCCGGGGCAACGGTGACCGTGTCGGTAACTGCGGCGGCATCTACGGATGAATCTACAGGTGTGACTACGGCAGCCGTGACAGCTGATGCGCTGGCCAAACTGGCCGAGAGCGGCAAACAAGCCGAAGCTGGAGGGAAAAAGGCAGTACTTGAGATTAAGGTGGAGACGAAGGCTGATACGCAGACGGCTGAGCTGAGGCTGCCGAGAAGCGCGTTTAATGCACTCGCCTCGGGAACCAAGGCTGACCTTAAAGTAAACTATCTGAATGTGGGCAGCATTACTCTGGATGCCCGGTCAGTAGCCAGTATCAGCGGAGCAGCGGATAGCGGTGATATTCATATCCGGATTGCCAAAGTTGCCTTGAACGCAGACGGGAAGGCTGTGCTCGGGGACCGGCCGGTCTACGATCTTGCGGTAACCGCAGGTGACAGCCGGGTCACAACCTTCGGCGGCGGAAAAGCCAGCATCAGCGTGCCATATACCCTGGCAGCGGGCGAAGAGTCCAATTCCCTGATAGTCTACTATATTACGGAATCCGGCAGCCTGGAGACGATACGCGGCGGCTACAGTGCAGCTGCGGGTGGCGTGAATTTTGTAACACCGCATTTCTCACAGTATATTATCGGCTATAACAAGGTAGAGTTTACCGACGTAACCTCTGCCGCCTGGTACAATAACGCTGTAAGCTTCCTCGCAGCCAGAGGGATTACCTCAGGTACGGACGGCAGCAGCTACAGCCCGAATACCCAGGTCACCAGAGGACAGTTCATTGTCCTCCTGCTTAAAGCCTATGGAATCTCACCTGAGGCTGGCGGGGCAGACAACTTTACGGATGCGGGATCTGCTTATTACAGCGGATATCTGGCCGCCGCCAAGAAGCTGAACATTGCCACCGGTTCCGGTGACAACCAGTTCAAGCCGGATAACCGGATTACGCGGCAGGAGCTGTTCACGCTGCTGTACCGTGCACTGAGTGTGCTGGGTGAGCTTCCAGGCAGCACAACAGCCCAGAAGCTATCCGATTACAGCGATGCGCCGCAGGTAGCGGGCTATGCCGGGGAAGCCCTGCAGGCTCTTGTGGAACGCGGAGTCATCGAGGGGGACAACGGCCGGATTCATCCGCTGGAGTTCTCCACGCGGGCGGAGGCGGCGCAGGTCATTTATAACCTGTTGTCCGAATAGTGCTGCTGCTATAACAGCGGATGTGACGGAACAGGATAACATTATTCGAGCAGCCTCCGGGCTGCTTTTTTTTGATGTTTTTCCTCAATACTATATATTTGTTGCAATATTTCATACGTATCCGGTGTTAAAATTTGCTAGAATAGGAGCTAATAAAATCCAGAATTTGGAGAGCGCCACAGAGATCCGGAGGAGGAGAGGTTAATGGGCAGTATTGCAGAAGAGCCTGTCATTTCAATTGAAGGCTTATGGATGAATTACTCAGACCGGATGGTTCTGCGGGGAATTGATCTGGAGGTGTACCGCGGGCAGATCATCGGCTATATCGGACCTAATGGTGCAGGCAAAAGCACTACAGTGAAAATTATGCTGGGGCTCGTAGAAGGCTATAACGGGACTGTGCGTATTTTTGGCAGGGATATCTCAGACGGCGACACAGCCTACAAAAAAAGAATCGGATACGTGCCGGAGGTAGCCGAGCTGTACGACAGCCTGACGGCGAGGGAGTATCTGACCTTCATCGGAGAGCTGTACGGGCTGAAGAAGCAGGACGCTGATGCCAAGGCCGAGCGGCTGATGGGCCTGCTGAATCTGGCGAAAGCCTATGATATGCGGATTGCGTCGTATTCCAAAGGGATGAAGCAGAAGGTGCTGCTGATCTCAAGCATGCTGCATGATCCGGATATTCTGTTCCTGGATGAGCCGCTCAGCGGGCTGGATGCCAATAGTGTGATGGTAGTGAAGGAGATCTTCGCCACGCTCGCAGCCAGGGGCAAAACTATCTTTTACTCCTCGCATATTATGGACGTTGTGGAGAAGATCAGCAGCCGGATCATCCTGCTGAACGGAGGCGATATTGTTGCCGATGGCAGCTTCGCAGAGTTGCAGGAGCAGAGCCGGGAGGGCTCGCTTGAGGAGATATTCAACCAGCTGACCGGATTTGACAAGTACCGGGATATTGCCGGTGAGTTCGTCGCTGTGATTGGAGAGGGGGCAGCGGATGCGTGATTTCCTGGTGCTGAAGCTGCTTGACCGGCTGCAGTGGATATTTAAGGCGCTGGGCATCGATTATCCTGTAATGCGCAGTATTCTTCAGGTTAAGCTGACCATGGACGGCAGACGGACACCGACACTTTTCTCCGGGACCCAGGATCAGAAGCTGAATACGGACGGCTCGCCGCTGCGGGTGCAATGGTTCTATTTACTGCTGGGACTGATGCTGATCGTGCTGGTGGCACCGAGTGGCAATTATCACCTGATGATGAGTATGCTGTTCAGTGTCGTCATGTTCATGATCACAACGACGCTGATCTCGGATTTCTCCTCAGTCATGCTGGATCTGCGGGATAAGAACATCCTGTCCTCTAAGCCGGTGGACCGGCGGACGCTGGGGATGGCCAAGAGTATACATATTCTGATCTACCTGCTCACGGTAACCCTGACCTTCACCGGACCCTCGCTGCTGGTATCGTTATTCCGGCATGGGGTGGCCTTTTTCCTGCTCTATGCTGCAGAGATCATCCTGATGGGCGGCTTCATTCTTGTCTTTACGGCAATGGTCTATCTGCTGATTCTGAAATTCTTCGACGGGGAAAAGCTTAAGGACATCATCAACTATGTACAGATTATTCTGTCCGTTGCAGTTACTGTAGGTGCCCAATTAGTATCGCGCCTGTTCAATATTTCTGAGCTGGGCGCTGTCTTCCATCCGGCCTGGTGGCATTTCCTGGTGCCTCCTGTCTGGTTCGGTGCTCCGTTTGAGCTGCTCATCGGCGGTTCGGCGGGAGGGCACCTGGTCACCTTAAGTGTGCTTGTCCTCGTAGTTCCGGTTGTAATGTTTACAGCTTACATTCTGCTGATGCCGGTGTTTGAACGCAGCCTGCAGAAGCTGGCCGAGCAAGGGGCGGCAGGCAGGGACAGCGGCCGGATTGCCCGTCTGCTGTCTGAGGCGGCCTGCCGGAATAAGGATGAGGCGATGTTCTTCCGCTTCACCTGGTCGATGATGAAGAATGAGCGGGAATTCAAGCTGCGCGTCTATCCGAGCCTGGGTATCGCCCTGGTGCTGCCCTTCATCTTCATCTTCAATCAGGTATGGAGCGGCGATCTGGCGGCCATTCAGGGTTCCAAGTCATACCTGTTCATCTATTACAGCGCTCTGCTGATGATGACAGTCATCCAGATGCTGCGGTACTCGGCCAGCTATAAGGGTGCCTGGATTTATAAGGCGATTCCGCTGCCGGGGACGGCAATGGTCTACCGGGGCATGCTGAAGGCGGCGTTGCTCAGGCTGCTTCTGCCGCTCTTTGCCGTAGAGGCAGTTGTGTTCACCCTCTTATTCGGAACAAGGATTGCGGCCGATCTGGTGGCAGTCCTGCTCGCTTTGCTGGTGCATGCGGTTCTGTGCTTCCTCATGTTTCCTAAGGCCTTGCCGTTCTCGGAGAAGTATGAAGCGGCACAGCGCAAGGGATTCACCATGAGCTCTTTCGTCCAGCTGTTCATTCTGGCCGGCATGACCGGTGTGCATTATGTCTTCACCTTATTTCCGTTCGGAATATACATCTATATGGTAATTCTGGTAGCTGTGAACGGCTGGATTTGGCGCCGTGCCTTCCAGTCTGAAGGTTCACGCAGCGGGCAGATTCCAGCCTTCCGTGCCAAGGGCTGACGGCAAATATGGACATTTTTTGCACACACCGAAAAAAGGGTCTAAGTTCCAGTATTTACTTAGACAGCCTACCAAATTCAAGGTAAAATACAGCTAAAGTTATATTTCAGGGATAGCCTATAATCTTTATGCACTCTTCCATTTATCTAATACTCGTATAATGATTTTTTACTTGAGATAAACACTGAAACGACGATGATAATAAAACTGGTGAAGAGGTCAACTATGGATCAAATGGGAATCCACTATAATTTCTGGATTGTTTTACTATCCTTCGCGCTTACGGCGACTGCCGCCTATTCGGCGCTTAATCTGATTTCGCAGGTTTCCCATTCTGTTGGCCGGGTCAGGCGACTCTGGCTGCTCTCCGGTGCCAGCGTGCTGGGAAGCGGAATCTGGGCCATGCATTTTGTAGGTATTATGGCCGGTCATCTGCCGTTTGAAGTCAGTTACCGTCCCGGTACTGCAGTGCTGTCTCTGCTGATTAGCATGGCGTCCTGCTATGCGGCGCTTAGAATCGCAACGGCCTCCCCGCAGAGAATGTGGCGTTTCCTTGCCGCCGGCGGCGTCCTGGGCAGCGGGATTTCACTGATGCACTACGTCGGAATGTTATCCATGGAGATGGAGGCCAAGGTTCATTATGAGATTATGGACCAGGCATTGTCCGTACTGATTGCACTGCTGGCTTCTTATATTGGTGTGCTGCTGTTCCGCAGGTTCAAGGACTACACGGGCTTTAGCCGCTGGAAGCTATACTCGGCGCTGTTTATTGCGGCAGCGGTCACCGGCATGCATTATACGAGCCTGAGAACAAGCAGCCTGCAGTATGACAGCTGGATGGCTACAAGACCGCTGCTCGTGGATACGGATGTTATTCTGCTGACGGGCATTTCGCTGGTTACCCTGTTTATGCTGGCTATATCCGGCGGGGCTGTTTTTCTCGACAGGCATGTCCTGGAACGTATGGCTTATCATGATCCGCTTACTGAGCTGCCCAACCGGCATGGGCTGGAGCGCTATTTCAAGAATGATTTCTTCGGCGGCAGTTCGGGAGCGGTGTTTTTTGTCGATCTGGACCGCTTTAAATCGATTAATGATACGCTCGGGCATGATATTGGCGACCTGCTGCTCCGGGAGGTTTCGGAGCGGCTCACCGGCTGTGTTGGTACAAAAGGCAGAGTCTTCCGGCTGGGCGGCGACGAGTTTCTGATTGCCCTGCCGGAGTGTACGGTGGCAGCAGCTGAGGAAGAGGCGCAGTATATTTTGCAGGAGCTTAAGAAGGCTTACAGCATTGAAGGCAATGAGCTGTATGTAACAGCCAGTGTCGGAATCAGCATGACCCCGGCGCATGGGACGGACCGCTCAGCCTTAATGAAGGCTGCGGACACGGCCCTCTATACCTCGAAGGACTCTGGCAAGAATAAATTCAGCATCTTCGATCTGGAGATGAACCGCCATCAGGTACGGCGGATGTCACTGGAGAAGGATCTGCGCAAGGCGCTTGCCCGTTCCGAGTTCATGGTTGTCTATCAGCCCAAATGGGATTCACTGATGAACGTTACGGTAGGCCTTGAAGCGCTGCTGCGCTGGAAGCATCCGGAGCACGGTGTCATCTCTCCTGCAGAGTTCATTCCGATTGCTGAGGAGACGGGCCTGATCGTGCCGATCACTTACTGGATGCTGCATGATGTATGCGCCCAGAATATGCTGTGGCATGAGGCCAATGTTGCGACTGTGGCCGTCTCAATCAATATGTCGGCGCGGATGTTTGAAGGCGGCAGCCTGTATGAAGTAGTGGAAGAGGCACTGAGCCGCTCCGGGCTTGAGCCGCATTTCCTGGAACTTGAGATTACCGAATCGATTGCAATGAACAATATGGAGGAAACGGTTGCCCAGCTCTCCAAGCTGCGGAATCTTGGAGTGAGAGTCTCGCTTGATGATTTCGGAACCGGGTTCTCTTCCCTGGGTAATCTTGATGAAATTCCGGTCAATACGCTGAAGATTGATCAGGTCTTCATCCGCAAGAGCAAAATGCATTCCAAGAAAGCGATCATCAGCAATATTATCGCCATTGCCAGCAATCTCAATATGGAGGTTGTGGCCGAAGGGGTAGAAACTACCGAGCAGATTGAGCTGCTGCAGTCTCTCGGGTGCCGTGTAATGCAAGGCTTCTACTACGGCCGGCCAATGCCGGTCAAGGAACTGGGCCAATGGTTTATTGAGAATACAGCATAAAGTATGCTGGTTCTCCTGTCTCCAAAAAAGGCTGTCCCGGCCGTGGAATTCTCCACGTTCGGGACAGCCTTTTTAAATGAGTACTTATGCGGTTATTTTGAAATTCTCTACCAATACCTGCAGCTTATCCGCTAGGGAGGAGAGGAAGGCTGCGGAGGACTCTACTTCCTCCATGGCGGCCAGCTGCTCCTGTGAGGAAGCCGACAGCGTCTCTGCCCCTTCCGCGGTCTGGTTAGAGACAGCTACGATATTCTGAATGGCAGTAACAAGCCCGTCGGAGATCAAGGCCAGCTCACGTACGGTTGCCGAAATCTGCTGACTCTGCGAAGACATATCGGAAACGGAGGTCTCAATCTCCGAGAAGGAATGACCGGCGGAGATAATCATCTCCTTGCCGTGCAGCATTTCTTCAGTAGAGCGTCGCATGGTCTCGCCGGCTTTGTCCATCTGATGCACAATCAGACTGACGAGTTCACCGATCTGACCGGCAGATTTCGCTGAACGTTCAGCCAGCTTGCGCACAGATCCGGCAACAACGGCGAAGCCGCGGCCTTCTTCGCCGGCCCGTGCAGCCTCAATCGCCGCATTCAGGGATAATAGATTCGTTTCTTCGGCAATACTGGCAATGATTCCGACAATACTCTCAATCTCTTTGGAATGGCTGCCCAGGGTCCCGATAATGCCGGACAGATCCTCGATGCTTCCGCTGACAATGCTCATCTGGGTTGTAGTGGAATCCATGGACTCGCGGCCGGTCCGGGCCTTCTGTGCATTCAGCGCCGCATTATTCATCGCACTGTCGGCATTGCTGGCTATTTCAGTAATGAAATGCGACATTTCCTGCACGGCTTTATAACTGCCTTCAAGATTCTGCAGCTGGGTGTTTGCCCCTTCCGCCAGCTCGATTGTAACATTGACGCTATGCTCCCCGGCGCGGTTGGTTTCCTGGGCACTGGCCGACAGCTCTTCAGAGGAGGAGGCAACCAGCATAGAGGTATCATTAACCTGTGTAATCAGGTTGCGCAGATTGAGGGTCATATCATTGAAGTCAGCGGACAGCTGGCCGATCTCATCCTTGCTTGTGAGGCGGAGCGGTTCCCGGGTGAGATCACCCTTAGCTACAGTGTTGACGGAGCTGGATAATTTAGTAAGAGGTCTTATCATGCGGCGGATGGTCAAATAGGCGGCAATTATGGCAACGAGCAGGACCAGAGCACTGATGATGAAGGGCTGAGTAATAATCTCCATTGTCCGTGTCTGAATCAGCGGGCCGTCAAAGTTGATGGCCATTAAAGCGATGATAGGTTTGGTGGGATCATGGTCCTGATAGATGGGGCCGTAACCGGTTTTGAGGGAGACCCCTTCATATGTATAAACTTTAGAGTAGGCGGAGTGCTTCATGGTGGTAATCATTTTTTTATCCTCATCGGAGAAATAGAAGGTGTCGCCTGCTTTATAACCTCTTTCTTTGAACTTCTTGTCAGCAGCGAGTACCTTGCCATCCAGTGAGAGAATGAATGCTTCCTTGAAAATAGGCTTGTGATCATTTATCCAGGCGATCCGGTCTTCAATGGCACTGAGCTTGCTGGTATCGCCTGCAACCAGGGCGGATATATCGGCGGGATCTATAAGGCCGGTAGTGATGTTAGCACAGCCTACCAGTTCAATACCTGCAGCTTCATCAATCTGTTTATAAGCCGCATGGTACCCGAAGAACCCGATGGATGACCCGACCAGAAGCAGTACAATAAGCATCATCCAAGTTAATTTTGTTGCCAATTTCATAAAATATCTCACCAGCCCTGACTCTAAGTATATTAAGTGAAAATAGCTATCACTGCTACGATTATAGCGCATCGCCGCTATTTGGGCATCAGTCAGAATAAAGAATTTTTGTGTCGGGAAATGACGATTTGTGTAAAGGAAACCGCCGTATGATCAGGTTCTGAATCAGGTTCTCGGGGCAAAAGCATTGAATCCATATCCATGTTGATGTTACCCTTTAAATAACCCCGCAAAATGGGGCTGTGGCTGAACATACGGACTGGGAGTTGAAGGGATGACACAGGAAATAAATCCGTTGATCGAACGTGTGGGATTATCCATGTGGAAGGTACAGCGCAAAATCATGTCGCAGATGTCTATGCATAAGGAAATGGGCTTAACGGTTCCGCAATTCGGACTGCTGCATATGATTGCCCAGGAGAAGCAGGCCAGGGTTATTCATCTGGCGGACAAGCTGGAGGTGAAATCCAGTGCAGTTACAGTGATGCTTGACCGTCTGGAGCTGCTGGAGCTGATTGCCCGCGTTCCTGATGAGAATGACCGCAGGGCTGTCATTGTAACCATTACCGGTAAGGGACAAGGGATTCTGGAAGAGGCGCAGCGCCGTTCAATGGAGCTGCTTCAGGAGCATTTAGCGATTCTGGAGCCGGAGGAGCTGCAGAACTTCGCAGATTATTATACGCTGCTGGAGAAGCAGGAGCGTTAATCAGCAGTGCAGCGCCGGTTGCCTGTAAACATACAAATGAGCCAGCTCCTTAAGCAGGGGGCTGGCTCATTTATGTTTATTTAAGAAGTGGCTGTGCGGGCTACTCGGCAGCCGGCTCTTTATCCGGCAGCTGTGACACATAGCTGTCTGACAGCTGGCGCAGGCGCAGGGCGCGGTTATATTCATCCTCAGTGCCGGAAGGGGCGCTGCTGCCGCTTGCCAGGTTATGCTGTGTGTTATCCTCGAAGCTGTTTCCGGGGATCAGCAGCCCTGAGCTGGAGATAAACGAGCCGGTAGGCAGATAGTAACGCTGCGGCAGCAGATTGTAAGACTGGCTGAGCAGATCCTGGCCAAAGTGAATATTGTTGTCCATAGATACACCCAGCAGACTGAGCGCCGTCGGCATAATGTCTACCTCACCGCCCACCTGTTCAAGGGTCTCTGATGTCAGGCCCTGACCATGAATGAGCAGCGGGATATTGAGCATATTCGCATATCCGTAATCATATCCGTAAATTTCCTTCATTAACTCTTTGTCATCATGATCGAGTGAATAGATCGGCAGGCCCATATGGTCACCGTAGACCATAATCAGGCTGTTATCCCATAAGCCGTTCGCCTTCAACTCATCCACGAATTGCCCGAAGGCATAGTCGGCATAGTTCTGGGAGCGGATGTAGTCTCCGACAAAGGTTCCTTCATAACGTTCCGGCAGCTTCATCTTGTACTTCTCTGCAGGAATCGTGAACGGATGATGCGCAGACATGGAAATGACCTGGGCGTAGAACGGCTGCCCTGCCTCGCTCATCTCCTTCAGCTTCTCCGAGGTTTTGCGGTAGAGCACTTCATCCGAAGCGCCAAAGAAGAAGGAGTCCTCATCTCCGAAGAACTGGTGATCATAATAGTGCTCCCAGCCCAGAGAGCTGTAGAGCTCGCCGCGGTTCCAGAATTCCACATCGTTTGTATGGAAGGTCGCACTCTGGTATCCGCTGGCCTGCAGGAGGCCCGGCAGGCTTGGTATTTTTTTGTCAACATAAGACATGGTTGCTGCACCCTGCGGCGGAATATAGAAGGACGAGTTCACTACAAATTCTGCATCTGAAGTATTGCCCTGGCCGACCATCTGGTAGAAGTTGTTGAAATAAAGGCTATCCTCCATAAGGCGGTTCAGGTTCGGCGTGATTTCCTGTCCGTCCACCTTAAGGCCCAGCAGGAAGTTCTGGAAGGATTCCAGCTGGATAATAATCAGATTCTTGCCTTTGGCTGCACCGGCATAAGGTGAGACCGCGGAGCTGTCAATGCCTTTGAGCTGATTGATCTTCTCCTGGGTAATTTCACTGGCCTGCACAAGCTCCGGTTTGTCTTGAGCAAAGATCGTATATGCCTCATAATTAAGGATACCCATTTCCTGGGCCTTCTTGATCTCGTTCATGCTTGCCTTGTTAGGCAGAATATTGAACAGGCACAGTCCGAGCGAGACTGCGAACAGGACCAGATGCAGCATCCGGCCATTAGGACGGTTGATGTTATGCTTTTTATAATTGCGGCCGTTTTTATTAATGAAGAAATAGAAGCCCAGCACGATAATATCCGTGAAGATCAGCAGATAATAAGGGTCCATGAGCGAGAATACACTGTTGCGCACGGCTGTAACCTGATTCACCTGCTCGGCGGCATGGTAAGTGACAATGACTCCATAATATTTGAAGTACATAATAGCGGCAAAAAAGATCGCGGTAACCAGCAGGTTAACCGTCATGTAATATCCAAGCTTCCGTTTGGAAGCAAACCGCTCAATCAGGAAAAACAGAACCCAGACAAAAGGGATTTCCGTCAATAGTGATTTCCAGAATTGCGTGTCTTCAAAGATAACGCCCCAGGCTAGCAGGCTTTTGAGGATGAAGATGATCGAGAAGAACACAAATGGCTTGAGCAACCATCGTTTAACCGTTACGGATGACACAGCTTCGCCTTCTTTCTTAGTAATGAACATGTTTCCCGGCTGGGAGGAAACAGCTGGATAATAAGCGGAAACGGACAAAAGAATACCATTATTAATAAAACTTATTATGCAGCGCCAGCCAGAGAATGTCAAAAATCAGAATCAGCCGTATATCCTTAGCGGAGAGCGTAAAATCAATCCTGCCTCAAGCGGGGGGCAGCTATTGCCCTCAGGAGGCGTTATACCGGCGAAACCGCATGAATATGGCGTCCGGGCCGGAAAGACATGCCGGGAAATAATGGAGGTGAGCCTGGATGGAGTATACAGAGATCGCACTTTCTGTAAGAGCGCTTGTTGAATATGCGTACAGCAGCGGGAGTCTGGAGCCGGGATTCCGCAGCGGGGCGGCCATGGCGGAGGGGACACGCATTCATCAGCAGATCCAGAAGCAGTATAAGGAGGGGGACCGGAAAGAGGTCTACTTGCGGACAGAGATTCCGCGCGGGGGGCTGCTGTTCATTATCGACGGCCGCTGCGACGGACTGCTGGCCGACGAGGCTGGAAACCTGACGGTTGAGGAGATCAAATCCATTGCCGGGCCGCCGGATGCTTCCATGGAAGGGCGCGAGGTGCACTGGGCACAGGCGTTCATGTATGCCTATATCCTGAGCAACGATCTGGAGCTTCCTGCGGTTAAGATAAAGCTGACCTACGTCCAGCGGGGAAGCGCCGAGCAGTACAGCCTGTACAAGGATATGACCCGCAGTGAGCTGGCCGCCTTCGCGGAAGAGACAGTCGCCCGCTATGCACCGTATGCAGAGATGATGGCCCGCTATAAGGTGCGCAGGGATGAAAGCATCCGCCAGCTGGGATTTCCGTTCCCGGCCTACCGGCAGGGCCAGCGCCATTTCGCCGCCGCCGTATATACCTCAATTGCGGAAGGCGCTAATCTGTATGCCCAGGCGCCAACCGGCATCGGCAAAACAATGTCTACCCTGTTCCCGGCGGTCAAGGCGCTGGGGGAAGGCAAGGCGGCAGGCATCTTCTATCTGACTGCCAAGACGGTTACGCGGATTGCTGCGCAGGAAGCAATGGGACTGCTCGGCAGCCGGGGGCTGCAGCTGCATGCTATTGCACTTACCGCCAAGGAGAAGGCCTGCTTCCGTGAGGAGGGGGGCTGCACCCCGGGTTCCTGCCCGTATGCCGAGGGGTATTATGACCGGATCAATGGAGCTGTGCTTGATATGCTGGAGCATGAGACTCTAATAACCCGGGAGACGATTGCCGGCTATGCCAGGCGGCATGAGGTATGCCCGTTCGAGTTCTCCCTGGATGCCGCCTATGCCTGCGATGTGGTCATCTGCGATTATAACTACATCTACGATCCCCGCATCAGCCTGAAACGGATGCCTGAAGAACAGAAGAAACGGACGGTTCTGCTCGTGGATGAAGCGCATAACCTGGTGGACCGGGGACGGGAGATGTACTCGGCTTCACTGACCAAGGCGCCGTTCCTGGCACTGCAGCGCCAGTACAAAACGCTGAATCCGGGACTTGCAGCAGCGGCTAAGGCGGTCAATGCCTTCTTCATTGCGCTGCGCAAGAGCTGCAGTGACAAGGGAGCCGGGGAGTGGGCGGAGTATCCGGAGGCGCTGCCGGAGCTGCTGCTGGACTTCAGCACAGAAGCAGAGCTGGAACTGATGAATGCTTCTGCAGCGATTGCCGCCCCGGCGGCAGAAGAAGAGGCAGGGGCGGGCAGCCTGCTGGATACATTCTTTGAGGTGCAGGGCATGCTGCGCACCTTCAAGACCTATGATGAGCGCTACATTACCTACGCGGAGGTCCGCAGCGGCGATGTGTACCTCAAGCTGTTCAATCTGGACCCGTCTTATCTGCTGCAGCAGATGGCGAAGAGCTTCCGCAGCCAGATCATGTTCTCGGCGACATTGTCGCCGCTCGCATATTACCGGGATATGACCGGCGCCGGGGAGGATGACTACAGCCTGAGCCTGGACTCGCCTTTTCATCAAGAGCAGTGGCAGGTCTCGGTGCTTCCGGTATCCACCCGTTATCACGACAGGGAGGCCTCCTTGCACCCGCTCAGCGATGCCCTGAAAGGGATGGTGTCCAGAAGGGGCAACTATCTGGTCTTCTTTCCATCTTATCTGTATTTGAAGAATGTGTATGAGGTATTCACAGAGAAATACCCGGAAGTCCGGACGCTGCTGCAGGGCAGCGGGATGAGTGAGATTGAGCGGGAAGATTTCCTCGCGGCCTTTCATCCGGGCAGCCCGGACAGTCTGCTTGGCTTTGCTGTGCTGGGCGGGATTTTCTCCGAAGGCGTTGATCTTCCGGGTGACCGGCTGAATGGCGTTATGGTAGTCGGGGTCGGGCTGCCGCAGGTCGGGCTGGAGCGGAATCTGCTCCGCAGTTACTTCCAGTCACAGGGCAAAAACGGCTTTGACTATGCGTATGTCTACCCGGGCATGTGCAAGGTACAGCAGGCCGGAGGCCGGCTGATCCGCAGCGAGCAGGACAGCGGGGTTATCGTGCTGGCGGATGACCGCTTTCTGCAGGCTTCTTACCGGCAGCTGCTCCCCGCAGAGTGGCGGGACTACATTGTTGTAACGTAAGCGCGTATAATCAGGAAAGAGCAGGACAAGCCGTCTGTACCGGTCTGGTCCGCTAACCTATTATGAAAAGGCATTCATTCAAAGAATACAGGAGGTAATGAAATGACACTTAATATCGGGATCGTTGGCACCGGCTGGTTCTCCAAGGTACATGCGGATCTGCTGGCAGGTATGGAGGATGTAACCCTGAAGGCTGTCTGCGGCAGCAGCCGCCAGAAGGGCCAGGAGATGGCGCGCGCCTACGGGGCTGAGGGCTACGGGGAGATTACAGAAATGCTGGATAGCCATAAGCTGGATGCCGTATACATCTGCGTGCCGCCGCAATCTCACGGGGCTACCGAGCGCGCCTTGATCCGCAGGGACATTCCATTCTTCATTGAGAAGCCGCTGGCCGCAACCACGGAGATTCCGGCCAGCCTGCTGCAGGATATTAAAGAACGCCAGCTGCTGACTTCTGTCGGCTATCACTTCCGGTATCAGGAGAACATCCAGCGGCTGAAGCAGAGGCTCAGCAGCGACAAAGTCGGGATGATTGTCGGTGAATGGATGGGCGGGATGCCCGGCGTAGCCTGGTGGCGCAATCAGGAGCAGTCCGGCGGGCAATTCACGGAGCAGACGACCCATATCGTCGACCTGCTGCGTTATCTGGCGGGTGAAGTGACGGAAGTCTACGGCATGTTCGGCAACCGGATTATGCATGAACAGCATGAGGGTGTAACCGTATCCGATGTCGGCACTGTATCGCTGAAGCTGGCCAGCGGCATTGTGGCGAGCATCTCCAATACCTGCGTACTGCCGGACGGGGTCGGCAAGAGCGGCATCAGCTTCTACAATGACAACGGGCTGCTCGACTGGAACCCGGAGCGGCTGCTGGAAATGCGCAGCGGGGAGAGCAAGGAATATAAGAATACTGGCAATCCTTACGCAGCGGAAAGCGAGGCCTTCCTCCATGCCGTGCGGACCGGGGACCGTTCCCGGATTCTCAGCGATTATGAGGATGGTTACAAGACACTGAAGGTAACCTGCGCGGCGTATGAGTCCTCCTTGAGCGGCTTGCCGGTGAAGCTGTAGGTCCTGCCTCTGAACGGCTGTTATTCCATAAAAAAACAGCAGCACCGCCGGCTTCTGCCGTGGATGCTGCTGCCCTGGCCCAAGCCGGGTCGGCCTAGTGGAGGAAAACCGCGAGCAGTGCCGGCGCAAGGCCAATCGAGAACAGCGCCGTCAGAATCATCGCGATACTGGAGATGGTGCCGGTCAGCGAACTCAGCTCGAAGGCTTTGGAGGTGCCCGTACCGTGCGCAGCGGTTCCCAGCGATACACCGCGCGCAATTTCATTGTCAATGCGGAAGAGGCGGAGCACGGATGGTCCCATCATCGTTCCCAGCACACCGGTCAGAATAACGAAGACTGCAGTGATGCTGGGAACGCCGCCGATGCTTTGCGAGATGCTCATGGCAATCGGTGTGGTCACCGAGCGGGGAACCAGGCTCGCTGCCAGATCCCCGCTGAGGTGCAGCCACTTGGCCAGCAGCATCGAAGACAGCACGGCAATCACCGTTCCTGACAGCACGCCTGCCGCAATTTCGGCGGCGTGCTTTTTGAGCACCTTGAAGTTCTTATGCAGAGGGATTGCAAAGGCGATGGTCGCAGGTCCAAGCAGATCCGACAGCCATTTGCCTCCCGCATTGTAGGATTCATAGGAATTGCCGGTCAGCAGCAGGAAGCCGATGATCAAGAGCGGCGTGACAATCAGCGGAGAAGCATACATTTTGCCGGTGGAGGTATAGATGCGCTTAGCCAGGAGGTACACTGCAATAGTAAGCCCGAGAAATAAAAATCCGGTCATCATGAGCTTCTCCGCTCCTTCACTTTATAGATAGCTCCTGTAAGGACTCCGGATCCGGCCATGACAGCAAAGGTTCCTAAGAGTACAACAGCCAGCACCTGCAGGCCGTCTGCCTCCAGCAGCTTCGAATACTTCATTACACCTATAGCCGAAGGAATGAAGAACAGCAGCAGCTCGGCCAGCAGCCACGAAGCGCCGGCCTCCACCCAGTTCAGGCGGATTACACCTGATTCCAGCAATATAAATAAGAGAATCATCCCGATAATGCTTCCGGGGAGAGGAATATGCAGCAGTGAGGTTAATGTATTAATCAGCAGGGAGAACACAGTCAGTATGCCCACCTGCAGCAGGCCTAAGGCAATCTTTTTCATCAATGATTACCTCCTTTCATCTTACTGAAAGTTTACATCTTTTTCTTTCATAGGTACAATGAATAGATTGAATATATTACATTCCTTTCATCTATATATGGAGGCTATAAATTATGGATATCCGGCAGCTGGAATACTTTGTACAGGCAGCCCGGCTGAACAGCTTCTCCAGGGCGGCAGAATCGCTGTATATCACCCAGCCCACCATCAGCAAGATGATCCGGGGCCTGGAGCTTGAGCTGGGGGCGGATCTTTTTTACCGCGAGGGGAAAAGCATCCGCCTGACTGATGCCGGTGAGCTTCTGCTCGTGAAGGCACAGAATATTGTCGAATCGTTCGCGAGCCTTCCTTCAGAGCTGGACAGCCTGCGCAATTTGCGGCAGGGGCATATCCGCATCGGGCTGCCTCCGATGGTGGGGGCGAGCTTTTTCCCGGCGGTTATCGGAGAGTTTCACCGGAAGTATCCCGAAGTGACGATCAGGCTGCATGAGGACGGGGCCAAAAAGGTAGAGGATGACGTAGAGTCCGGGCTGCTGGATATCGGGGCAATTGTCCTGCCGGTCAACGAAGCGAGGTTTCACTGCTTCACCTTCGTGGAAGAGAAGCTGCAGCTGCTGGTTCCGGCAGGACACCGTTTGGACGGGGCACAGCAGGTGCCGCTCAAAGAGCTCGCAGAGGAGGAGTTCGTGCTGTTCCGCGAGGACTTTGCCCTGCATGACCGGATCATCTCGGAATGTGTTAGAGCGGGCTTTCAGCCTAAGGTAATCTATGAGAGCTCCCAGTGGGATCTGATCAGCCGGATGGTAGCTGCCGGGATGGGCATTGCCCTGCTGCCGGAGACGATCTGCCGGGATATGGATGTCTCGCGGATCGCGGTTATTCCTGTGACGGAGCCGGTAATTCCCTGGCAGCTTGGCATGATCTGGCGCAGGGACCGTTATCTTTCCTTTGCGGCACGGGAGTGGATTGCTTTCGCAATGGATGTCCTCCGGCGGCGTTATCTTCCGCAGAAGCCCTGACAGAATCAGTAGAATAAGAGGTTTGGCCAGGCTGTTTTCGTTTGTCCGGGCGACATTTTTTTCTTTTTTTTCAAAATTTGTTTTTTGACATCATGAATTATGATAGGGGAGAAGTTGATAGAGAGAAGGTGAGTAACCGTGAACCTTTACCCCAATCCGCCCGAAGGCCAAGACCGGGATTACAGAGAAGATGAGCTATTTCTTACCATAGAGAATTTAAGATGCCAGCTGCTGGAAGTAGCGCAGGAACGGAGTCTGAGTGATCATATGGTTCTGGAGCTCAGCCAGCGGCTGGACGGATATATTGTCCTGGCCCAGAATCTGATGATGGAGAGTCTGCGTAGCCGTAAGAGCAGCGCTATTCCCTACGGCAAGAACACGAAGAACCAGCGGATCAGAAAGACAGCCTTGCAGCAGTAGTCCGAACTTTGCAGTTCCTCCAAACAGTGTCTACCCGGGTGGTCTCACAATGTGAGGCCCTTTTGTTGTGATTTCTATAGCCATGTCCTATAATGGCAATTAATAGAAGGTATACAAATGATACTTACGGAGGTGCCGGGTGGAGGCGAAACTGACAACAATACGATCAGAGATTGAGAAGCATTTGTCCCGCTCCGGGTATAATCTTGCCTCGTTTGCCAAAGTTTCCGGCCTGAACCGCGGCAGTCTAAGTGCAATTCTTCACGGCAATCCGCCCAAGCCGATCTCACTGGGACAGCTGGATGCGATGACCCGGGCGTTCGGATTTCCGGAAGGCTGGCTGTATCCGCTCTATGTAGAGGAGTGCTTTGGCGAAGACCGGGTTTCCCGCCGCCGCGTTGAGCCTTTCCTGGTCAGATGTGCCGAAATCGGCAAGCAGAAATGCATTGATGAGGTATTAAGCAGAATTATGGAGTATCCGAGACCTCTGGAGATTATTTATACGGTTGCGGAGAGGCTGTTCTGCAGCGGAAGAATTCAGGAATCGCTGACATTTTATAGACGGGTAGTGCAGTATGAGCCGGACAGCTATTCGGAACGGATGGCTATCAGCCAATTCCGTATCTTCATGTCGCTCCAGACTACCCATGAGATGGAGCCGGAGCAGAAGCTGCGCGGCGTAATCAGCTTTGAACCGTACCGCGGGCTGCTTCCCGAGGACATGCAGCTGGATGGTTTGCTTAAGCTGGCAAGGGTCTCTTCTGACCTGCAGCACTGGCGGGATGCCGCGAAGTTCGCTGATGAGCTCCGTGCGCTGGCCGGCGGCATTTACCGGGAGGAGCTCCGCCGGAGCTCGGTGAAGCGGCCCGAAGCCTTCGCCGCAGAGCGGCCGCTCGTTATGTATTACGGACAAAGCTATTTATTGAAGGCCACGGCGCTCATGATGCAGGGTGATTATGAGCAGGCCAAGCAATATACGGCCGGTTATGCTGATCTCGGGTGGTTTGAGCTGCTGGATGAGGACGGCCGCAGGGCTGTCGAAGATTTCCGGCAGCTTGCGGCCGGCAGCAGCTTCAAGCTGGAGATCCTGATGGGCAATACGGCCGTGTTGCCGTCATATATCTCCTTTTTGGCAGACCATCCTGGTGAAATTTTACCTGGTATGGTCATAATCATGGAGTCCGCCAACCGCTTCGGCTTTTGTGCAGATGCGGTTATGGCACGCTTTTCCAGAGAGATGCTGCGGTTTGAGCAATTTCAGGACCGGGTTAATGTTGACCGGTTATACCGGCTGTACTACCAGATTGCCATCTATCACATCGGCCAGGGACGGCATGCCCGGGGAATTGACTATATTATGCACTGTTTGCGGTTAACCGTCAGGCTGAACAGCGGACAGGATTTCATTAATTGTGTTACCTTGTTCGAGCAGAGCAGGGATTATTCTACTGAAGACCAGCAGAAGGCTTACAGGGAACTGCTGAAAGAGGTCAGAGCGCTGGATGAGCCTGCTGTTCCTGCCCATTCGCGGTTTGGCATCGTTTAACAGCCCGTTCATAATTACTCCCCGGCCGTTCATGTCGAGGGAGCTTTTGCGCGATCTTTTGTGAAAAAAATTACGTTCTTTTTTCTGTAAAAATTAATAACGTATTCAGGAATTGACAAAGCGCTGCAGGGAAAATATAATTAGGTAGCCTAATTAATATAGTATTTAATTATTTGTATACCTAACTAAAAGAGGTGGAAGCATTGGGATAAACCGGGAAGATGAAAATTCAGTCGGACACAAGCTGTTTTCCGCACTCCGGAGGCTGAACAAGGCGCAGTGGAAGCATTCGGTTGAGGGGCATAAGCCTAGTGAGATGACTTTATTGATATGTATCGCAAGAGCGTCCCGTTCTGCTGAAGGGCTGAAGGTATCGGAAATCAGCCGTTTCCTCGGACTGACGCCGCCCACGGTAACGCAGCTGATCAACAGTCTTGAGGCCAAGCAGATGCTGCAGCGGCAGCCAGACCCCTCAGACCGGAGAGTAGTCCGCATTAAGTTGACGGAACAGGGGAAAATTATTACCCGCAGAGCCCGGGAGCACATGGACGCTACACTAAACAAAATGGTGGAGTATTTAGGTGAGGAAGAATCGGACCATCTGGCAGAGCTGCTGCTGAAGGTGCACAACTTCATGGAAGAGAATCCCCCGCCTAATCTAGACCGGTTACAAATGAACGGAGATGAGAAGCTTGATTAAACTATTTAAGCAATTGAAGCCCTTCCAGTGGGCCATAGCTGCTGTGCTGGTCCTCGTTTTCCTGCAGTCGCTGGGAGATCTGTATCTTCCGACGCTGATGAGTGACATTATTGATCAGGGGATCGTGCATGGGGATCAGCCCTATATCTGGAGAATCGGCGGCTTCATGCTGCTCGTAGCGGCAGGCGGCGCAGTCTGCTCCATTATTGCCAGCTACCTGTCAGCCAGAGTGGCAGCCGGCTTCGGCAAGAATACCCGTTCCCGGGTGTTCAATCATGTTGAGAATTTCACGCTGCATGAATTCGACAAGCTGGGAACCGCTTCATTGATTACCCGCACCACTAATGATATTACACAGGTTCAGACTGTGCTGACTATGATGCTCCGCATGATGGTCGGGGCACCAATGATGATGATCGGCGGGATTATTATGGCGGTATCCGAGGACGCCAAGCTCTCGCTGATCTTTGTAGTGGTTATTCCGCTGCTGGTCGGAGCGATTCTGTTCATCGGGATGAAGGGCCTTCCGCTGTTCAAGGCCATCCAGATCAAGCTGGATAAGCTGAATCTTGTCCTGCGTGAGCATCTGACCGGTATCCGTGTCATCCGTTCGTTCAACCGGATTGAGCATGAGAACAAACGCTTCAGCACAGCTAATGCAGACCTTACGGATACCGCAATTAAAGTTAATAAGGTTATGGCCGGTCTGATGCCGCTGATGATGATTGTAATGAACTTCTCGATGATCGCCATTCTGTATTACGGAGGAATCCGTATTGGCGATGGAGATCTGCAGGTAGGCTCACTTATGGCTTTCATTCAGTATGCAATGCAGATTATGTTCTCCCTGATTATGGTTTCTATGATGTTTGTTCTCATTCCAAGAGCCTCTGCCTCTGCAATCCGCATTAATGAAGTGCTCGATGTGCAGCCTGAAATTAAAGATCCGACAGCTAATGAACTGAAGACAACGGCAGATGCTGCCCGCAAGGACGGCCGGGACGGCCTGCGGGGATTCGTGGAATTCGAGAATGTATCCTTCTCTTACCCGGGTGCGGAACAGCCGGCATTATCGGGCATTACCTTCAGTGCGCGCCCTGGTGAAATTACAGCGATTATCGGCGGGACCGGCTCAGGCAAATCGACCCTGCTGAGCATGATTCCCAGATTCTATGATGCTATTGAAGGCTCTATCCGGGTAGACGGTGTAGATGTCCGGGAGATGACGCAGGAGGACCTGCGGAGCAAGATCGGTTATATTCCGCAAAAGGCCGTGCTGTTCACCGGCACCATTAACGAGAATATCCGTTACGGGAAAGAGGACGCTACCGAAGAAGAAATTATTCATGCGGCTAAAGTGGCTCAAGCCTTTGATTTCGTCTCTGCGATGAAGGAAGGCTTCAATTCGGAGATCGCCCAGGGCGGCGGCAATGTCTCCGGCGGCCAGAAGCAGCGGCTGTCGATTGCCCGGGCACTGGTACGGAAACCGGAAGTGTATCTGTTCGACGACAGCTTCTCAGCGCTTGATTTCAAGACCGACGCCAAGCTGCGTGCAGCCCTCAAGGAAGAGACTACAGAATCGACAGTGCTGATTGTAGCCCAGCGTGTCAGTACGGTTATGGATGCCGACCGGATCATCGTCCTGGACGATGGCGAGATTGTCGGAATGGGCACGCACCGCGAGCTGCTGGATAACAATGAGGTATACCGCGAGATCGTATCCTCGCAGCTGTCAGAGGAGGAAATAGCATGAGTGAGCAGAAAAAAGATGTGAAACCGCAGCGCCGGCACGGCGGCTTCGGCGGCGGTCCTCCAGGCATGAGCATGCCCGCAGAGAAGGCCAAGGACTTTAAAGGAACGCTGCGCCGGCTGGTCCGCTACCTGCGCCCGCGCCAGGTTCAGCTGATTATCGTATTCGTCATGGCGATTGCCAGTACCGTGTTCAGTATCTTCAGCCCTAAGGTTATGGGTAAAGCAACCACCAAACTGTTTGAAGGTGCTTACGGCAAGCTGATGGATGTGCCGGGGGCGGAAATTGATTTTCATTATATTAATAATATTCTGATTCTCCTCGCCGGACTGTATCTGTTAAGCTCGCTGTTCAGCTATGTGCAGCAGTATGTCATGGCCGGTGTAGCACAGAAGGTTGTCTTTGATATGCGTGAGCAGATCAACAGCAAGCTGGAACGGCTGCCGCTGAAATATTTCGATTCCCGGACGCACGGGGAAATTCTCAGCCGGGCGACCAATGACGTAGACAATATCAGTACCACCCTGCAGCAGAGCTTGACCCAGCTGATTACGGCCATTGTAACCATTATCGGCGTTATTATTATGATGCTGACGATCAGCCCGTGGCTTACCCTCATTACTATAGTTACGCTGCCGCTGAGCTTTGTGGTGATTATGCTGATCTCCAAGCGCTCACAGAGCTATTTCATCGGCCAGCAGAAGTCGCTGGGCCAGCTGAACGGCCATGTTGAGGAAATGTATACCGGACACCGCATTATCAAAGCGTTCGGCCGGGAGAAGAACTCTCTTGAAGCATTCGACAAGATCAATGCGGACCTGTATGACTCCGGCTGGAAATCACAATTCATCTCCGGGATTATTATGCCGCTGATGATGTTCATCGGGAACCTTGGATATGTGCTGGTCTGTGTAGTCGGAGGGATCTTTGTTACCAAAAAAGCTATTGATGTCGGTGATATCCAGGCCTTCATCCAGTATTCGCGCCAGTTCACTATGCCGATTACGCAAACGGCCAATATTGCCAACATTATTCAGTCAACGATTGCTTCCGCAGAACGTGTCTTTGAACTGCTGGATGAAGAAGAAGAAGTTCCGGAAGTGTCTGGTACACTGGCGAAACGTCCGGCCGATGCCGAAGAGGGCGCTGTGGAATTCCGTCATGTGAAGTTCGGCTATAAAGAGGATGCTATCCTGATTGAGGATATGAACATCGAAGTGAGCCCTGGGCAGACCATAGCAATTGTAGGTCCGACCGGTGCCGGTAAAACCACGCTGATCAATCTGCTGATGCGGTTCTATGAAATCAGCGGCGGGGAAATTGTGATCGACGGTGTCAATATCACGGATATGAAGCGCAGCGAGCTGCGCAGCAAGTTCGGAATGGTGCTGCAGGATACCTGGCTGTTCAACGGTACCATCCGCGACAATATCGCTTACGGCCGGGAAGGGGCTACGGAGGCTGATGTGGTACGCGCGGCCAAGGCTGCACATGCCGATCACTTTATCCGTACACTGCCGCTGGGATATAACACGATTCTGAATGAGGAAGCCTCGAACATCTCCCAGGGTCAAAAGCAGCTGCTGACGATCGCCCGGGCCATTCTGGCTGATCCGTCCATTCTGATTCTCGATGAGGCAACCAGCAGCGTCGATACCCGTACAGAGGTACAGATCCAGAAGGCAATGAACACGCTGATGAAGGGCAGAACCAGCTTCGTAATTGCCCACCGCCTGTCTACCATCCGTGATGCCGACCTGATTCTTGTCATGAACCAGGGCAGTGTGATTGAGAAGGGCAGCCATACGGAGCTGCTTGAAGCCGGCGGATTCTATGCCGACCTGTATAACAGCCAGTTCTCCGGTGACGATCTGCCGGATGCAGGGTAAGCCGAGTCAGTCAGTAAAGTGAAATTTCATTCGAATAAACCGCTGCAGTACTGAGCGGTGCTCAGCCCCGGTGTTCATTGCAGAAGTCCTTGCGTGAACACCGGGGCTTTTGGTTTTTTATAAATATTTTACAAAAATGATTTGCTTAAAATTTTCAGGGTATATATGATAGATGTATAAAAATGACCCGCGGCTCATTTTTGAGCTTACGGACGTGAGAGAGAGGATGGATGGAATGTCGGGCTACGGGAAGTGGGTAGCAGGGAGCAAGACCAAATGGATTACTCTGCTGGTATGGATTGCAATTGTAGGGGTATTAACGATGCTATGGCCTTCGGTAAACTCACAGGTATTGAATAATGCCTCCAATCTGCCGGAGGATGCACTGTCAGTCCAGGCATCCGCTGTTGCTGAACAGGAGTTCCCGGCCGGAAGCGGAGTGCCTGCACTGCTCGTCTGGCACCGCGAAGGCGGACTTGCCGAAGAGGATCTTGTACATATAGCTGCTGTATACAACCAGCTTGAACAGCAGCCGCTGCCTCATCAGAACTTCGTTCCGCCGCTCGGCCAGCTGCCGCCGCAGGCGCTTGCCGCCTCCTTGTCGGAGGACCGCAGCACGTTCGTCTCACCGGTGCTGTTCGACAAGAATGCCGGCAGCGATCAGCTCGGTGAAGCGTTGACCGCGTTGAAGCAGCTCATCAGCACCGAGACCGGGGCTGACCCGTCTGCAGCACAGACAGACAGCGGTGACCTCAGCCTGCGGGTATCCGGTCCGGTAGGGATATCTGTTGATGCAACGGGCCTGTTCGAGAATGCGGATGTCTCGCTGCTGATTGCGACCGTTATTCTGGTTCTGGTCTTCCTGCTGCTGATTTATCGTTCGCCGATTCTGGCTTTGATTCCGCTGGTTGCTGTGGGTTTTGCTTATGGCGTAACCAGCCCGCTGCTTGGCAAAATGGCGGCAGAAGGCTGGATTACCGTCGATTCTCAGGCCGTATCCATCATGACAGTGCTGCTCTTCGGAGCGGGAACCGACTACTGCCTGTTTATGATATCGCGGTTCCGCCAGATGCTGAAGGTGGAGGAGAACAAGGGGCGGGCGCTGCTGAGTGCCATTACCCATTCTTCGGGAGCTATTGCCATGAGCGGATTCACGGTCGTGATGGCGCTTTTTGCGCTGCTGCTGGCTAAATATGGCGCATACCACCGGTTTGCGGTTCCGTTCAGTGTATCCATTTTCATTATGGGTATTGCCAGCCTGACGCTGGTTCCGGCACTCCTCGCCATCTTCGGACGGACTTCATTCTTCCCGTTCGTTCCGCGTACACCGCAGATGGAGATAGACCGCGCCCGGGCCAAAGGCAAAACGCTGCCGCAGCCGAAGCCGGCCCGCCGCAAAGGAATCGGCCAGCTCGTGGTATCCCGGCCTTGGGCCATTGTGGGAATTACTGTAGTCATTCTGGGAGTTCTGGCCTCTTTCTCCACAGGGATTAAATTTACCTATGATCTCCTTTCATCCTTCCCGAAGACTATGGAATCAAGGGAAGGCTTCGAGCTTATCGGCCAACAGTTCTCTGAGGGCGAGCTTGCCCCGGTTAAGCTGATGGTTGATACGGAAGGGCTGAACGGCGGAGAGGATCTCAAGGTTGTTCTGGGCGGGCTTTCCTACGTGGATGTGGTGTCTGACCCGCAGGCTGGGGCTGTAAATTCCAATATTGCCGGATACGATATCGAATTTAAGGCCAATCCGTATTCCATTGAAGCGATGAATCATATTCCGGCGCTCCGGTCCACGGTAGAACAGGCACTGGCGGAGTCGGGAATTGAGAACGTGCAGGATAAGGTATGGATAAGCGGGCAGACCGCTACCCAGTACGACACCAAGGAGCTTGGAGAGCGGGATACAGACCTGATTATTCCTGTTGTTATCGGCCTGATCACATTGCTGCTGCTGATCTATCTCAGATCGGTTACCGCTACAGTGTATCTCGTAGCTACAGTGATCCTGTCATTCTTCTCGGCACTGGGCCTCGGCTGGATCATCATTCATTACCTGCTCGGTGCTGATGCGATTCAAGGCGCTATTCCGCTCTATTCCTTCGTCTTCCTGGTGGCGCTGGGCGAGGACTATAACATCTTCATGATCTCGAATATATGGAAAAAGCGTAAAGTTATGCCGCTGAAGCAAGCTATTGCTGAAGGGGTAAATGAAACCGGATCGGTAATTACCTCCGCGGGGCTCATCCTGGCCGGAACCTTCGCCGTGCTGGCCAGCCTGCCGATTCAGGTATTGGTGCAGTTCGGCATCATTACCGCAATCGGGGTGCTGCTCGATACCTTCGTAGTCCGTCCGTTCCTCGTGCCGGCGATTACCGTGCTCTTCGGGCGGCTGGCCTTCTGGCCGGGCAAACATGAGGAAGTGAGTGAGACAGCACAAACTGCCCGCGAGTACTAGGACGGCAGGAATAATAGACAACAGGGATGCCCTGCAAGCCGTAAAGGCTGCGGGGCATCCCTGTTTGCACTCCTATTCTGTAACGTATTTACTGCGGATTGGTCGTCCAGATGCCGGCAGTCTTTAGGAAGACGCGGTCCGGCAGCTTCAGGGCGGCGAGCGCCAGCTCAGCAACATCCTCCGGCTGCATCATCCGGTCTTCATCACCGATCTTCAGGCCGGCGTCCGAAGCAAGGCCGGTGTTGACTGTGCTGGGCGTCAGCGCCACCACCCGGATGTTAGACTTGCGGACCTCCATCGCCAGCGCTTCGGTCATGCCCATAAGGGCAAACTTGGATGCACAGTAAGCCGAGCCGGTGGCGAAGCCGCGTTCGCCTGCGGTGGAAGAGATGTTGATAATGTTGCCGCTGGAGCGCTCAATCATGGCGGGCAGCGCCGCGCGGGTCACATAATAAGCACCGAAGAGATTAATCTGCATGTGGCGTTCCCAGTCCGCCGGGTCCATCTCCAGGAAGGTGCCGAACTTAGCAATTCCGGCATTGTTAATCAGCGCATCGAAGGGCCCAAGATCATTCTGCAGTGCGGCAACAGCCCGCTCCGCTTCTTCACGTACCGCGATATCGGCTACAGCAATGCTGACCTTAATATCGTAGACCTCGGTCAATGCCGCCTTCAGTGCCTCAAGATCGGCCGAAGTTCTGGAGATCAGCCCCAGATTCGCGCCTTCCTTGGCCAGCGCGAGCGCGAGCGCCTTGCCGATCCCCTTGCCTGCACCTGTAATGACAATACTGGTTCCTCTCAAATCCATGACCTTTGCCACGCTCCTTATTAGATAGAATACTTCTAAGTGCATAAACCTAAGGTTTATTATACCTGAGCGGAAAGGGACAATCACGCGGTGCGGGATACCGTTCAGTTCTCTGCCGTAAGCTGCTTGAGCGGAACTGTGGCCGGACCCTCGATCACATCGCCGTTGTACGAGAACCGGGAGCCGTGGCATGGGCAATCCCAGGTGCGCTCCGCCTCATTCCATTCACATTCACAGCCCAGATGCGTGCAGGTTCTGTCTACGAGATGCAGTGTACCCCCGGAGTCGCGGTATCCGCCTACCCGCTTGCCGTCATGGAGGACGACGGCGCCTTCGTCCGGCGCCAGATCCTGTGTTTTCTTATGGATAATCTCCACTTTTCCGGCGACCAGCTCCTTGGTGACAGAGAAGTTCTGGACGATGAAATTTTTGATGCCGGGAATAGCTTTGAAGCGGGACGGATCGTATAACCCGGCATACGGATTACTGCTGCCGAGAATGCCGTCGGTAATCAGCCGTGCCGCCAGCGTACCGCTGGTCATGCCCCATTTGCCGAAGCCGGTGGCGATATAGATTTCTTCATCCTCCGCCCGCTTGCCGATATAGGGAACCCGGTCGAGTGTAATCAGGTCCTGCGTGGACCAGCGGTAAGGAACACTGCGGATTCCGAGCAGTTCCCCGGCGAACCGCTCCAGCTTCTCATAGTGGCCGAACGTACAGATGCCTTGGCCGGTCTTGTGATTCTCGCCGCCGACGATAACCAGCTTCTGATCTCCCCATTCTACCGCCCGCAGTGACCGGGTAGGCTCGCCGGCGCTCAAGTACATGCCGCCTTCATAATCAGTCTCCGGCTCAACCGCAAGACAATAGGAACGCTCAGCATGCAGCCGGGAGAAATAGAGCGAGCCGCCGTCATAGAAGGGGAAATGCGAAGCCGATACGGCATGACGGCAGGTGATTTTGCAGCTGCTTCCTTCGGTGTAGAGTGTAAGGCGTCCGTCCGTATCGACCTTCTCTCCGATCATCGTGTGCTCATACACCGTTCCGCCCTTATCCAGGACAGCCTGCAGCAGCCCCTTCAGATAATGCAGCGGATGAAAGCGTGCCTGCCCGGGCAGCCGGATAGCCCCTCCGGCCCGCAGCGGCAAGGATACCCGGTCCTGCCACTCCCCGGGCAGCCCGAGCTTAACGTAAGCCTCGTACTCGGCAGCCAGCTGCTTCAGCGTCTTCTCATCGCCCATATCGGCGTACAGATAGGCATCCTCACGTTTCATATCGCAGGATAACCCCAGCTCTCCGGCGGTAGCAACCATCCACTCCAGTGCTTCGCTGTTCGAATGATAGTATGCCCGTGCTTGCTCCTCGCCGAAATGCTTCAGCAGATCATGGTAAATCATGCCGTGCTGGGCGGAAATTTTGGCGCTGGTGAACCCGGTGGTGCCGCCGAGCACCGTTCCGGCCTCAAGCAGAGTCACCTTATATCCGGCGCTGGACAGCAGATACGCTGTTGTAATCCCGGTAATGCCTGCACCTACTATGGCTACATCAGTAACATGATCTTCCGCAAGCTTCGGAAAGGAGGGCAGCTCGGTACTGCCCAGCCATAAGGATTCCGGAAATTGGGGAAGACCTTGCAAACGGGGAGTCTGTGAATGCATTGAATAATCCCTCCAGTTCAGTATTCACTTCATTTATTACCACACTCCCTATAAAAGAAACCCGCGGTCCAGGTGTAAGGTGCATGAAATGGGAGGCGGAGTAGCAAAATAAGGGGAAGTTCCCAGTAAACTGGTCCTGGAGGGGGAAGATCCGTGACAGCACGAGAACATAAGCAGGGAGCTACACTGGAATGGATCAGAGGGCAGCTGAGCGGGTTCGGTGATCTGGAGGACAAGCTTATGGAGGTCCCTTCAGGACAGATCAGCCTGCTGTACATCAAAAGCGTTACTGATGGCCAGGCGATCAGCCGGAGCATTGTGGCGCCATTTTACGAAATGAAGAGTGTGGAGGCTTACTACAGCTACATTACGGATGCCCCGGGCAGTGAGGAGACTTCGGAGGGAAAACGCGCAATCGATCTTCTGCTCAGCGGTTATGCCTGCATCGGCTGCTCCGGCCGGCTCTGCTTCCTTGATGTGCTCCGTTCTGAGAACAGCAGCGTCAAGGAGACCATTACAGAGAGCATCAGCCAAGGACCCTCGGATGCGCTGGGTGAGAATCTGGCGGTGAACCTCAACCTGATCAGGCGGCGGTATCAATCCTCCGGGCTGAAGATGGAATTCACCATTATCGGCAATGTCTCGAAGACCAAAGCAGCTATTCTCTATGATGAGAGCCGGGTGAATCACGATGTGCTCGCAGAGCTGAGAGAAAAGCTGGATACGCTGAAGCTGGATGTGCTGCAGGCGGCCGGTGAGCTGGAGAAATATATCAGCAGCGATAAGCTGCGCATTTTTCCGAAGACGATTGTTACAGAGCGGCCGGACCGGGTGGTCTTCAATCTGGCCGAAGGCAAGGTCGCTGTCTTGCTGGATACTACCGGATATGCGATCGTGCTTCCGTCTATTTTCAATGACTTCTTCACCGCAATGGATGATAAAGTGCATCTTCCCTTCGTAGGACGGTTTCTGAAAATGCTGCGTATTCTCGGTGTGGCTATGACGTTGTGGCTGCCTGCACTCTATATTGCGTTTACCTCGTACAATCCGGAGATCGTCCGTGTGCAGATCGCCCTGCTGATCGGGGGCAGCAGAGCAACGGTTCCTTATCCGTCTTTTGTTGAGGTTATTCTGATGATGATCATGATGGAATTTCTGACAGAAGCGAGCTTAAGGCTTCCAAGGGCCATTGGTCCCACCGCAACAACCGTCGGCGGTCTGATTCTGGGGCAAGCCGCAACAGCGGCGGGGCTGATCGGTAATATTATGATAATTCTGGTGTCGGTTGTGGCTATATCCAACTTCCTCATTCCGCTGAATATGATGAGCTTCTCCATCCGGGTGCTGAAATATTTCTTCGTCATTGCGGCTGCGGTGCTGGGGCTGGTGGGGGTTGTCGTCTGCCTGGTGGGCTTCACCCTGTATTTATGCAGCCAGCGCAGCTTTGGCCAGCCGTATTTCAAACTGTTTGCCCTGGATACCATCGGAGAGACCCTGAAGAAGAAAAGCGGTGGAGGATGAAGGCGAACAACCGCTATTTCTATTGTCTTTTTCTAATGAACACGCTGATTAATATCATTAACTTTACCCCCCGTGAGCTGATTGATGCCCGGTTTGACGGAGCGCAGTCCTCTATTCTGGTTGCAGTAGCTGTGGGGACGCTGTTTCTGTACCTGTTCTCCAAGGTAATCAATAAATTTCCCGGCCAGGGGCTGCCTGAGATATTCAGCTCAGGTCTGCCTAAGCTGCTGGCTTCACCGCTGATTCTGGTCTACGCATTTCTCTGGTTTATGGCGGGGGCGCTGATCCTGCTGTCCTTCGTGGATATTACCCTGCGGTTCATCAGCCCGGATACAGGCCCCTATGCGGTGCTGCTTGGCTTCCTTGCCGTAGTCTGCCTGTGTTCCCGCATAGACTCGCTGTCGCTGCTCTACGGTCTGGAGATTACGCTGGGGATTACCGTGCCCTTGATTATATATACAATGGTTAAGGCAGTAATCAGCCCGGATATCAGCTGGGATGCTATTCTGCAGGTGATGACCCATTCCTTGCATGCCCCGGATATGAACAGTATTGCCGCGGCAAGCTTTACGTTCAGCGGATATATTAACATGGCTATCTTTAACCGGGTATTCCATGGCCTGAAGGTCAAGCACCTGTGGATTCTAAGTCTGGAGGGACTGCTTGTGCTTGCGGTAAGCTTTTTTGTGCCGATCGGGTACCATGGAACCATCGGTGTGGAGCGGCATGTATATACCTGGTTCACTACGGCGGACAGCCTGCGGGTAGAAGCCTTTCTGATTGAACGGATGCTGTATATCTTCTACTTTGCTTATATCACCCTATCCCTGGTCAGCACTATTATCCAGTGGCATGTCGGTAAAGAGCTGCTGCTCAGCCTGCTGCCCTCTTCAGACAAACAGCCGAAGCGCAAGCTGCGGCAGGAAATTACAATCCTGGTCCTGTTTGCGGCCGGAACTTTGCTGATGCTGAGACTGGACCAGTATGCACTTAATCTGCTGGGTGTTTTCCTGCTGCATATCCGCTGGTACGGGGAGCTGCTGCTGATCATTCTGCTGTGCTGGTGCTTCTGGAAAGTAAGGAGGCAGAGAGCGTGAGAAGAAGGCAGAGGTTATGGAGCGCCCTACTTGTGCTGCTGGTATCCCTTGCTTTAACCGGCTGCAACTTCAAGGATATTGACCGGAGAATCTTTGTTGTCGCGATCGGAATTGATCCCGGCAAGGAGCAGGGCACCTTCAAGGTCAGTCTGAAGCTGGCCATTCCGCAAGGCGATGTGACGAAGATCGACGAGAAGATGCAGATCCTTACCGAAGAATCGGAGAGTATATCAGAGGCGCTGCGGCGGATGAAATCCAAGGTGGAGAAGGAACTGGACTACGTTCATTGCAAAACGCTGATTCTGGGGGAGCAGGTGGCTGCCAGGGATATCAGGCATGTGGTCGACTGGGCCGTACGGCGCAGGGATATCCAGCTGATTCTTAACTTCGCGGTGGGGAAGCCGGAGGCACTTGATGTATTGAAGGTGAAGCCGCCCTCTGAACGTATTCCGTCGAACTCGCTGATTCTGGCGATGAGCGGGCAGGGAACGGAATCACCGTTTATCTCCAGCGTGTATTCTTATCAGCTGATGAGGAGCATCTATGAGCAGGGGATTGATCCGATTCTGCCGATTATTGAAGCCCAGGGGGAGGAGCAGTTCCTGATCGACAAGATTGCCCTGCTGGATAAAAATAAAATCAAGCTCGTGCTCTCCCCGGATGAGAGCCGGCTGTTCAATCTGCTCTCCCGCCCTAATCTGCGGACGAACTTTCCCGCACATATCGGTGACGGAATGTACCAGTACTACACAGAGAGCAGTTCTTCAAGCTATAAGATTGTTACTCCGCAGGAAGAAGAGCCTTACATCCGCTATACGATTAAGATCAGTGCAATTCTTGAGGAGAACAGTACCGAGGAAATGGTCACTCACGCTCTGCTGAAGAAAATTGAACACGATGGGGAAGACGAGCTGAACAAGGCGGTTACGGCGCTGCTGGTCAAAATTCAGAACAGCGGAATGGACCCCATGGGCTGGGGGCTGCATTACGGGTCCAGACACTGGAACAATGACACTGAGATGGCGGAATGGGAAACGATCTATCCCCGGCTGAAATTTCAGGTGAAAGCGAAGGTGAATATCAAGTATTCGGGAATGATCAAATAGAAGCTGATCCGGATTGACGGTGCTGGCATCAAGATTTATACTTGATCTAAAAACAAGTTAGAGGATGATGAAGATGAGAACCCTGAACCTGACTTCTCAGCGTCAAGCCGTGTATGATATCGTCCGTAATTCCCATGACCACCCTACTGCCGCTGAAGTGATGAACCGGCTTGTAGAGCAGGGGCATAACCTCGCTTACGGGACTGTATATAATTCCCTGCGTTATCTGTCGGATAAGCAGATGATCCGGGAGCTGAAGCTTGGAGAGGCGGCAAGCAGATATGACGCCCGTCTGGACGATCACCAGCATATTATTTGTGAAGTATGCGGCGCAGTGGATGAGGTGATGAGCCAGGTTCCGCAGGAATGGATCGATACAGTTGCGGAGGATACCGGTTATTCCATTACCCACACTCATGTTGTGTTCGGGGGCGTATGCCCGGCCTGCCGGACCAAGGCTAAGCACTAGCACACTAGCGGACAATTCATAGTGATTCACAGCGGGAGTACGGCTGCGGATATAATTGATATATAACAAAAGACCGTTTTCATGCAAACGGTCTTTTGTTATGTGATTATAAAAATTATTAAGAAACATAGGAGAATACTAATAAGTTGGGGGAGAAAAGAGGGTTTACAAAGCCGGTATTTAATTATATATATAAGATTCAACTTTATCGTGCTTAAGACCTATAAAGAAAGAGAGAGTGAGTCCATCATATGAATAAAAAGGCGCGTCTGTCCATCCGCACGAAACTAATACTTACATATCTGCTAGTCCTTCTGGCTCCCAGCATCATTATCGGCTGGCTAACCTATCAGTCAGCCAGCGGCAAAGTGGAAGAGCAGCTCACCCGCAATGCCCTTGAGAGTGTGGTTGCAGTGAATGAAATTATTGATGCGAATATTCAAGCGAAGATTGATGATATAAGTTATTTCGCGGCACAGCTTTCGGCTGAGGCTATTAATAATGAAGCTGCGGGAGGGGCCGCGCCTGATCTGAAGACAAGGCTTAAGGAGTATGGCGAGCTGCATTCCGACGTGCTTGATATCTATGCCGGAACAAGCAAAGGCAGCAGCATCCGCGCATCTGATATCCAACTGCCGGACGGCTACGATCCGCGTAAGGAGAATGCGTATATCAATGCGCTTAAAGCCGGCTCAGGCGTTGTGATCTCACCGGTATTCCAGTCGGTAAATAATGAGACAGCGATTGCTATTTCGATGGTGCTCGCCGGCGGAAACGGGGTGGTGGGACTTGATCTTAATCTATCCTCTCTGGCTGATCTGACCGATATTAAGGTAGGCCAGCAAGGGTATATTCTGATTATCGACAGCAGCAAGAAATTCCTTGTCCATCCGGTGGAGACGATTGGCCAGGAATCGACGCTTGATTTCGTAAAGCAGATGTTCGCCGGAGAAAGCGGCAGCTTCGACTATAAGTATGAGGATACCGACAAGAAAATGACCTATATGGTGAATGAGCTGACCGGCTGGAGAATCGGCGGCACCATCAGCAAAAGTGAGGTTTCAAGCGCCACTGAGGATATCCGGCAAACCGTATGGCTGGTGATCTCTGTCTCAGTCCTGCTGGCGCTGTTTCTCATTTACCTCAATGTCTCCTCCATCCTGAAGCCGCTGGTCCGGCTGCGCCGGGCTACGGAAATGATCTCTGCCGGTGACTTGTCGCAGGATATCGGTAATTTCGCAAGCGATGAGATCGGCCTCCTGGCAGAGAACTTCCGTACCATGGTCGGTAATCTGCGGCAGATGATTATCAGCGTGCAGGAGATGACCGATAATGTCTCCTCCTCAGCCGAGCAGCTGACGGCCGGGGCCGAGCAGACTACCAAAGCCATTGAGCATGTTACCACTGCGATCCAGGAGGTTGCATCCGGAACGGAGCGGCAGGTGAGCAGCGTGCACAGGGGAATGGAAAGCACGGCGGCTACAACCAGTGAGGTTGAGCATATCTCCGAATTCATGGGCCAGGTCTCGGCGATGATGGACAAGACCTCGCTCTCGGCTTCAGAGGGTAATGAGTCTGTAATCAGTGTTGTGGATAAGATCAACGGCATTCATGAAACGGTTGAGGAGCTGGGGGGAGTTATTGACAGGCTGAATGAGCGGACCGGACAGATTCAGGGGATTGTCGGCGTAATTACCGGAATCTCACGGCAGACCAACCTGCTGGCACTGAATGCCTCAATTGAAGCGGCCAGAGCAGGTGAGCAGGGCCGGGGCTTCGCTGTAGTAGCCTCAGAGGTACGTAAGCTGGCGGAAGAATCCGAGAAATCAGCGAAAATGATCTCGGAGCAGATTTCGTCCATCCGCACAGAGATGGTTCAGGCTACGGCAACTATGGAATATGCGAAGAACCGGGTATCGGAGGGCATTATGGCAGTGGATACGACCGGGCGTTCCTTCTCACGGATCCGCCGGGCCGTCAAAGGGGCCGCGGAGAAGATTGAAGCGATGAACGGGGCGGTACATACCCTGACGCAGGAAGCGGACAGCATGGATAAGGCCATTCTGGAGATCCGGGGCATTACCCAGGAGGCTGCGGGCAATACCGAGACGATCTCGGCTGCTGCCCAGCAGCAGCTGGCCTCGGTGGAAGAAATCGCTTCCTCCACAGCCGATTTGAGTCATCTTGCCGATGAGCTCCAGCGGCTGGTCGGCCGGTTTAAATTATACACAGATAAACAATAATACGGATAATGAAGGAGAGGAACGATCATGGCAGAGCAATTAAAGGGCATAACTGTAGCCCTGGCCGGTCCGCGCAAGTCTGAGGAGATGGCCAAGCTTGTACACAATATGGGAGGGACCGCAGTGCATCGTCCGGCCCAGGGAACCTCTTTCCTGGATGATGAACTTCTGCGCAGCGGGCTGGCGGACTGGGTTGAACATCCGCCGGATCTGGCGGTGCTGACAACCGGGATGGGACTGGACGCCTTATTCGAGATGGCAGCGAAGCTTGCGCTTGAGGACAGGTTCCTCCAAGTGCTCTCTGCCTCCCCGATCGCAGCACGCGGCTATAAGACGGTGAATGCCCTGAAGAAACGGGGGCTGGAACCGGTGGTGCGTGATGATGACGGCAGCACAAGGGGCCTGATCCGCGGGCTGCAGGACTGGGAGCTGGAGGGGAAGCAGGTTGTACTGCAGCTGCACGGCGAGCCGGCTGTCAGGCTGGTTCAGTGGCTGGAACAGGCGGGTGCATCCGTCCGCTGCGTGCAGCCTTACCGGTACACGCCGCCCGGGCCGGAGGCACTGGCTCTGCTGCTGGCGGAAATTACGGAAGGCAGGGTGGATGCGGTAGCCTTCACCAGCGGACCGCAATTCCGCTTCCTGGCCCAGTATGCACGGGAGCAAGGCCGGCTGGCAGAGCTGGTTGAGGCGCTGGAGACCCGGGTGATTGCAGTATCTGTCGGCCGGATTACCTCGGAAGCACTGAAGGAAGAGGGCGTGCAGCGGATTGTGATGCCGGAGCATGAACGGATGGGCAGCATGTTTGTTGAGCTTGGCAGGTACTTGGCGGCTTCCCGGTAAAATAAAGGCTTCAGCGATCTCAGAGAGTGGCAGGCTGGAATTCCCGTCCGTTAGGGCGGGAATTCTTTATGAGAGGACATCTGTGCAAGGCCCCACTTTGTGGGGGGATTTTATGGACATCTCGGGCTGTTTTCCTTAGAATAATAGGCAACGTTCAACTACAAAGATAAAGATACAAGGAGGAGACACATGGATAAGAGAAAATGCCTGCTGCTTGGCGACTATACTCACCCCCGGTTTCACCCGCTGCAAGGCGTAGACAAGCAGGTCAGCGAAATATTGAATGATCTTCTGACCGTCCAGTGCTCGGAGAATAAGAAGCTGCTGCTAAGCGAGCATCTGGCGGGATATGATCTGTGTATCGCATATAACGAATTATGGAACGAAACGGTATCTCCGCAGCAGACCGCAGGCCTGCTGAGCTATGTGAGCGGCGGCGGCGGACTGATTGTGCTGCATACCGGTGTATCCCTGGCCAAGCGGTATGAGCTGGCTCATCTGATCGGCGGCAGGTTTACCGGACATCCTCCATACGCCCCGCTGAATTTCAAGGTCCGGGAGCATGATATTACGGAAGGCATTGAGGATTTCCAGCTGGATGAAGAGCCGTACCGCTTCGAGTTCGACCCGTTCACGGATAAGAAGATTCTGCTTGAATATGAAGCAGACGGCGAGCTGCTGCCTGCAGCCTGGTGCCATAGCTATGGCCTCGGCCGGGTAGTCTATCTGATGCCGGGCCACCACGAGCCTTCATTCACCCATCCGGCTGTACGCCAGCTCATTCTGCGTGCAGCGACCTGGGCAGCACGTATCCCGAGATAACATCCCGGCTGTAGGGGTGGTTTTGTGAAATGAACCGTTAAGGGGTATACTTTAGAAGATAAGAATTAATGTGTTTTGGGGTCCCCGCAAAGTACCTGAGCAATCACCTGCAGCAAAGCCTCACTTTGTGGGGTTATTATCCATAACTGGAATCTTTGGGAGGAAAGTACCATGAGTGATTTGTTAAAGAAAGCAATCTCTTTAGGAGTGGGCCTCACCATCGTCAGCAAGGAAAAGGTAGAAAAGGTTGTAGATGAGCTTGTAAAGCGGGGCGAGCTTGCGCCTTCAGAATCGAAAGCACTCGTAGACCGGCTGATTGAGCGAGGGGAAGAGGAACGCGGAGCATTCAAATCCGCCGTGCATGAGCAGGTCCAGAAGGTGCTGAAGGAGCTCAAAGTGCCTGTCCAGAGCGATATTGCCGGGCTGGAGTCACGTATAGCCTCACTGGAGAGCCGTGTAGCTGAACTGGAGGGCCAATCTCCCCAGGGAACAGCCGTGCCGGATACGCAAACGGAATAAATGGCAGTCCGCATACGGCATGCCGGGCGGTACCGGGCAATAGCCATGGCGCTTATGCGTCATGGCTTCGGCTATATGGTGGAGGAACTGGGCCTCTACCACCTTCTGTCCCTGCCGCGCCGGATGATTACGCAGGAGGTTCATGAAAGTGTGACACTCGGGGAGCGGATCCGCCGGGTGCTGGAGGAGCTGGGGCCGACTTTTGTCAAATTAGGCCAGCTGGCCAGCACCCGCTCCGATCTGCTGCCCGATTCTATTATACAGGAGCTTGTGAAGCTGCAGGACAGCGTGCCGCCGTTCTCTGCCGAGACCGCCCGCAACATTGTTGAGCAGGAGCTGGACCAGCAGATTGACGCGGTGTTCGAGTACTTCGAGAATCATCCGCTTGCTGCAGCCTCAATCGGTCAAGTGCACCGGGCTGTACTGCATGGCGGTAAGAGTGTGGCGGTCAAAATCCAGCGTCCCGGCATTATGCGGACGATGAGCCGCGATCTGGAGATTCTGCTCGATTTAAGCATCCTTGCCGAGCGGAAGCTGGACTGGGCCAAGCAGTACGGGCTGACCCGGATGGTTGAGGAATTCTCCCGTGCGCTGCTGGCAGAGCTCGATTACGGCCAGGAGGGACGCAATGCAGAGCGGATTGCCGGACAGCTGACCCCACAGGAACGGGTGTATATTCCCGTTATTTATTGGGACTATAGCTCTGCAAGGGTGCTGACTATGGAGTATGTGGACGGGATTACGCTGAACCGCAAGGACGAGCTGCTGAACCAGGGCGTTACCTTTAAGACGGTAGCCCAGCAGCTGGTGGAGATGATGCTGAATCAGATTTTTATCCACGGCTTCTTCCATGCTGATCCGCATCCCGGCAATGTTATGGTGCTGGAGGACGGCAAGCTGGCCTTGATTGATTTCGGGATGGTCGGGCGGCTGAGCGAGGAAATGAAGGACGGGCTGTCCGCGCTGGTCATCGCCCTGATGCGCAAAAATACGGATTCTATGGTGCGGGCCATTTTACGGCTCGGAGTGATCCCTGAGGATGCTGACCGGACGGCGCTGCATGATGACATGGACCGGCTGCGTGAGCAGTATTATGACATTCCGTTCAAGCAGGTCAGTATCGGCAAAGCGCTGAATGATCTGTTCGGCATTGCCCGCAAGCACCGGCTGGTTATCCCGCCGGATCTGGCGATGCTGGGCAAGACGATGCTGACGCTCGAGGGCATCGTCGCCAGTCTGGATCCGGCCTTCAGTATTGTGCAGATGGCTGAGCCGTTCGGCAGGCAGCTGGTGAAGCAGCGCTTCAGCGGAAGCCGGCTGCAGCGCAAGCTGCTGGGCGGTGTGGCCGATCTGGCCGAGAGCCTGGTGGAGCTGCCTGCCCAGGCCCGGCAGCTGTCTGCGCTTATCAGCAAGGGCAAGCTCAAGGTAGAGATCGGGGTGCCTGAGTTTCAGGATCTCGATCATAAATTCAGCCGGATCGGCAACAGGCTGTCCTTCAGTATTGTCCTGCTGGCGTTCAGCATTATTATGGCCGGGCTGATTATCGCCTCATCGCTGCGCGGTGAGCCTTCGCTGCTGTGGGATTTCCCGATTGTGGAAATCGGCTCGGTGATCGCCCTGCTGATGATGCTGTGGCTGCTGTTCTCGATCTTTAAGTCCGGGCGTTTCTAGCCGGAGAAGGCCGGAAAATATTTATTATGGCCGGGATGCACACAAACGGTACAAAATCAAGTACAATATACAAAGATAACTTGGGAAACTTGTAATGGAACGCAAATGGAGTGCTGTCTGAATTTCCGGTGATCACTGCTGCCTAAGAGAACCGGACTTCGGACGCCTGCCTTGCGCGTTAGTGGGACGGAAGAGCTCCGGCAACGGGGTTCTTCCGCTTTTGTTTGATAATGATGCTTAAGCGCCTTCGGCGGCGGTTTGCTGCCCCGGGGAGGACAAGTGTCTTTGATTACGGGCCGGCTGAAGCTATGAGTGCGTACATTACTCCGTTACTTGGATAAATATAAGTTATGAACAGAACAATTAGAATAATTAAGTGAGGTGGAAACATTGCCGGGTTTTAAGGAATTAGGAGTTTCTGAAGTGCTGAATGATTTGCTCAAAGGACAGGGGATTGTTAAACCGACGCCAGTGCAGGAGGAAGCTATTCCTCCGCTGGTTGAAGGTCTGGATGTCATTGCCCGGGCCAAGACAGGAACCGGGAAGACCCTGGCCTTCCTGCTGCCGATTATGGACAAGATCCGGGTGGAGAATGCTTACCCGCAGGCGCTGATTCTTGCGCCGACGCGTGAGCTTGCCCTGCAGATTACCGAAGAAGCGCGGAAGCTGGCGCGCCATACGGGCGTGAAGATTCTGGCTGTGTACGGCGGTCAAGATGTCGAGAAGCAGCTCCGCAAGCTGGAGGGCGGCAGACATCTGATTATCGGAACACCGGGACGGCTGCTGGATCACCTGCGCCGCGAAACGCTCGACCTCGGCGGTGTGAAGATGCTTGTACTGGATGAAGCAGACCAGATGCTGCATATGGGCTTCCTGGAGGATGTAGAAACGATTATTACGTCGGTGCCATACCGCCGCCAGACTATGCTGTTCTCTGCGACCATGCCGGACCCGATTAAACGGCTGGCTGCGAACTATATGAAAGAACCGCTCGATATTATTATCAAGAGCGGCTCTCCGATCCCGCTGGATAATATCCGCCAGCAGGTGGTGGAATGCTCGGACCGCAACAAGGAAGAAGCCCTGATCTCCCTGATCGAGCGTGACCGCCCGTATCTGGCGATTATCTTCTGCCGGACGAAGCGCCGGGTATCTAAGCTGAACGAAGCGCTGCAGGCCGCCGGGTACGATTGCGACGAATTGCACGGCGATCTGTCGCAGGGCAAACGCGAAGCGGTCATGAAGCGGTTCCGTGATGCCAAGCTGCAGCTGCTGGTTGCTACCGATGTAGCGGCGCGCGGGCTTGATGTGGAAGGGATTACCCACGTCTTCAACTATGATCTTCCGCTGGATGCGGACAGCTATATTCACCGGATCGGCCGTACGGGCCGCGCCGGAGGCAAAGGCCTCGCGATCACGTTCTCTTCGCCGCGCGAGCGCGCCGGGCTCGACGTGATCGAGCACGGCATCTCCCAGCGGCTGGACCGCCGCCGGTACGAGAAGGACGAATTCGGCGTTGGCGAATTCTCCTCGGTGCAGGGCGGCGGCTCGCCGCGCGGCGGGCGGCAGAGCGCTGCGCCTGAAGCAGCGCGTGCCGGGCGCGGCGGCCGCGGGCAGGGCCGCAGCGGCGGTGCGCCGCGTGCGGAGGCCGCAGGGCGTCCGGGCGGGCGCGGACGCGGCGGCAAGGATGCAGGCGGCTGGGGCGCGCCTGCGGAAGGCGGAAGCCGCAGCCGGAAGGACGCGGCAGGCGGTGGCAAGCGCAGCGCCTACGAAGCGGCTGCTGCGCCGAAGGGCGGCGGCTCTGCCGGCAAAAGCGCGGCGAAGCCAAGACCGGGCGGCGGCTATGGCGCCTTCGCGAGCGGCGGCGACAGCCCGGCTGGCGGTTACGCGGCTGGAGCAGGCGCCGCGGGCGGACGCGGCGGCAGCAAGGGCGGCGCGTCCAAGGGCGGGCCGAGCAGCGGCTACAGCTCGAACGTCTCCCGGGGCGCAGAAGCCGGCGGATTCAGCTACGGCGCTTCGAAGGGCGCCGGCTCCGGTGCCGGATACAATCCCGGCGGCGCGAAGTCGAGCCCGAAATTCCGGGCGCATGTAGCCCGCAGCAACGAAGCTGGAGGCGCTGGGGCGTCTGCTTCCCGAGGCGGATCGCGCGGCGGCTATAATGCCGGCGGCGGCTCCAAGGGCGGCAAAGGCGGGTCCGGCTCCGGCGGACGGAGCAGCGGAGGAAACGCCTCGCGCGGCGGACGCAGCGGCGGCGGCTCACGCGGCGGCCGGGGCTCATCCAGATAAAGGCGCTTTACTTAGGGGAGTGAAGCTTGTTACCATAGGGCAGTTAGCGTATCAGCTAACGGCCCTATGGTAATATTTGTTTTAGGGGCAGAAGCAGATTATTGATTTGAGCTGAAACATTTTCACCCTCAGGCCTGTCTAATAGATATTGATAATTGCAGTCTATGCTGCCGAGGCGGGTTTTGCGAAGGATACCCGGAACGCAGATGCTATACCACACTTTTAGGAGGAACTAATCAGGATGTCCAGAACAGCTAAGATTATTGTCTTATTCATTGTAGTTATTGCTGTTGGCTGGGGGATCGGGAAATATACAGCCCCGTCAGCTTCCCCGGAAGACGGAACTAACATAAACACAGGCACAGAGCTTGCCGGTGAACCTGGTGCGGCAGCTGAGCCTACCGCTGTGCCAAGTGCAGACCCAGACGGCCAGGAGCAGAATACGGGGAATAACGCAGGAGCAGAACCGGCGCCTGAAGTAACGGCTGCACCAGCGGAGACTCCGGCCCCCACCAAGAAGCCTGCTGCTACGGACAAGCCTGCTCCTACCAAGAAGCCGGCAACCGGTTCCTCCGGCAATAATAATGCTGAGATGACAGCTGCCGAACCGGAGAGCATCACGGTCATGGTTAATAAGCAGTACAAGCTGCCTGATAATTACAAGCCTGCAGATCTGGTCTACCCGGATGTACCGTTTATTTTCTCGGAGAAAATAGAGAAGCGGATGATGCGGCGCGAAGCAGCCAAAGCACTGGAAGAGATGTTTGCCGGGGCGAAGAAGGACGGCGTTTATCTGGCCGGGGTCTCCGGCTACCGTTCCGAGTCCACCCAGAAAAGACTGTTTAATAACTATGTTGCCAGAGACGGCGAAGAGAAGGCCCGCACCTACAGTGCGGTTCCCGGACACAGCGAGCACCAGACGGGCCTGGCCATTGACCTCTCCGGCAGTGACGGTAAATGCGCAGCCGAAAGCTGCTTCGCCGGCACGAAGGAAGCTAATTGGCTTGCCGAGCACGCTGCCGAGTACGGATACATCATCCGTTTCCTCGAAGGCAAACAGGCGATTACCGGCTACATTTATGAGCCTTGGCATGTCCGTTACGTAGGCAAAGAAATGGCTGCTGAAATCTTCGAAAGCGGGCTTACCCTGGAAGAATACTATGACGCCGTTCCGGTGTCGAAGTAATACATTGCTGCTTGAGCAGCTCCGTGATTGATGCGGGGCTGCTTTTTTTATACGAAATTATAACCAGCGAAGCCTGAAAACCAGTTGACATGAAAATATACGGAGTTTACAATTCGATTAAACATATGATCAAATATTCATATGTATTTCTTGAAGAGGTGATCTGATCATGACTGCACTGAATATTCTGTCATTGACGCTTTTTGGGATCTTTATCATTGCTTATGTATCGAAGCTTGTTATTCTCTACGGGAAGAACAGTATAAGGGCCAATGTACTTGCTAAGGGCAAGAAGATCTCCGGAATCAGATCCACTGAATTATTTGTCAAAATTGCAACTTTCATTTGGGGCGGAGCCTGGCTCTTTTTATCCTTGGCGGAATCTTTTATAGTCGGTATAGTGGGCCGCCATTTCAATGAACCGTTGGTAAACTTTATCGGCGCGGGTATCGTTAGTCTGGGGTGTGCCGTTTTTATTCTGGCTATGAAGGCAATGAGAACGTCGTGGAGGGTCGGGATCGATAAGTCTACAGCCACGAAGCTCATTACCAGAGGGATTTACAAGGTTAGCCGGAATGCGGCCTTTGTCGGCTTCGATCTTATGTTTGCCGGCTTATATTTGATGTATCCCAGCTTTTTGACACTGATTATTGCCGTATTTAACATCCTCGCCATACATCTGTTGATCCTGCAGGAAGAGAAGCATTTACGCGAAACGTTCGGTAAGGCATACAGCGATTACTGCCGTAAGACACCTAGATATATCTAACCTCTTTGTCAAAAATCTGTTTCATTTGGAGCTGCTCAGCTATGAAAATAAGTATTCTGGATCAATCTCCAGTCTCGTCAGGAAGCTCGCCTGCAGAAGCGTTAGCGCAGACAGCGCTGCTTGCGCGTGAGGCGGAGCGGCTTGGATATCACCGCTTCTGGGTAGCCGAGCACCATGCTGCATCCGGTCTGGCCGGCTCCAGCCCGGAGGTGCTAATGGCTCATTTGGCTGCCGTTACCTCGGATATCCGCATCGGCTCAGGAGCTGTGCTGCTGCCTCACTATAGTGCCTATAAGGTCGCCGAGAACTTCCGTGTTCTGGAGGCCCTGTATCCCGGGCGCATTGATCTCGGTGTGGGCAGGGCCGCCGGGGGCGGTGCCCCTGCGGCCAAAGCGCTCCAGGATACCCGTGTTAGTCCCGCTGGAGCAGACCGTTATGAGGAGCAGCTTCAGGAGCTTATCACTTATCTGCATGATGCTGAAGATGCGGGCACAGTAAACCCGGCCGGGCCGCAGGTCATGCCTGCGGTGCATTCTGCCCCGGAAATTTGGCTGCTTGGCTCAAGTCAAAGCAGTGCGGCACTTTCAGCCCGGCTGGGCACCGGGTATGCCTTCGCTCATTTCATCAGCGGCAGCGGGGGAGCAGAAGCGGTGCGTGAATACAAGAACCGCTTCATGCCATCCTGTGCCGGTACTGCGCCACGGCCGCTGGCAGCTGTATTTGCCGTCTGTGCTGAAACCGCAGCAGAGGCGGACCGCTTGGCAGCCAGTATGGATCTGTCCGTAGTACTGCTGGAGAAAGGGCATGTCTCTTCGCCCACCCCTTCGCCGGATACCGCTGTGAATTATACATACACACCGTTTGACAGATTCACCATCCGGGAGAACCGCAAGCGGATGATCGTAGGCTCCCCCGCAGAAGTCAGGGAACAGTTGCAGGCGCTGGCTGAACAATATCAGTGCGGGGAGCTGATGCTCTCCAGTCATATTCACTGCTTTGAAGACAAACTGAAGTCCTTCCGCCTTATTGCTGAAGCCTGTGGCCTACCCAGCAGGGAATAGCCTGTTGGGAAGCCCGCGGGGCTGGGGGGCCGGCGGAATGGATCTCAGTACAGAAAGTGGACAGTCACGCACCGGTTTTCAAGTACATAGTGTAGCATTGCGGACATGAGCGCCGTTAAGATGTGGAAAAGCGGCTGAATGCTGGTCTTAACGGACATCAGCGCCGTTATTTCACGAGAAAAGTGGAGATTTCACCAGAAAAGTGGCGATTAATCCCATGATGTCCGCAAACCCGTCAACTGGAATATAAAACGGGCTGATAAAGGCTGTGATGTCCGTAGTACCCGAATTGCTCGAAGTGCCAAAGTACCCAAAGTGCTCAAAGTACCCGAAGTGTTCAAAGTGCTCAAAGTACCCAAAGTATCCAAAGTACCCAAAGTACCCAAAGTGTTCAAAGTGCTCAAAGTGCCCAAAGTATCCAAAGTGCCCAAAGTGTTCAAAGTGCCCAAAGTACCCAAAGTACCCGAAGTGTTCAAAGTGCTCAAAGTACCCAATGTACCCAAAGTGCCCTAATCTCCGCCAGAAGGTGTACGTATTTGACTCTGGTAGTTATTGTTTCTTCCTCTATATTCACTCCGAAGCCACATTTAGGCGTACTTAGATGGATTTTTGGAATCGCCGCATTCTGGCCAGAGCGGATAGCTGAAATCAATGAGAAAAGTACCCTTAAATCCGCTGAAATTCGGTTGTTAAGCGAAATTAAGGGTAAAAATGCCCTTAATATTGCCGAAAGTAGGCAAGGAGAGGAAATTAGAGGTAAAAGTACCCTTAATTTCGCCGAAAGTGGGTGTTGAGAGGAAATTAGGGGTAAAAGTACCCTTAAATCAGCTGAAATCCGGTTGTTAAGCGAAATTAAGGGTAAAAACGCCCTTAAAATACTTTGAATTATTAAAAGTTGGTTTATGGCAAGCACTCCCCGCAATCCAGCCGCCAGCGAGCACTCCTCCCTATCTCCGCCGCCAGCCGTCAGCGAGCACTCCCCCACATCCCAGCCGCCCGTCCTTCAGCCAGCAGCTGCTCACATCTCATACTACCCTTCCCGGCCTTCCCCATACTTCATGCTTCCTCCCCCTCTCCAAACTCCTCCCGTGCCGCTCTATTCCCCCATCCGCCGCACGCTACATTTTGTATTAACCCGCGGATAAGATAAGATGGAGGTGCATGAGCTGCAGGATTATTTAATCTGCAGACTACAAAATCTACTGCCGAAAGGAAGCGAAGCAGGATGTCGATCTATAGTTTTGCCGGGGTTACACCATCGGGTACTGAAGTGCCGTTTAAGGACTATGAGGGCAAGGTGCTGCTGATCGCCAATACGGCAAGCCAGTGCGGACTGACGCCGCAATACGGGGATTTGCAGAAGCTGTATGAGCAATACAAAGATCAGGGGCTGGTCGTGCTCGGGTTCCCCTGCAACCAGTTTGCCGGCCAGGAGCCGGGAACCAGTGAGGAAGCGGAGGCTTTTTGCCAGATTAATTATGGCGTTACTTTTCCGGTGTTTGCCAAGGTGGATGTCAACGGGCCGGACGCGAGCCTGCTGTTTCAATATTTGAAGGGCCAGCAGCCGGGTGACGGCGAGAGCAGTGATATCCAGTGGAACTTCACGAAGTTTCTGGTAGACCGCAGCGGCAATGTAGCTGCCCGGGTGGAGCCGAAGGAATCACCAGAAAGCATGAAGGATACCATTGAATCACTGCTGTAGCAGCAGGCCCAGTCCAAAGCTTAACTCTCTCCTCCTCCCGGACCGTGGTGCGTATGCATCTGGCCCGGGAGTTTTTATTACAGGCAGTACTTGCTCTGAGCCTAGTTTTAGTCGGAGTACCCGGAATGGAACGGAGGAGTAGCGCAACCGCGCAGGTATCCGCCGGCTATATATTTTTGAACCTGTGATCTTGGGCTTCAGAATAGTGCGGGAGTAGAGAATTCATTCTATTGTACTTTGTACAGCAGATTACAATAAAATGAGCCTGAAAATAGAATCTGTTGTATTTTGTACACTCATTTCTTGGGATTTGGGCATTTTAAGCTCATTTTTCCGAAAAGCACTGTACGAAATACAATAGATTGGATTTTTCAGCTGTTTAGCATGGATTCAAATGTAGAAAATACAATTGCTCCATTATTATGGGTGTTCTCTTATTGCAAATACTCCTTAACGTTTCCAGTTCAAGCTATGTTCAAGCTATATAGTGTTTTTCTATTAATCAGCAGAGTTGTATGAAAATTATCCTTGTATCTTTTCAGAGACACTGTATTCTTTGAAGAGGAAAGTTTCATCCCTTACGGAATTGCATAAAGCTAAGAAGGATGCAGGATAATAACGGCAGGAGGGTTTCATAAAAGCATGAGGTTAATTACAGAGGTAGCATCGGCAGCAGGGATCCATGAGGAGCATCTGGAGTTGTACGGTAAATACAAAAGCAAGCTCTCCCCATCGCTATGGGAGGAACTGAAGCACAAGCCGGACGGCAAGCTGGTTCTGGTAACAGCGGTAAATCCCACACCGGCGGGCGAAGGAAAAACCTTAACCACCATCGGATTATCCCAGGCGCTGAATGCGGCGGGGATTAAGACGGTTGCTGCACTGCGTGAGCCGTCACTTGGGCCTTGCCTCGGAATGAAGGGCGGCGCAACCGGCGGAGGCAAGTCGCAGATTGTTCCGGCGGACGAGATTAATCTGCATTTCACCGGTGATATCCATGCCGTGACCTCTGCGCATAATCTGCTGTCTGCAATGATCGATAATCATATGTTCCAGGGCAACGCCTTAAGCCTCGACCCGCAGCGGATTGTCTGGAAACGTGTAATGGATATGAATGACCGCAGTCTGCGTAATATTGTGACCGGCCTGGGAGACGGCAACGGGACGGTGCGCGAGAGCGGCTTCCAGATCACAACAGCTTCCGAGATTATGGCTGTACTGTGCCTTTGCAATGATCTTGCCGATTTGAAAAAAAGACTGAGCCGGATGCTCATCGGTTATGATACGCTGGGCCAGCCGGTTACTGCCAAGGAGATTGGTGCAGTGGAGGCTATGACTGCGCTGCTGAAGGAAGCGGTGAAGCCCAATCTTGTGCAGACGCTGGAAGGCACGCCGGTTATTGTACATGGCGGACCTTTTGCCAATATTGCCCACGGCTGCAGCAGTGTGATCGGGACCCGCTACGCGCTGAAGCTTGGCGAGGTGGTTGTAACAGAGGCCGGCTTCGGTGCGGATCTGGGCGCCGAGAAGTTTATGGACATTAAATGCCGCCAGGCTGGCCTGTCTCCTTCGGCCGCAGTGCTGGTGGTTACAGTGAAATCACTGAAATATAACGGCGGTGTCCGTAAGGAAGAGCTGTATGCCGGTAACCGTGCGGCCTTGCTCGCCGGCTTGTCCAATATGGAGTGCCATATTGAGAATTTAAGCAAATTCGGTGTGCCGGTGCTGGTAGCGCTCAATCATTTCGAGGGCGATGCTCCGGCAGAGATCAATGATGTGCTGGAGGCTTGCCGCAGACTTGGTGTGCCTGCAGCCGTATCCAAGGTATGGGCGGAGGGCAGTGCCGGTGGACTTGAGCTTGCGTTTGCACTGAAGAAGCTGCTGGACCGGGAAGATGCTGTGAATTATGCACCGCTCTATGAAGACGGCCTGGATATTCCGTCCAAAATCAATAAAATCGTCACGGAAATTTACCGCGGCGCCGAAGTGGTGTTCTCTCCGGCAGCCAAACGCAGTCTGGCTGTGATCGACAGGCTGGGCCTGCAGCAGCTGCAGGTCTGCATGGCCAAGACGCCATATTCCTTCTCGGATCAGCCAAGGCTGCTTGGAGCACCCGAAGGCTTCACCATGGGTGTCCGGGATATCACGCTGTCCCTGGGTGCAGGATTCGCAGTTGTCATCACGGGCAATATAGTCACCATGCCGGGACTGCCGGCCAAACCCGCGGCGGAAGGGCTGCAGGTCGATGAGGGCGGTGTAATTTCCGGGTTAGAATAAAGGTTCTGGAAGGGACGCTGTAACTGCCCGGGTGTCCCTCCAGGCAATATAATCAGCCGTGCAGCCATCCAGCTGGCCGCTAATAAGACCTCACTTGCTCCGCATTTTCCTGCGGACGAGTGGGGTTATTTTATATAAACCTGCCTGTCTCTTCCTGCCGCTGGCAGACATAATGTGCTTCTGCCGGGGAAAACTAAGCCGGAGCGAAACGGACCTGCGCTTCACAGCAGCCAAGCTGATACCCGGTCCTGCCTGACTTTTCCTGAAAACTATTAAAATTTGAAATTGTGAACAATGTGAGAAAAATCACAAAAACTATTGCAATGTGATAATAATCACAATATAATCAGTGTATAAAGTGAAATTAATCACAAATACACATAAACAGGCTTTTAATTTGGAGGAGGAAGAAATCATGAAAGTAGCAGTCATTGGATGTACACACGCCGGAACCGCCGCCATTGTTAATACCGCACAACTATACCCGGATGCCCAGATTACAGTGTATGAGCGTAATGATAATATCTCGTTCCTGTCTTGCGGTATCGCGCTGTATGTAGGCGGAGTGGTTAAAGACCCGCAAGGACTGTTCTATTCTTCCCCTGAACAGCTGGCGGCGCTGGGTGTGCAGACGAAGATGCGCCACGAAGTTACGAATGTGGATACTGCCCGCAAAACCCTGAAGGCCCGCAACCTGGTCACAGGCGAAGAATTCGAAGATACGTATGATAAGCTGATTATGACGACAGGCTCATGGCCGATTGTGCCGCAGCTTGAAGGTATAGATTTGAAAGGCGTTCTGCTCTCGAAGAATTACAACCATTCCAACACCATCATTGAAGAAGCACAGAAGGTACAGAGAATTACTGTAGTCGGTGCCGGATATATCGGAGTTGAGCTGGTCGAAGCCTTCCAGATGAACGGTAAACAGGTTACGCTGATTGACGGCGAGGAGCGGATCCTGAGCAAATACCTGGATGAAGAGTTCACCGCACCGATTCAGCGGTCGCTGGAAGAGCACGGAATCAAGCTGGCGCTTGGCGAGAAGATCGCTGCTTTTGCCGGAGAGAATGGTAAGGTTACTAAAGTTATTACCAGCAAAGGTGAGCATGAGACAGATCTGGTCATTCTGTGCATCGGCTTCCGTCCGAATACAGAGCTGCTGAAGGGCCAGGTGGAGATGCTGCCAAACGGTGCGATTATGGTCAACGACTATATGCAGACCAGCCTGCCGGATGTATATGCTGCCGGTGACAGCTGTGCGATTCATTACAACCCGACCGGTAAACACGCCTATATTCCGTTAGCAACCAACGCTGTACGCATGGGTACACTTGTCGCCCGTAATCTGGTTACTAACACTATTCCGTATATGGGCACGCAGGGAACCTCGGGGATCAAGATCTACGAAGACAATATTGCCGGAACCGGCCTTACTGAGGATGCGGCCAAAGCAGAAGGACTGGATATTGAAAGTGTACTGCTGACAGATAACTACCGTCCGGAATTCATGCCGACTGTGGAGCAGGTTCAGGTAAAAGTGGTATATGAACGGGCTACCCGCCGTATCTTGGGCGCTCAGATCATGTCGAAGATGGATCTGACGCAGTCGATCAATACCGTATCGGTCTGCATTCAGAATAAAATGACCGTAGACCAGCTGGCCTTCATCGACTTCTTCTTCCAGCCGCACTACAATAAGCCTTGGAACTTCCTGAACACCGCAGGCCTGCAGGCATTGCCTAAAACTGTGGCTGTCAGAGAAACCGTAAACGTCTAAATTCCGCGATCATCCGCCGGGGCCGCTTAAGGCTCCGGTTTTTTTGTGTTGGTAAAAAATCTTCCGCCAATAAGGCTTTTGTGGTAAATTTGACATGTCAGTGAAAACTTTCACTTGGTTTTTCTGTGAGTGATATTTATCACGTAAATGTGACTGGGATCACGTTACAATGGCATAAAGGAACAAATTTTAAGTAATTAGAAGGGGATAGGAATCATGGCTTATAACAAACCGCAGGAGATCGCCGAAGTTACGGTAGAGAACGGAGTCAAGAAAGCGCACAATCCGCTCAGTGCTGTACTTATTCTCGGTTTTCTGGGAGGGGCGTTTATTTCGCTCGGATTTTTGCTGGATATTCGTGTCATTGCCGGTGCGCCTGCCGAATGGGGGTCCATTGCTAACTTTATCGGGGCTGCAGTTTTCCCTGTAGGGCTGATCCTGGTGCTGCTGGCCGGAGGAGAGCTGCTGACAGGCAACATGATGGCGGTGCCGCTTGCTTTTATCGCAAAGAAGATCTCGTTCTGGGAAATGTTTAAGAATCTGGTGCTGATAACGATCGCTAACCTGGCGGGTGCCTTGTTCGTCGCTTACTTCTTCGGGCACATTGTCGGCCTCACCTCAGACGGAGTGTATCTGGAGAAGCTGGTAAGCATGGCGGAGCACAAGATTGATGTGACCTTCCTGCAGGCCTTTGTCTCCGGGATCGGCTGTAACTGGCTCGTTGCGCTGGCGGTATGGCTCTCCTATGGAGCAGATAATTTCAGCGGTAAAATCCTCGGTATCTGGTTCCCGACAATGGCGTTTGTCGCCATCGGATTCCAGCACGTTGTAGCTAACATGTTCCTGATCCCTGCCGCTATCTTCGAAGGACACTTCACCTGGGGACAGTACTTCGGCAACTTTGCTCCGGTATGGCTCGGCAATCTTACAGGCGGTGCGATCTTCGTTGCAGCAGCCTACTATATGGCTTACCTGCGCAAGGCGCCGGCTGCGGCTGCATCCGCTAAGAGCATTCCTACAGGTGTGAAGAAACATGCTTAACAGATCAGGCAGCTGCAAGCTGCCTGTTGAATAGTTTTACCTGAGCACTTTCTGGTATCCCGGCATCCGGTTACCGGAAGGTGTTTTTGCAATCCGCAGCTGTTAGGCGGCTTCTGCTCTAACTTCTATCTTCCGGACAACACAAAATTCGCCGTGCATTTCCGACTCGGGGGAACGAAATCGGGCTCACGGCGAATAAATAGGGAGTGTTTCATATGCACTATTACCCGGGGATACGGGGAGCGAATCACTCAGGTACAGCTTATTTTCCATTGCATATATTTCATTTAATTGACGCGATAAAGCGTTAATATGGACGCTTGCTCTGCGCCCTCTTTTCAGATGATACTGGATGGATTAATGTCAACAAAGTAACAGGGGATGAAAGACAAGTTATGAGATTCTTGCAGGCTTATCCGAAGGAAGTCAAAGTATTCTTGATTGCCAGTCTGATTAATGCTACCGGCAGTGCGCTGATGTGGCCGCTGGTTACGATGTATGTATTCGATGAGCTGGGACGCAGTATGAAGGATGCGGGGATTGTGCTGCTGGTGCAGTCACTCGGCGGTATTGCCGGACAATTGCTTGGCGGATCACTGTATCATAAAGTAGGGGTAAACCGGCTGATCGTCGGGGCGCTGGCTATGAACGCACTGACCTTATTTGCGCTCCCGTGGGCAAGCGGCAGCTGGAGCCTGTTCATTATGGTCATGGGTCTGATGGGACTCTTCAATTCGCTGTCGCTTCCGGCAATCCAGGCGTTCATCGGCTTCCGGTTCGCGGAGCAGCGCGCAGAGCTTTTTAATATCATTTATGTTTCGAACAATATCGGGGTAGCCCTGGGAACGGCTCTAAGCGGGTTTCTGGGCAATTATATGCTGAGCTTTGTGCTGAACGGTGTGACTTCGGCTGTGTTCGCCGTCTTCTTCTTGGTTTATCTGCGCAAGGTGGGGGCTGCACCGGCCCATGAGACGGTCCGGAAGAAACAGCCCCAGCCGCAGGCATCCGGCCTGAAGCTGATGGGGCATACACGTATCTATCTGTATATGTCCATAGGCTCGATGTTCCTGCTGATCGGCAACTCGATCTGGAACACCGGAGTATCGCCGTTTATTATATCGGAAGGCTGGTCGAAGCAGCTCTACGGCTTCCTCTGGACGCTGAACGGCGTGCTGATCTTTGCCGCACAGCCGCTGGTCAGCCTGATCAAGCGCTGGTTCGCAGGTACCTCCACGGCACAGATGACGGCAAGTGCCGTCTTCTACTTAGGCGGGTATGCTGTAATCCTGTTTATGCCGACCTACCCGGGGATGCTGCTGGGTATGGTGCTGGCGACGCTGGGAGAGATGCTGATCTCCCCGGCCATGCCCTCCTTCATCTCAGAGCATGCCCGGCATCATGCCCCCTTCTTCCTGGGGCTTAGCGGCGGGATCGGTGCGGCGGGCAGAGTCATCGGCCCTTATCTGATGGGAATTCAATTTGATAGAGGCGGTCTCGCCCCGACAGGGTGGCTGGCTTGCGGGATGGCGGTGCTGGCTGTGGGCTTCTTCGCGGTCCACGCCTTTATTAACCGTCCGGCCCTGCGGCGTGATCTGCTGGAATCCTAATGGGATGATAAGGGGGAACAAGCAGTGCAACGAATTAATAAGGATTCAGTACTCCATATCCGTCTCTCGGAAATCAGGGATGCCCGGGAGCTGATTATTCTTGATAATATGATCTGGACAGAGCATACAACGCCGGGGCCGCTGATGTGGCGCTCCCGGGAGGACTATCTGCTGCATGCACCGCCCGGCTCACAGCTTGTGGCACTGCAAGGCGGAGAGCTATGCGGGTATGTAGGCTTCGGCTGCCCCAGCGGGATGGAGAGCAACCGTCATGTATGCGAGGTTAACATTGCGGTGCATCCGCGGTTTCAGCGGATGGGCATCGGGAGCCGGCTGATAGCCGAGATCAGGCGGCATGCTGCGGAGAACGGCATCCGTAAGCTGCGCCTGCGTGTACTCTCCAGCAACACGCCTGCGCTCGCGTTCTACCGCAAATGCGGATTCGAGGAGGAGGGGCGGCTGCGGGAGGAATTTTACCTCGGCGGACGATATGTGGACGAGATCTTTATGAGCTGCATGCTGGATAGGGAGGAATGAAGATGAAGGTTGTCTCACTTAATGTAGGCAAGCCGAAGACGGTAGATTACCGCGGCAAACCGCTGGAGACGGGCATCTACAAGCTGTCGGTTTCCGGCCCGGCGTCATTGCGGCGTGAAGGCTTTGACGGGGACGGGCAAGCTGATCTCATCAATCACGGAGGCGCAGACAAGGCGGTCTGTGTCTATCCGTTCGAGCATTATGCCTTTTGGGGGGAGCAGCTGGGCAAGAAGCTGGAATACGCTGCTTTCGGTGAGAATCTTACGGTCAGCGGACTGCTGGAGACCGAGGTATGCATCGGCGATATTTATGAGATCGGCACGGCGCTGCTGCAGGTCAGCCAGCCGCGCTTCCCGTGCTTCAAGCTGTCGCAGAAGCATGGTCCGGCAGATATGCCGGCGCGTGTACTGTCCACCGGATACAGCGGGTTCTACCTACGCGTGCTGCGCGAGGGGGAGATTGCCTGCGGAGACGGAATCCTCAAGCGGGAGAGCGGGGCAGGCGGCTTCTCGGTGAAGCAGGTGCTGTATTCCATGGAGCACGGGCGCAGGGATAAGACAGGGCTTGCCGAGCTTGCCGGGCTGGACAGTCTGGCAGCGGTAATCCGCGAGCGCTTCCGGGGCTGGCTTGCGGCTTGGGAGAGCTAGCAGATGCTGTATAGTCTTACTGTTGCAAAAACCCCCGGGTGCTGAAGCCGCATCCGGGGGTTTCCTGTGGATAGAGTGGTTTAGAGTATAAGTGCTGACAATACACAAGGCAGGAATACTCAGCCGAGCAGCTTCCATTCGCTGCGGAGCAGGCCGTACACTGCGTGATTAACGTAGCCTGCAGGCAGCTTCTCCGCCTCGCGGATTACACCTTCGAAGATGAAGCCCAGCCGCTCGGGAATCGCCCGGCTTGCACTGTTAGCTGTGGCGCAGCGGATCTCAACGCGGTTCAGCTCAAGCTCCAGCAGCGCATAATCCACGAAGACCCGGCAGGCACTGGTCATATAGCCGTGGCCTTCATAGCCTTCGCCCAGCCAGTAGCCGATTCCGACAGAGCGGTTATGCCAATCGATCCCGTGGTAGCCGATGACCCCGGCAAGCTCCTCGCGGACCCAGAGTCCGGCGGTGAAACCGCCGTTGTCACTGCCCTGCTTCACGGCATTTTTGATAAATCCGGTGAGATGATCCTGCTCGGCAACGCCGTCTACCCAAGGCAGCCACTGCCTGAGCCGGTGGCGCGAGCGCTCCACCAGCGCGAACATATGGCGGGCATGCTCCGGCAGAAGCGGCTTCAGCTTCAACTCTTCATCAATGACATAATTAAACATGCGGCTGCCCCCTTTGCGGGCGGAAGGGATACGTTCTTGCCTAACGCTTCTTCCACTCCAGTGCGTAAATGTCTTCCTCCAGAGCCTGCATACGCTGGTTAGCCAGTGTGCGGCAGTCGCCTAGCGCTCCGTTGTATATAGCCGGTCCAAGCTCCTGCAGGAAGAAATCCAGCAGATTATCTGCAGCCAGGTGGCCGATGGTCTCACCGCGTTCGGCTTCGAAGTAAGCACGGATATTCTCGGTAATCAGCTCCCGCTGCTCTTTCGGCAATTTGACGGGTTTCATGAGTACACCCCCTCTATTGAATGTTTCTATACCTCTCATGCTACCCTATCGCCCGGAGAGAAGTCAAAGCTGCATTATGCGCCGTAATCCGCCGCTTACAGCTGTTGAAGCAGCTTAAGTGAACGGGCCGCTGACCGGGGCGGACAGGCCTGTTATGCTTAACTTTATTGATCATTCCCTGCTTAACGGGTATATTAGTAGGAAACATGTTCATACAAGGAAGTAGTAATATTACAGAACGAAAGGTTGATCATTGTGGAGAATCAGGGTACCCCCTCCAATTTCATCAAGAACGTCATTACCGAAGATCTCCGCTCGGGCAAGGTTAAGGAAGTAGTCACCCGCTTTCCGCCGGAGCCGAACGGGTATTTACATATCGGACATGCCAAGGCGATCTGGATTAACTTCACGCTGGCTGATGAATTCGGCGGCAAGACTCACCTGAGATTTGACGACACCAATCCGCTCAAGGAGGACACCGAGTATGTGAACTCCATCCAGGAGGATGTGAAGTGGCTTGGTTATGAATGGGAGGAGCTCCGCTTCGCCTCCGATTATTTCAGCGAGATGTACGAGCGGGCTGAGTTGCTGATCAAGAAAGGCAAAGCCTATGTCGATGATCTTACTGCAGAGCAGATCCGTGAATTCCGGGGAACGCTGACCGAGCCGGGGCAGAACAGCCCTTACCGTGAGCGCGGCAGCGAAGAGAGCCTGGACCTGTTCCGCCGCATGCGGGCAGGCGAATTCAAGGACGGCGAGAAGGTGCTGCGTGCCAAGATTGACATGGCTTCGCCGAACATCAATCTGCGTGACCCGGTCATCTACCGTATTTCCCACTCCCATCACCACAATACCGGCGATGCATGGTGCATTTATCCGATGTACACCTTCGCGCATCCGCTGGAGGATGCTATTGAGAGTGTAACGCATTCCCTGTGCTCCCTGGAGTTTGAGGACCAGCGCCCGTTCTATGACTGGGTTATTGCCGAGTGCGAGATGCCGGCGGTACCTCGCCAGTACGAATTCGGACGGCTGAATCTGGCCCAGACGGTAACAAGCAAACGCAAGCTTAAGCTGCTGGTGGATGAAGGTCATGTGGACGGCTGGGATGATCCGCGTATGCCGACAATTTCCGGACTGCGCCGCCGCGGGTACACCCCGGAAGCGATCCGCAGCTTCGTGCACGAGACCGGTATTTCCAAAAGCCAGGGCCTGGTCGACCTGCAGATGCTGGAGCACTTTATCCGTGAGGATCTGAAGCTGACCGTGCCCCGGACCATGGCTGTGCTGCGGCCGCTGAAGGTGGTCATTACGAATTATCCGGAAGATCAAACCGAATATTTCGAGATTGAGAACAATGTGGAGAACCCGGAAATGGGCAACCGCCAGATTCCGTTCTCCCGTGAAATTTATATTGAACGCGATGACTTCATGGAAGTGCCGCCAAGCAAGTATTTCCGCCTGTTCCCCGGCAACGAAGTACGGCTGAAGAATGCTTATTTCATCAAGTGCAACGACTTCATTAAGGATGAGAACGGTGAGGTTGTAGAGCTGCACTGCACATACGATCCTGAGACCAGAAGCGGCAGCGGGTTCACCGGACGCAAGGTCAAGGGGACACTGCACTGGGTGGATGCCAGCCAGGCGGTACCGGCGGAATTCCGCCTGTATGAGCCGCTGATCTCTGCCGAGGCAGAAGAGGCTGAAGCGGATACCGAAGGCCTGGATGCTTCCGAGGGCAAGCCGGAGCCCACCTTCCTGGACCAGCTGAATCCGTCATCCATTGAGATTCTGCAGGGCTTCGTCGAGCCTGGCCTGAAGGGCAGTGTGCCGCAGGACAAGTTCCAGTTCTTCCGCCACGGCTACTTCAACGTAGACAGCAGATATTCGTCACCGGAGCATCCGGTGTTCAACCTTGTAGTTTCGCTCAAAAGCTCATTCCAGCCTAAGAAAGGCTGATCTGCAGCGGTGGTTTACCGGAAGCCGGGAGCAGATTGTGCTCCCTATAGCTACTAAGCAAACAGGCTTGGCCTCCCTTTACGGGTAGCCAAGCCTGTTTGCTGTATGCTATGCCAGACGGATATTGAATTTCTGCTGAATTCAATGTAATGGAGAACGGCTGTTCAAGTGCGGGAATTCCATCTGTCCTCATCCGCTTCAAGTGTTGACGCCGGATCTTCTGGATCAGCCGGTGGCCGGTAGCTGCCGCGGCTGACGAACAGCCACATAAAGCCAAAGCCGAGTGTACCGAACAGAGCGAGAATGGCTCCGGACTGGTACATGACCTGTACTCCGAGATTCTGGTACATCCAGCCTCCGAATATGCCGCCGAGAATCCCGGAGACCCCGCTCCACGTAAGCGTGTAGAGCGCTTGTCCCGAGGAGCGGTACGGCCGCGGCACCAGCAGCATAGTCAACTGGGTCCCGACATAGAAGAATCCGCCGAACGTAATGCAGTGCAGCACCTGAATCAGGGCAACCTGAAGCGGGGTGGTTGCATCCGCCATCAGCCACCAGCGGAGGAAGAACAGGCCGCTGACCAGGGCGAGCGAGCCAAGCAGCACGGAGATGCGCCGCTTGAGGAACCGGTCGCAAAGGACAAGCACGCCCATCTCCAGAATGGAGGAGAGGAAGACCGCGAGTCCGATCATGGTCTTGCTCCCGCCCAGCTCCGTGATGTACAGTGACACAAAGGTGTTATTCATCGTATTCGGGATGGACACCAGAATGCCGAATAGAATAAAGCACAGGAAGAACGGGTTGTAGAAGATCTGCCGCATTCCTCTGAACGGAAGCGGGGCAATGCCGATGGAATGGCTCAGCCTCGGCATGGTAACCAGGGCGATCATTGCCGCGCAGAGCAGTGCCGCAAAGAGATAGGACAGCACGGATATGTTCGTCCATTCAATGACAGGCCCGGCCAGGATGGCGGTCAGCGCCCACCCGAGGGATCCCCAGAGGCGGAACGAGCTGAACCGCAGGGAGGTGCCGTCAATATAACTGAGAATCATGGTGTTGCTCTGGGCAAAGAGCGGCCCTTGAAAGAAATAGAAGAACAGAATCGATATATATACCATCTCATATGTATTCGCCTGAAACACGAGCTGGGACAAGACCAGCGTACCTGTCAGCATAACCAGTACAATGCGCCGGATGTTCTGGTAGCGGTCACTCCAGATGCCCCAGAAGGGGTTGGCAATGATTGAGACCAGGGCACCGACTGACATCAGGCTGCCGATCTCCAGCTTGTTCATGCCGACGATCTGAAGATATAACGGAAAGAAGCTGGTGAACAGGACAACTGTGCCATAGACAAAGAAGTTGAACCATTTCAGAGAGGTGAATGATGGCTGTTTACCGGGGATCTCCTGCAAACTTTGCCCTCCTTTCCCGCAAGAATATGTGCATACCTTGCTGCGGCGGCCGGAATCATGCCGCTTCTATCACTGTAACACTTGTTGAAAAGGGATACAAACCAACTTTTATACGGATTTACAAATCAATGGTAAAGAGCGGAGAGAAGAGGAAGAAAGCAGTCCAGTCTGCAGGGCTCAATTTAACTTGAGTTTAAATTACACAGGTATTCTGAGGTCAAAGGCGGACACAGGATGCCTACTAAGCCTGATAACATTCTGCCGGAAAAGGGGGATTTTCTATGAATAAGACTCAAAGCCCGCGTAAGCCGGGGGCGGCAATGAAGCCATTTTTGAAGTTACTGCACGAAACCAAACCATCCTATCCTCTGCTGGCGCTGGCGCTTGGCCTCAGTATGATTTCAACTCTTGTGGGTCTCGTTATTCCGATGTTCACGAAGAATCTGGTGGACGGCTTCTCTCTGGCTTCCGTCAGCAAGCTGCAGATTGCGGGTATTGCCGCGGCCTTCATCGCCCAGACGATTGCCGGCGGAGTCTCGATTTATCTGCTGAATGCTACAGGACAGAGAATTGTCGCCGGACTGCGGGACCGGCTGTGGCGCAAATTCCTGGTACTGCCTGTCTCCTATTATAATGAGAACCGGACAGGAGAAAGTGTCAGCCGCATGACTAATGACACGGGAATTCTTAAGACGCTGATCTCGGAGCATCTGGCCAGCCTGTTCACCGGGGTAATCTCTATTGCCGGGTCGATCTCCGTACTGCTCTATCTGAACTGGAAAATGACGCTGGTGCTGTTCACGGTCCTTCCGCTCTCGGCGCTGATACTGGTGCCGCTGGGCCGGCAGATGTACAAAATATCCAAGGGTACACAGGATGAAACGGCAGCCTTCACGGCTACGCTAAGCGGTGTGCTGTCCGAGATCCGGCTGGTCAAAGCCTCCGGGGCTGAGCAGAAGGAATACGAGGCCGGACGCAGCGGGATTGTGAACCTGCTGTCCTTCGGGATCCGCGAGGGTAAAATCAGTGCGATGATCAGTCCGCTGGTCTCCTTTGTATTCATGATGCTGCTTGTAGTCATCATCGGCTATGGCGGCATGCAGGTATCCTCAGGCGCGCTGACCGCCGGTGAGCTGGTCGCCTTCATTCTGTATCTGATTCAGATTATTATGCCGCTGACCCAGCTGACGCAGTTCTTCACCCAGCTCCAGAAAGCTAAGGGGGCTTCCGAACGGATTATCGAGACGCTCGCAGCCGAGGAAGAAGTGTATGACGGCGTAGAGGAGGCTCATGAGGACGGGCCGGTTACGGTTGATGAGCTCAGCTTCAGCTACAAGACGGGCGAGAGGGTGCTGGATAAGGTAAGCTTTACAATGCTGCCCGGTCAGGTAACGGCAATTGTTGGTCCAAGCGGGGGCGGTAAAACTACATTGTTCTCCCTCCTGGAGCGCTTCTATGAGCCGCAGGGCGGAGTAATCCGGCTGGGCGGCAAGCCGGTATCACTATTCTCCCTGAAATCCTGGCGGGGGCGGATCGGCTATGTCTCACAGGAAAGCCCTCTGCTTGCCGGCACGATTGCCGAGAACCTCGGGTACGGGCTGGACCGTGAGATCAGCAAGGAGGAGCTGCAGCGTGCAGCGGCTATGGCTTACGCCGACCGCTTCATTGAGGAGCTTCCCGGCGGCTATAATACAGATGTTGGTGAACGCGGCGTGAAGCTGTCCGGCGGACAGCGGCAGCGGATTGCCATCGCCAGGGCACTGCTGCGCGATCCCAGGATCCTTATGCTGGATGAAGCAACTTCCAGTCTGGACAGCCAGTCTGAAGCTGTTGTGCAGAAGGCGCTGGGCAATCTGATGCAGGGGCGGACCACGATTGTCATCGCCCACAGGCTCGCTACAGTGGTGAATGCGGACCAGATTATTTTCATGGAGAAGGGCCGGATTACCGGCAAAGGCACACACGAAGAGCTGCTGCGTGATCACGCGCTGTACCGGGAATTTGCGGAGCAGCAGCTGCAGATGAATACGCCGGAGCTTCCGGGCAGTGGCATAGAGGAGGGTTCAACAGGTTATGGCCAAAATACTGGTAGTGGACGACGATCCGCATATCCGCGAATTGGTGGGAGTCTTTCTGAGGGCTGAGGGCATGGAAGAGGTATATAGCGCTGCTGATGGTCTGGAGGCGCTGCGGCTGCTTGAAGAGACAGGGGCGGATCTGGCAATCATTGACGTCATGATGCCGAATATGGACGGCTGGGAGCTGTGCCGGGAGCTGCGCAGACACTATGACTTCCCGATTCTGATGCTGACGGCTAAAGGCGAAACCTCGCAGATTGTCAAAGGCTTTGAGCTGGGGACAGACGACTATCTGGTCAAGCCGTTTGAGCCGCCGGTGCTGATCGCCAGAGTCAGGGCGCTGCTGAAGCGGTATCAGATTTCGGCAGCCCAGAGCGTAACGGTCGGCAGCCTGCGGATGAACCGCAGAACCTATGAGATTGTTTGCGGCGACAGCCAAATCACATTGCCGCTTAAGGAGTTCGAGCTGCTGTTCAAGCTGGCCAGCTATCCGGGGCAGACGCTGACGCGCGACCGGCTGATCGAAGAGATCTGGGGGTATGATTTCGAGGGCAATGAACGGACGCTGGATGTGCATGTGGGGCGTCTGCGTGAGCGGTTCCCCCGGGACAAATTCGGATTCGCCATCCGTACCATCCGGGGGCTAGGCTACCGGCTGGAGGGGGGAGCAGAATGAGCAGGCTCTGGACGGCACTTAAGGTAATTGCCAATTTTGCCGGCGTACTTACCGTACTCTTCCTCTCCTGGAACGGAAGCTATTTCGGATCACGGCTGCTGGTGCAGCACTTCGGCTGGTCGTTCCCGGATTACGGCTATCATATGCTTATTATGGCCATGCAGGTCGTGCTCTTTATTTGCATCGGAGGGATTATCGCCTTCGCAACCCGCGGCCAGGAGCACCGGTTCTATATGCCGATTCTGACGGCCATGCAGCAGATTTCCAAGGGGAATTTCAAAATCGAACTGGAGAACAGCAAGCAGTACCGGCAGTTCGGCGGTATTGTCGAGGGAATCAATGAGATGGCCAGCGAGCTGAGCCGGATGGAGACGATGCGCCAGGATTTCATCTCGAATGTATCGCATGAAATCCAGTCACCGCTGACCTCCATCCGCGGATTCGCTGCCGCACTTCAGGATAACAGCCTCAGCCCGGAGAGCCGCAAGCATTATCTGGATATTATTGAAGCGGAGAGCCGCCGCCTGTCCGGCCTGAGTGATAACCTGCTGAAGCTGTCGGCGCTGGAGGCGGAGAGCTTCCCGTTCGAGCGTAAGCCCTACCGGCTCGACAAGCAGCTGCGGGAGATGATTCTGGCTTCAGAGCCGCAGTGGCTCGGCAAGGAGATTGAGGTGGAGGCGGAGCTTGCAGAGACTACCGTAGTGGCTGTAAAAGATCTTCTAAGCCAGGTATGGACCAACCTGCTGCATAACAGCATCAAATTCACGCCGCAGGGCGGAGTGATTACGGTCTCACTGCGGATGACAGAAGAGTGGATTGAGGTGGAGGTTAAAGACAGCGGAATTGGTATTGCCGAAGAGGACCTGAAGCGGATCTTTGAGCGGTTCTATAAGGTGGACAAATCCAGAAGCGTTACCAGCGGCGCCGGCAGCGGCCTGGGCCTGCCGCTGGTGAAGAAGATTGTTGAACTCCACGAAGGAAGCATACAGGTAACAAGCCGTCCCGGTGAAGGGACGGCTACAACAGTCCGGCTGCCGCCCAGGGTCAGATGAATCCGCCGTTGATGCGGATCGTCTGTCCGGTGATCCAACCGGAGTCTGTACCCGCCAGGAAGCTGACAGCACCGGCGATATCCTCGGGCTCGCCCAGACGTCCGAAGGCGTTGGTCTTCTTCAGCCCTTCCAGCACGGCTTCGGATTTCCCCTCCAGGAACAGATCTGTAGCTACCGGCCCCGGGGCAACGGCGTTAATGGTGATGCCCTTGCTGCCGAACTCCTTGGCAAGCTGGCGGGTGAATTGTTCCACCGCTCCCTTGGTACCGGCATAGATGCTGTAGGCCGGGAACATCAGACCGACGACCGAGGTGGAGAAATTAATGATCCGCCCTCCCTGCTCCAGATGGAAGAAAGCCTGCTGGCAGGAGAAGTAGGTTCCTTTAACGTTGATGGCGAACTGCTTGTCGAACTGCTCCTCGGTAGCCTCGCCAATCAGGGAATTCAGCATAATCCCCGCATTATTAACCACAATATCAATCTTTCCGTATAACGCCTTGGTATCCTTGAACAGCTGTTCAATCTGCGCAGGTTTGCTGATATCTGCCTGCAGGGCTGCGGCTGTTCCGCCTGCAGCCTGAATGGCCTGCACAGCTTCCTCAGCCTGCTTCGGGCTGTTAGAGTAGTTAATAATGACCGAAGCCCCCTGCTCCGCCAGCCTCCCGGCGACAGCCCGCCCGATTCCCCGTGATGATCCCGTAACTATAGCCACCTTGCCTTGCAGTGATAGTGTCATTCGTGTGTCCTCCTTAAGTTTATCGCGGTGAGAGTCCCTGCTCCAGCAGTGTCCAGAGCTGCCTGAATTGCTGCCTGATCTCCGGGCTGCGCCATTCATAGGCATGGGCCGGATGGTGGAAGCGGGCTGTGGCATAGAAGACAGAGCGCGCGAGTATCGCAGCATCCGTATTTCCCGTAATTTGCTGCTGTTCTATACCTCTATTGATAATCATGCTGATCTGGTCCAGAATCCGTCCGATATGTGCTTCGATCAGTCCGGCAGATTCCTCTGTGACGGCGGCGTACATTTTGAACATCTCGCTGTCCTGCGCGGCATATTGGTACTTAAGCTCAGAGAGCTCGGCCAGATATTTGCCCAGGTGCTCAAGAGCATTCTCCGGGACTGTCCCGGCGGTCTCGCTTAGCGGGGCTACGATCTTCTCCTCCAGCCAGCGTTCTGTCACAGCCTCCCTAAGAGCAGCTTTGCTGGGAAAATGCCTGTATAGCGTTCCGTGGCTTACGCCCAGCAGTTTGGCTACATCCGTAACCGAGGCCTTGTCCGGCCCGTACCTGCGCAAGGTTTGCTCTGCGGCATTCAGTATTTCGGTTTTGCTCAAAAAAGGTCCTGATTTATTCACGGATTAAATCCCCTTCCTGTGAAAAAAGTCTAGCATAAACAGAAACAAATAACAAATAATATTATTTGTCATTTGTTTCTTGGACTGGCTTGAGAATATTCGTACTCCTAAATTAACGGGTTATCTGATTAATTCAGCCAGCAGGGCAATTCCGCGCTCCAGCTCTGCCGGGGAGGCGTAGGCGTACGAGAGCCTGAGATGACGGGCATCGCTGCGGTCATAGAGGTCGCCTGTGTTGAGCAGCAATCCGGCCTGGAGTGCTGCCGTGAAGAGCTTGCGCGGAGCCGCGGGACGGTGCAGGGTCAGCCAGATATAGAAGCCCCCGGCCGGAATATTCCAGCTGGCAAGACCCGTGCAGTGAACGGCCAGCAGCTCAAGCAACAGCCTGCGCCGTTCGCGGAGTCTGCTGCGCAGCACCTGAAGATGCTCCTCATGATAGCCGCCCTCCAGCCAGCGGGCTGCGGCCAGCTGTGACAAGGAGCTTGCGCCGTAATCGGTCTGCATCTTGATATCGGCCAGCCGCCGGACTACCGGCTCCGGGCCGACAATCCAGCCGATGCGCAGGCCGGGGCTGGCCGCCTTAGACAGTGTGCCCAGATGCAGCACCCGTCCCTCGCGATCCAGCGCCTTAAGCGGGGGCGGCGGCGGCGTATCCAGCCACAGCTCCTGATAGGCCCCGTCTTCGAGAATGGGCAGACCCAGGCTGCCCGTAATCTGCATGAGCTCGCTGCGCCGCTGCTCATTCATCAGAATCCCGGTGGGATTGTGGAATGAGGGGATGCTGTAGAGCATCGCCGCCCGGCTGCGGACAGCCTCGGCGGCAAGCTGCTCCGGGATCAGCCCGTGCCCGTCCATAGGCAATCCGCTGAATTTCACTCCGGCAGACTGGAAGGCATGAATGGAGTAGAGATAGGAGGGCTTCTCCAGCAGGATAGTCGAGCCCCGCGGCAGAAGCCCCAGTGCAATAAGCTGCAGCCCCTGCAGCGCCCCCGAGGTGATGAGGATGGAGGCCGGATCGGCAGTAATGCCGGTTGCCGCCAGCGTCCGGCTTACCGCAGCGCGCAGCCCCGGATTGCCGAGCGGCTCCTCATAGGACAGCGGCGGAAGCTTCTGCCGGGAGAGCCCGGCCAGCACCCGGTTTATTGCCGGGCCGGGCAGCAGCTCCGGGGCAGGCTCACCGGTGCCAAGCCGGATCAGCCCGGGCTCGTACTCCAGCCTGTTGATGTCCTGCACAGTCGGCAGATTAGGATAATAGCTGCCTTCCTCCACATAATCATTCCAGTTGCCGGCAGGCTGAGCCTCATCCTGATCCGGAACGGCTGCGGGGCCGGCAGGGGAACGGACTGCGGCTCGTCCGCCAGCGATTACAGTTCCGCCGCCCCGCCTTCCTTCAATCAGGCCCAGTGCAGCCAGCTGCCCCAGAGCCGTCACTACGGTGCTGCGGTTGACGCCAAGCCGGCGGGCCAGCTCGCGCTGCGGGGCGAGGCGCATGCCGGCAGGCCAGGCTCCGCTGCTGATCTTGCCCAGGAAGTAGGCCGAGATCTGGCTGTGCAGCGGCCGCGGTGAGGCAGGGTCAGGCGCCCAGGCTCCAAACGGCACGGAAGCGGACGCGTGCTCCTGTTTCTGCCGGAAAGAGGAAGATTCAGTGCCAGCAGGCGGATGCTCTGGCGGGAATTGTTGTGTCACAGGACCGGCTCCTCTTAATTGAAATATAAGACCTCTTCTTGCTATTGAACTTACGAATGTAACCTGGCGGATGCAACCGGCTTCTTTCCTAAAGTGTACCATGATTTACTTTGATTCTTTAAGCTTGGTTGGGAGTAAGGAAGGTCATTTGGATGGTTACGGCTGCTGCTGCAGCAGAGTACGATCAGTTAGTGCCGGCAAGGGAACAAATAATGCCTGCTGCCGGCGCCATTTCATGGCTTGGATAGAGGGGGAAATATAATGGCAGAAGCCATCGTGCATGGTATTATATTGGCCTTTGGGCTTATTTTGCCGCTGGGCGTGCAGAATATATTCGTATTCAATCAGGGGGCGCAGCATCCGAGGTTCCGCAGCGTACTGCCGGTTGTGTTAACGGCATCCTTATGTGACACCCTGCTTATCGGGGGGGCCGTGGGCGGTGTCTCGCTGGTGATTGTGTCCCTGGACTGGGTCACCCCGGTGATATACAGCGCAGGGATTCTGTTTCTTCTCTTCATGGGCTGGAGAATCTGGCGCTCTGCTCCGGCCACCGCCGAGGGGAAACGCCTGTCACCGAAAGGACAGATAGCCTACGCACTGTCGGTGTCGCTCCTCAATCCGCATGCACTGCTGGATACAGTGGGTGTTATCGGGACAAGCTCACTGCAATATGACTCAGCGGAGCGCTGGGTGTTTGCGGCAGCAACGGCGGCAGTCTCCTGGATCTGGTTTCTCAGTCTTGCCGCCGCCGGCCGGATACTTGGCAGGGTGGATTCAAGCGGCCGGATCATCCGGGGATTAAACAGCGTTTCAGCCCTGCTGGTCTGGGCGATCGCTGTGTATATGGGAGTTCAGCTGTGGAGGGTATTTTGAGCCTGTCAGGCCATATTCCGAAGCGTTTGGCAACCCGGTTGCCAAACTGTTCACGAAACTTCACACTTTCATTATTTATCTGAATCTAGTCTATTGACCAATGGAATGCCAACGCCTACTATTACAGATATAAACACAAAGTTCTAAATACTGGTATTATAAAGGTGGTGTTTCATTGGGGCCGACAGCCATGATTCGAGATCAGCTAGCGAACTATTTATCCCTACACGGGATGTCTATCAATCAATTTGCTATAAGATCCGGCATTAATTCCGGAACATTAAGCCGGATTATTAATGGCCATCAGCCGATTGCCATGAGCCATCTGGAATTAATTACTGCGGGAATGGGGGTGAGCGAGGATTATTTTTACAGCCTGTATGTAGATGAATGCTTCTTTCACTCGGCACCAACCTGGCGGCGGCTGCGCCCGTTCATTATCCGTTGTGCCGAGCTTGGGCGTATGGATTGTATCGAGCGTTTGGTACATAACCTGCTCGATAATCTCACCTATGTTCCTCTTCTGTTTGAAGTAGCCGAAGGGCTGTTCAGGCAGGGACACTTCCAGGCAGCTGCAGTGCTCTATGAGAATGTGAGCGCCAGCGAGAAATATCAGTATTCCGAAAGGCTGGCTACCTGCCAGTACCGCCTGTTCCGGATTGCGCTCGGGAATGACCAGAATACGAATCTGCGCGCGGCAACCTTGTTTGAGAGCTATATCCCGCGTCTGGATGAGGCGGAGCAATTGGATGCTTTGAAGGATCTGGCTAATGTATATAACTCACTTCACAGATGGAATAAAGTTGATGAGCTCGCCAGCGAGTTGCACCGGATTGCCTCTATTCAATACGAACTTCAATACTCGTTGCACCAGAACCGGAAAGTGTACAAGCAGTCATCAAGGCCGATTTATGGATATATCTTATATTCTTATCTCTTAAGGTCTTTAGTCTGCGAAGAGCAGGGGGATTATGCTGAGGCTCTAGAGCTTGTCAGTAAATATGCTGATGGCAGCTGGATTCGGGAACAAACGGATGAATCCAGACAGACAATTGCCCAGTTTCAAGAGTGGGCAATTGCGAATAATTACCTATACCGGATTCTGAATGGTTGTCATGATGTCTTAGCAGAATATGTGGAATATATTTCGGTTAGAGAAAGTGAGATCTTTACCGGAGTATTCAAAATTATTCAGGCTGCAAACGAATATGCCTGGGATATAGATGATATTCTGGAGCAATTCTCGGACTACCTGCCATTTCGGACATATTCTACGATTCTTGGCGACTACAATACGCAAGTAACAGCAGATCATTACGCACAGTTTCTTATAGAATTTGCTACCTATCTTCTAAATCATAAACGGAACGAAGGCATACAGGCTATATTGCAAAGCCTGGAATACTCTATCAAAATCAACAGTGAAGGAAAAGTTATTAAGTGTATAGATTTGTTTGAACAGCATCGTGACAAAGCGAATAATGAACAAAAGCAACAATACAAAAATTCTATTAGTGAGGGGCGAAGTCATTATGAAAAGAAAAGGGATATTATTTCTAGTTATGTGTAGTATGGTTGCTCTGCTCATTGCTCCTGTAGCGTACGGGGATCCGGTTATTGGGACAACTGTCACTACCTCCACACCAACAGTTCAACCCTTAGGGCACGGCAGTGGCGGATATTAAATAATAGTTCAACCAATGGGACATGGTGCTGGCGGATTATAAGCCTATGGGGACAATTATTGTAGAACCTGTATGATTTCAACAATATTAAGATTCCGGCGTTCCTGCTAACTCAGGAGCGTCTTTTTTATGAACAATTTCCGTAGTTATGCGCATTTATTGTCCTGTTTCAGCAGGTGATGCACCCAGGCTAATATTTTATAATTTTACATAAATATCTATAATATTGCATGAGGAGGCGGAATTTACATGTATAATCCGGCAAGTGTCAGAATTCGTATTGAAAGGGCAAGAAGCAGGCTCCACCAGCTGCAGACCCGGCATGGGGGATTTGGACATCCGGAGGTGCTGCGGCAGTCTGTTGTGCTGGACGAACTGCTCAATACTTATGATAATGTTTACCGGATTAAGAAAAGGCCGCCTGCGTAAGCTGATCTCGGGATTAAGTGAAATAACGGGGCATTTGAACGGATGCCTTAAAGCATCGGAAATGAACGGGAAGCGTGTGAAAAGGATGATTATAGAGTGAAGCATACAATCAAAATCCGGGACGAAATTGCAGCTTATCTCTCGGAGCATGATCTGTCCAATAATCAGTTCGCCATCATCTGCGGGATTCATTCCGGTACGCTCAGCCGGGTTATGAAGGGCCAGCAGGCGCTGGCGATGAACCATCTTATCCGGATTACACGGGCCATGGGGCTTGCAGAGGATTATTTTTACGGTAAATATGTAGATGAAATTATGGTTGATTCCGCTCCTACGTGGCGGCGTTTGCGGCCTTTTCTGCTGCAATGTGCTTCACTCTCGCGCCTGGACTGTATTGAAGCCATCGTACAGAACCTGCTGGATAATCTTTTGTATGTGCCGCTGCTTTTTGAGGTAGCCGAGGAATTATATCAGCAGGGACACTTACAGGCTGCGGCCTTAATCTATGAGAATGTGGGGGCCAGTGAGAAATATCAGCATTCCGAACGGCTGGCGCTCTGTCAATATCGTTTGTTCTTAATGGCTCTCGGCGACGATCCGCACAATAATCTAATTGCGGCCGTCTTGTTTGAGAATTATGTAAGTAAGCTGGATGAGCTGAATCAGCTGGATGCCCTGAAGCAGCTGGCGCATACGTACTCTTCTCTTCATCAATGGCAGAAGGTAAGCGAACTCGCCGATGAGCTGCTCCGGCTGGCTTCGCTGCAGTATCAGCTGCTTAAAGGCGGCAGCCGCACAGCGGATCATGGGCGGGTCGCCCAAAGACCGGTGTACGCATATATTTTGTATGCCCAGCTTCTCCGCGCCAATGTGCTTGAGGAATGCGGTGACCATAAAGCTGCTCTGGAACTGATTCCTGTATATATGGACGCAGGCTGGATACGGGAAGATGATGAAGAGGCCAGAAGGATTATTGCGCAATATCAGGTTTGGGGGACAGCAAATATCTATTTAAACCGGCTGATGGACGGACAGATTGAGGTGCTTGACGAGTATGTTGAATACATCTCGGTCCGGGAAAGTGAGATTTTCACAGCCTTATCCAAAATCGTCCAGTCCGCTAACCGCTACAATTGGAATGTGGATTCTATTCTGCGGAGATTCGCGGCTTACATTCCCTACCGGCAATATTCCAGTATTTTCGGTGTAAGCAACAAACTGATAATGAACGATAATTATACCCGGTTCTGCAAAGAACTGGCTGCTTATTACTTGTCACGCAGGCGTTACAATAATGATGATGTCAGCATGCGGGGTGTAGACCTGTCCGTCAAACTCGACAATACCCAGAATGTGATCCGGGGGACCTTGTCCGTGGATTTCGAAATTCTTCTTTCCGATTCCACCTGGCTTAATTAAGCGTTGATAACGTGGAGTATACTACCTTGAACTATAAAATACCCCCACAAAGTGGGGCTTCCGCTTCGAGGTTGACTCAGGTACTTTGCGTGGACCCCGAAACATATACATTCTAGTCTTTATAAAAAACGGCTGAGATTCCTCCGGGAATGCTCAGCCGTTTCTGTTTGTGCCGGCAGATGATGGCGGGCGGCAGTTAGCCGCCGATCTGTGACATCCGGCGGGTGGTAGGGGTATGGCTTTGCGCCTTCCGCTCCAGCGCCAGCGCCATTTCATGATTATGCGGCTTGTTGCCCAGTGCCTGGCGGAACAGTGCCTGTACCGCAGCCGGATCGCTTATCAGCGGACGCACATTATATTCATCTGCCCAATAGAGGCAGGCCTTGATATTACCGTCGGCGGTGAGCCGCAGCCGGTTGCAGTTGTCGCAGAAATGCTCGCTTACCGGATGAATCAGTCCGAAGGTACCCTTGGCTCCGGCAACCCGCCTGTTTTGCGAAGGGCCGTTGCCGGAAGGCATGTCGGCTTCCTCGGTGCTCCAGCCGGCTTCATTGCATGCTGCTACTACAGTTTCGAGCGGAAGGTAGGTCTGCCGCCAGGCATCGCTGCTGCTGCCGATCGGCATATATTCAATAAAACGTACATTCAGCGGGCTGTCCAGCGTTAGCGCGATGAAATCCTTAATCTCATCATCATTTATCCCCTTCATCAGCACGACATTGAGCTTGATGGGGGAGAGACCGGCAGCCTCCGCAGCTTCAATGCCTTTCAGTACTTTGATTACCTCGCCCCCGCGGGTAATCATAGCGAAGCGGTCCTGCCGCAGGGAGTCGAGGCTGATGTTCACCCGTGACAAGCCTGCCTGCTTCAGGGATGCGGCCTTCATGGGCAGCAGCAGACCGTTTGTGGTCAGCGAAATATCGTCAATGCCCGGAATAGCGGCGATCATGGAGACCAGCTTCTCCAGCTCCCTGCGCACCAGCGGCTCGCCTCCGGTCAGCCGGACCTTACGCAGTCCGAGCGGTGCCAGCGCCTGCACTACGGCGGCAATTTCCTCATAGCTCATAATCTCGTCCTGCGGCTGGAATTGCATTCCTTCCGCAGGCATACAATAAATACAGCGCAGGTTGCAGCGGTCTGTAACCGAAATCCGGAGATAATCATGCAGGCGTCCAAAAGGGTCCGTCAGCGGCTCCATGGCGTTGCTCCCTTCATCTGTGAGGTTTTGCTTTAAATTTTAGTGAATATCCTTTTCGCAGTCAATCTTCGGGTACGGAAATCCGGTGGAATCAGCAGCTCAGAAGGAGGGGGAAGGCTTTATAAACGGACAAACTGAATCATATGCGGCACAGAATAAAAGGCCCAGGCTAATTTTGACAAATGTACGACAATTTCAGGGAATGGTCATAGAATGCTCACCGAAAGCGCTTTACATTTTCGATATAATTTAAGTGCGGAAGATTACAACTTTATAACCTATCACTTTTGCGAAGAGCACAGCTATGATACCGGAACGCTCAGGCGGCAATCCGAGGGGATGCCCCGGCGCCCGGCAAACCAATAGGGAGGATTTGCAAAATGACTATACCTACAGTTCCATCACTTGTCGTGCCGGAGGCGTTCAGCCGCTGGTTGGAGAGTCGGGGATTAATATATCAGCTGCTTGTTGATTTCTATGGAAGAAAACCATCGCTTTCCCTGGTCGCTGAATGGAGAGGCAAACGCGAAATGAGCTTTGCTGCGGAGATGACCGAAGGCGGGCGGGAGATCAAGCGGTACCTGTGCAGCCAGGAGCCTGCAATGTTACGTTCCATCTGCGAGAAGGAGAAGCTCGAATATACACGCCTGATGAATGAGCATGCGGTCAGCCCTTTCGTAGCCCGTGAAGCGGCTCAGCTGGGCCGTGAGGAAGAATTCTGCAATGTGATTTCGGATGTATATGCTTCGGCGGGAGTCGTCTTCAAGAAATGCGGCGGCGAAGCTGATGATCATATTGCCATTGAGCTGGAATTCATGGCGGTTATGCATGAACGGATGCTGTATAACAGCTTCTCTATCCGCAGCGCGATGGAGCTGCTGGAGATTCAGGAGAACTTCCTGGAGGAGCATCTGCTGAAATGGACGCCGCAGTTCTGCAAGAAGCTGAATGCTGCGACCGACAGTCCGTTATATCTTGGACTCAGCCATATGCTGGAGGAATTCCTGCCGCAGGATCTGCATATGCTGCGCGCCTGGAAATCTTCGCTGGAGAGCAGCGCGGCAGCAATGGTGTAATATCTGAAGCAGCAAGGCGCCCTTCGAATTTAGAAAGGCGCCTTATTTGTGTTGTAATTTGCCTCTGCATAGAGGTTACAGTTTTGTAGCTATTTCAGTTTAGACAAGGATTCCAGTAGGAAGAAACCGCTTCTTCGTGTAATATAAAAATGTGTCATTTTAGTGATGAACGGCGAAACGAGAAGGTAGGTTGTATATGAGAAGAGGACTGCAGGCTATAGTTATCATAGGGGCTTTGCTGGCTTTTTACTATTTTGGATTCGGGATTTTCGGCAGCACGGCCGGGACGGTTATCAGTATTTTTTCCACGCTGACCGTCATCTCCATCGGGCTGGGGATTTTCATGGAGAACCGCAATCCGTCGACAACGATGTCCTGGATTCTGCTGCTGGCCCTGATTCCGGTGCTGGGACTCGTCTTCTATTTCCTGTTCGGGCAGAATGTGTTCAAACGGCGCAAATACGACAAGAAAGCCCAGCGCGATCTGATGGCCTATGAGCGGATTGAGAATGATGCCCTGCGCATGCATCAGGACTGGTCCGTGTTCAGTCCGGCGCGCCAGAAGCTGATTGGTTTATCACAGCGGCTGGGACGTACACCGATTTCCTTCAGCTCGGAGACGCGGATTCTCACCAACGGCGAAGAAACCTTCGGCACGCTGCTGCTTGAGCTGCGGCAGGCGCAGCATCATATTCATATGGAATATTATATATTCCGGGCGGATCATATCGGTACGCGCATTCAGCAGATTCTGATCGAAAAGGCGCGCGCAGGGGTAGCTGTCCGGTTCATGTACGATGCGGTCGGCAGCATTCAGCTCTCCAAGGCCTTCCTTAAGGAGCTGAGCGATGCCGGAGTACAGGTGGCCGCATACGGCAACTCAACCTCCTTCTTCTCCAGCCGGGTGAACTACCGGAACCACCGTAAGATCGTGGTCATTGACGGTGATGTCGGATTCATGGGCGGACTTAATGTCGGGGACGAGTATTTGAGCCGCAGCAAGACTTACGGCTTCTGGCGCGATACGCATATGCTGCTGAGAGGCGAGGCGGTGCGGACGATGCAGATTATTTTCCTGCAGGACTGGATGCATACCACCGGCGAGAAAATACTGGAGCAGGATTATCTCTCCCCGCAGCTGCGGTTTACAACCGGAGACGGGGCCGTGCAGATTATTGCCAGCGGGCCGGATAATGAGCGGCGTGCGCTGAAGAATATCTTTTTCTCCATGATCACCTCTGCGGAGAAATCGGTGTGGATCGCCAGCCCCTACTTCATCCCCGATGAGGACATCCTGACCGCCCTGCGTGTGGCGGCAATGTCAGGTCTGGATGTACGGCTGCTATTCCCGGCCAAACCGGATAAATGGCTGCCGTTCCTGGCTTCGCACTCCTACTTTCCGGCGCTGCTGGAATCCGGGGTGAAGATCTATGAATATGAGAAGGGCTTTATTCATTCAAAGCTGCTGATTGCCGACGGGGAGATCGCCACGATTGGCACAGCCAACATGGATATGCGCAGCTTCCATCTTAACTTTGAGGTGAATGCGCTGCTGCTGCAGACCGAGAGCGTCTCGCGGATCGTCGCGGACTTCGAGCGGGATTTGCTCTCCACCCGGGAGATTATCCATGAGACCTTCATGGATAAGCGGCTGCTGGAGCGGCTGCTGGAATCGGCCGCCCGGCTGATGTCCCCGCTGCTGTAACTGAACAATATAAGACCGCCGGAGAAGCAGAGCTTCCGGCGGTCTTTTTTTGCAGGAGGAGGATTCAGAATGTGGTAAATCCGAGACGGGTCTGCAGCCGGTAGATGATGTATTTCAACCAGGTGATTTCGCTCTGATAGTCCTCCAGCGGCAGGCTGTACCGGGCATCCTCGTTGTTCCACAGACGGGTGAAATAGCTTTCTACTTCCGTATACAGCGGCTGATCCCGCGGAACGGATACAAAGAGATTGTTCTCAAGATTATAGTCATCCAGATTGCGGGCCGTGAAATTGGTTGATCCGCCGAGGACGATGGAATTGCCTGACGCTTTGGCAATGAACATCAGCTTGCTGTGATATTGCTCCTGGCCTGTGTTATACCAGCGGATGGCAATCCGGCCATTAGAGCGCCGGTTCAGATCCATGGCTACCGGACGGTTCGGAATGCCGATCTTGTCCCGGCCGAAGGCGTTCTGATTCGGATCGAGCAGCAGCCTTACCTCGGCTCCGCGTTTGTCAGCGGCAAGCAAGGCGTCGATAATCCGGTCATCTGCCAGATAGAACATGCCCATCCAGATGATATCGCCGCGGCCTGCTGCACCGAGGCTCTCCAGCGCGGATGTATATACTTTACCTTCGGTCAAATAACGGACTTCCAGCGCAGCTTCTGGGGAGGAATTAACCTCCTGCCGGAATTGGGGCGGCTTGCTTAATAGCGGGCCTGCCCCCGACAGATCGGCTGCAGCCTGCTCGCTCTGCAGAATGTCTGCCAGTATAGGACCCTGCACTTCGAGGGCAATATTGGAATGATAGGCGCTGGCGTCATGCACATTCCCGGAGGAGATGAGGGCAGTGCTCTCGCTGAGCACTACCTTGCGGTGGTTGGCTTTGACATTCAGCAGCTTCAGATAGGAACGCGCCGTAATGTCCGGTCCGCCGCTGGCCATCAGATTCGGAATCCAGCCCCGGCCGGATTGGCCGAACCACTGGATGAAGGTACGCCAGACTGCAGAGTAGGCCGGGGTTGAATCGCGCAGATCATCGACATCGGTCATAACCACCCGGATCCCGGCGGCTTTCATATCCTCCAGCAGCTGATTGGGGGCAGAACCGTAATTCGTATTTACCTCATCGGTAATGAAGGCGATCTCCATTCCGGGATATGCTGATTTCTGGGCAATAAGCTTATCGGCCAGCTTCCGGCTCACCGGGGGAAACTGCTGGTCAACATGGGTATAATCATTGAACAGAAACAGATCGATGACGAGGAATTCTCTGGAGTCCTCTACAATCTGCAGGATCCGCGGAAGAATCTGCTCCTCCCTGACAGCGGCCCCGCCAGCGTCCTGATAAGTCAGATCATGCCAGAAGTCGACGCTGCTCACCTTATACAGGGGACTTTCTGCGGACAGGCCGGGCGGCAGCGGTTTATGGGTCTGATACAGCATCACACCGGCCAGCCATAGAAAGAGCAGCAGGAAGGCTGTCATTACCTTGAAGCGGCGGGGCCGGAGAACACGGGATTTCCGCTTGCCGGGCGGCTTAACCGCACCGGAAGCTATAGTTAGCTGTGATTGTTCGGATGTAATGGAGCGGCTGCCTTGCATCATGAATTAGTCCTCCTGGGGGCAGAGCCAAGCAACACTTCCTTGGACTCCGGCATGGTAACTATTTATTAACGCCCTCCGGAGAGAAGTGAAGCAGCTGGCCCGCAATTATCCGGATGGTCTATTGTTGCTGGAATCACTGAATTTATACGGAATCGCTGCTGCGAAACGGGCTGCACAAGCCCTGATGACATAAGACACCAGCAATTGTATAATGAGTGTAAATAATTTGTATAAGGTTTGAATATTCAAAGTATTCAGTGTAACTAGGAAAAGAGAGTGAGAACCATCGTGTATTCCATCAAACAGGTCGTCGAAATGCTCGATATTCCTTCGGTTACTCTGCGGGCATGGGAGAACAGATACCAAGCTGTCGTTCCGGAACGTACCGAATCCGGCTACAGGCTGTACAGCCAGGAGAATATTGAGGACCTTCGCTGGTTGAAGGAACAGACGGAGAAGCAGGGTATCAGCATCTCCCATGCCGTGCGGATGCTTAAGCTGCAGAGACAGAAGCAGCTGGAGGAACGCCTCACTGCAGCAGGCGGAGATTCCAGGGATGCCATCGACAAGATGAAGCAGCAGATCTATACAGCATTGTACGAGATCCAGGGCGAGCGGGCAGATGCGTTAATCGACTTCGGTTTCTCATTGTACGGGTATGAAGCTATGGTGCATCAGGTGCTTGTGCCGGTACTAATCAGGGTGGGCGACGCCTGGGAAGCAGGAACAGCAACGGTAGCCCAGGAGCATTATATGACGCATATGGTCTCGAACCGGCTGTCGCAGTTTTTTCATGTGTTTCCCGTTTATGCGCATTTGCCGAAGGTGCTTGCCTTCTGTCCGGCAGGGGAGCATCACCAGGTCGGACTGCTGCTATTCTCCCTTTTTCTGCGTAAAAACGGGGTTGAAGTCATCTACCTGGGAGCCAATACGCCCGAAGAAGGCGTCCTGAATATGCTGGAGAAGCAGAGCCGGATCGGAGCGGTCTGCCTTTCGGTTACCGATAGCGGACTTGTGCCTTACTGTGAAGGGTTGTTTGAACGGCTCAGCCGCAGCTATCCGGAGATGAAGTTTATTGCCGGAGGTAAAGGTTATGAGACGGCGGAGCCGGAGGTTACCAAGGCAACCTACAGGATGAGCGGGGCTCCAGAGCAGTGGCAGGCCTGGTATGACCAGGAGTTTGCCGGCATGCGGCAAGGAATGTAGCTGAGGCTGGAGCTGTAGCCGGGAATTTAATAGACAGTAATATTTTAGAATCGACGGGACCCTCCTGCGGGCGGCCTGCCGGTTCTTTTTTTATGCCGGTAGAAGCATATGACCGAATTTATGGAAGCCGGGGTGAAGACATTTACACGGCGCTGCAAAGCCTGTATGATATTTGTATCATTATTGTATAGTTCTTGTATAATGTTTGAGAGCTGTTATTGGCCTGCAGATCGACAGGGAGAAGGAGGAAAGGGCTTGACTGGACCCAAACGTACCGCGAAAGTTGCAGTGATTGGCGCAGGACCGGGAGGACTGGCCGCAGCTATGCTGCTTGCCGCCGAAGGATTTGCAGTGGACCTTTACGAGAAGCAGGAGACGGTTGGCGGAAGATCGGGGGAGCTCAGACTGGGCAGCTACCGGTTTGACCGGGGCGCTACCTTTTTGATGATGCCGCATCTGCTGGAGGAGCTGTTCGCTCTGGCCGGGCGTTCCGTGCACGATTATGCTGTATTGAAGCCGCTGGATCCGCTGTATTCGCTGCATTTCGGAGATACCGTATTTACCCCCTCAACGGATCAGAAGCAGACTGCCGAGGAGATTGAGCGGCTGTTTCCCGGCAATGGCAGCGGCTACCGGCGGTTCATGGCCGACGAGGGCGATAAGCTGGAGCGGGTGATTCCGCTGCTGCAGCGTCCGTTCCAATCCGTAGGCGATTATATGAAAAAAGATGTACTGCACGCGCTGCCTAAGCTGAATGCCGCAGATAATGTGTACAACCGGCTGTCGCGGTATTTTGATGATGAACGGCTGCGTTACTCGTTTACTTTTCAGGCGAAATATCTTGGCATGTCACCCTGGGAATGTCCCGGCACATTTACTATCCTCTCCTACATGGAGCATCGTTACGGCCTGTACCATCCGGTGGGCGGAATTAACCGTGTTCTGCAGGCGATGGCTGAGGTCATTCAGGAGCATGGCGGGCGGGTGCACACTTCAAGCGGAGTACAGCGGATATTGGTCAAGAACGGGCATGCCGCGGGGCTGCTGCTGGAGAACGGAGACAAGGTGGATGCGGATTATGTTGTAATCGGAGCAGACTTCGGCTCAGCGATGACGCAGCTGTTCGAGCCTGGCATTCTGAAGAGATATACCCCTAGTAAACTGGCCCGTAAAAGATATTCCTGCTCAACGGCCATGCTCTATCTGGGCGTCGATGGAGAGGTGGAGCTGGATCATCATTCCGTTCATTTCGCAGCAGACTACCGGCGTAATGTCGAGGAGATCACTAAGCTTGGGGTATTATCCGAGGATCCCTCCATCTACGTCCATAATCCGTCAGTGACCGATAAGACGCTGGCACCGCCGGGCAAGTCCTCGCTCTATGTGCTAATGCCGGTTCCGAACCTGCAGGCCGGAGTGGACTGGCAGGAGGAGGGAGCCGGGGTTGAAGCCCAGATGATGGAACGGCTGCAGCAGATTCCGCAGCTGGCCGGGCTGAAGGCAAGGGTAGAAGAGCGGCTGTTCTTCTCGCCGCTGGACTGGCAGAGCAAGCTGAATGTATATAACGGTGCGACCTTCAATCTGGCGCATAATCTCGGGCAGATGATGCATCTGCGGCCGCACAACACCTTTCAGGAGGTGCGCGGCATCTGGCTGGTCGGAGGCGGAACCCATCCGGGCAGCGGCCTGCCGACAATCTTCGAGTCGGCGAAGATCAGTACGCGGCTGCTGCGGGAGCATGACCAGGCTCTGCACGGCAGATTCACCATGCGGGCCGGCGCTCCCGGTGCGGGGGTTCCGTTATGAGCCGCGTTGCGATTGTGGGCAGCGGAATCGGCGGACTGACCGCAGCGCTGCTGCTTACCCGGCAGGGGCACGAGGTTGTAATGTATGAGCGTGCTGCACAGGTAGGCGGGCGTGTCGCTTTTGAAGAAGAGGCGGGCGGCTACCGGATTGACCAAGGGCCGACCATCGTACTGCTGCCGGAGATGCTGCTGGATATTCTGGAAGAAGGCGGTTTGCCGCGCAGCAGCCTTACGTTGCTGCGCTGTGATCCGCTCTACCGGGTTCACTTCCGGAGCGGCCGCACCTTGACCAAATATGCCGGAGCTGCGAAGCAGGCAGAGGAGATTGAACGGCTGTACCCCGGAGAAGGCAAAGGCTTTCTGCGGTTTATGAACGACATGTCGCTGCTGTACCCGAAGGGCAGGGCTTCGTTCCTTGAAAGGGGATATAGAAGCAAGCGTGAGTTCTTCAGTCCGGGAAATCTGGCACTGATGATCCGCCTGCGTGCATACAGAAGCCTGCGCTCAGCCATCGGGCAATATTTCCGGCATGAGGAGCTCAGGGACGCGTTCTCCCTGCAGAGCCTCTATATCGGCGGTGCGCCCTTCCGCACACCGGGAATCTACACGATGCTTCCCTATGCGGAGCATGCCTTCGGCATCTGGATGGTGAAGGGCGGGTACGGCAGGCTTCCGCAGATTATGGCCCGGGAGCTGGAAAGCCGCGGAGTGCCGATTCATACCAGCACAGAAGTAGAGTCGCTGATCGTAGAAGACGGGCACTGCCGCGGGGTGGCCGTTCAAGGCAGGCAGATTTCCTATGATGCCGTGCTGTATAACGGTGATTTCCCGCATGTGGAGGCATTGCTTCCGGCTGGTCTATTCCAGCAGGAGAGGAGTGCTGCCGGGATTGCGGCTAAGCCGGGCGGTGCGCCTGACAAACGGCTTCCGCGCGGAAGCTACAAGCCTTCCTCGGGCTGTCTGCTGATTTATGCAGGGGCAGCCAAGCGGTGGCCGCAATCTCAGATCCACCAGTTTTTTCTGCCGGACAGCCTGAACCAAAGCCTTCACGAATTGTTTGACCGCGGGCAGGTTCCTGCAGATTCTTCTTATTATGTATTTAATCCGGTAGTGCTGGATGACAGTGCGGCTCCGCCGGGAGAAAGTGTGCTGTATTTCCTTATTCCTGTTCCGGCTGTGCCGGATAAGGATTGGGAGCATATCGCTGAAGCATTGGCTGATAAAGTGCTGCGGGATGCCGAAAGCCGGGGTTTTCCGGGGCTAACAGCCAGTATAGTCTGGCGGAGGCTGAGAACACCGGCGGATGCCCGGAAAGAAGGGCTGTTCGGCGGCGGCAGCTTCGGCATTGCCCCGCTGTTAAGCCAGTCGGGTGTATTCCGGCCCCAGCCGAAGCCTTATTCCATAAAAGGGCTGTATGCGGCAGGCGCATCCGTGCATCCCGGCGGCGGGGTACCGATTGTTATGCAAGGCGCAAAGCTGGCAGTCCAAGAATTGATAAAGGAGATGAGCGGTCATGAATGAACGGATATTGCAGCAATGTGAAGAATTAATGAAAAAGGGGTCCACTTCATTTCATAAGGCATTTGATGTTCTGCCAAGCCCCAGGCGTGAAGCAGTACATGTTATTTATGCCTTTTGCCGGATTATTGATGACAGTGTGGATGAGCCCGGCCAATCGCCGTACAGCATTCATGAACTGATGGCGCATTTCAGCAACCTGGAGCAGGCGGAAGGCCATTTTATCTGGCCGGCGCTGCGCTGGCTGTTCAGCAGCTTCCCGCAGCTGCGGCAGGAGCCGTTCCAGCTGCAGATGGAAGGCCAGCTCAGGGATCTCTCTTTTACCCAGTACCAAAGTATGCAGCAACTGGAGAGCTATTGTTATCTCGTGGCCGGGACTGTCGGTGAGATGCTGCTGCCCGTTCTGCGCGAGGACCAGAATGAAGCTGCGCAGGCTGCAGGGATATCACTGGGCATCGGCATGCAGCTAGTCAATATTATCCGCGATGTCGGCGAGGACCTGCGGCGGGGGCGGAGATATGTGCCGCTGGAAGTGATGGAGAGGAACGGCTACAGCCAGCAGGAGCTTGAGAATGGAGAAATCAATGAGCAGTTTATCGCTGTGCTTCATGAACTCAAGGCAGAGGCGCTTAAGCAGTTTGAAAAAGGCCTGGTGAATGTGCATACGTATCCTTGGGAGAGCGGTCTGGCGATTGAACTTGCAGCCTCCTTCTATGCCGCCATTCTCGATGCTGTGGAGGCGGACGGCTATGACGTATTCCGCAAGCGGTCATATGTCAGTGATGAAGCGAAGCTCCGGCTGTTCCGGCGCGTGGTAGTACGCTACACCGGTGTACAAACTGTGGTGGTGTAAGCATGATCAGAACCCTTTTTTGGATCTGGTATACCATCGGCGCTCTGCTGCTGATCTGGTTCGGGATTCCGGAAAGCCTGCGTTTCTCTAGCGGTTTGTTTCTCGTGTTCTATGCAGCGTATGCCATGGATTTACTATCGAAGGGTGAGGCCCGGCCTTTCATGTCTGACTGGTCAGTCAGTAAAGAGGGCTTCCGGTGCAATATCCCTATCTGGTACGCTGCCGGCCTGATTTGGCTTGGAGGAATGGCTGTCGAATGGGTGGGGGTTCATACCGGAAAACTGTTTGGGGAATATAGTTACTCTACCGTACTTGGGCCTTTGTTATCCGGCGTACCGGTTACGCTCGGTTTCGCCTGGATCGCGGTAGTGTGTAACGCTGCACTAATCAGCTATGATTTCGGACTGCGCGGCCTACGCCTGCGGCTGCTGAGGGCGGCGCAGGTCGGCTGCTGGACAGTGCTGCTGGATCTGGTGCTTGACCCGGTGGCCCATGCCAGGGGCTTCTGGAACTGGGAAGGCGGCGGGGGCTTCTATTATGTGCCCTGGAGCAATTTCGGCGGCTGGCTGATTGCCGGTGCCGCCTTGTCTCTGCTGTTACCGGCTGTACCCGTTACCCGTACCGCTGCCCGCCGGGGGACGCGCCTATATCAGGCCGTATTGATTTTGTTTGGCCTCATAAGCCTTACAGAGGGCTTACCGGTCTGTGCAATTATCGCCGGAGCGGGCAGCGCTCTGGCTGAAGGGAGCTTGCGTTATGCTGGAGGCCGCCAAGTCGGGAAGCTTTGACCGCTTGTTCTACCGCTATAATTCACTTTACTTGCTGCGCAGGCATTTTCATTCCATTGGAATCAGCGGAGAATTGCAGCCCCCGGCGGCCGCAGGCAGAGGCATCTTCTACCTGATGAACCACAGCTCGTGGTGGGATGGCCTGCTCGCATACCATGCAGCAGGGAAGCTGCCCGGAAGCAGGCATTATTTCATGATGGAAGAGGAGCAGCTGCGCAAATATGCCTTCTTCCGGAGGCTTGGCGCTTATTCCATTAACCCTGGCAGTCCGGGAGATTCGCGGGCTTCCCTGCGTTATACGGCCGGGCTGCTGCAGGCGGGAGAGCGGGTCTGGATGTATCCGGAAGGTGAAATTCTGCCGCTGGAGCACCGTCCGCTGAGCTTGAAAGAAGGGGCTGCCCTGGTTCTACGGCTCAGTCCGCAGGCTGCCGTAGTGCCGGTAACGCTGTATCACGGCTTGTTCCGTCATACCAAACCGGAGGCAACCCTGCTGGCTGGTGATCCGCTGATCTTCCCTTGGGCGGGGATGGAACGTGCAGATATTGCCCGCAGACTTGAGGCTGTTCTCAGTGAACAGCTGGAGGCGCACCGCAGCAGGATTGTTAATAATCGGGGCTATATGCCGGCCGAATTCAAGCCGCTCCTTAGGAAGGGGAGGTCAACCCATGAATGGTATGATCTCCTGCGGCGGGGCGGGAGGAGCCAGTCATGATCATCGTCTTGCAGATTATAACCGGTATGCTGCTGCTCCAGCTGCTGTTTGCGTTATGGAATGCAGCGCAGCTGCCGAAGCTGGGGGCTGGAGCGGACCAGAGTGTTCCAGAAGCGCTCCCGGTGAAGGCCGCTCCAGAAGGACGGCGCTTGTCGGTGCTGATTCCCGCCCGGAATGAGGCGCATAATATTGCCAATTGTCTTTCCTCAGTGCTGGCCTGCAGCAAGGGCGGAATCGGACCGGAGATTATCGTGCTGGATGATTCCTCATCAGACGGAACCGGGGCGGTTGCTGCTGCGGCCGGGGGAGTAAGAGTGCAGGTTCTGCAGGGTCAGGAGCTGCCGGAAGGCTGGCTGGGCAAATCCCATGCCTGCGCTCAGCTCGCCAAGGCAGCAGAAGGCGAATGGCTGCTGTTTCTGGATGCCGATGTCCGCCTGCAGCCGCCCGCTCTGCAGGCTGCCCTCTCCACGGCCTATGCCCAGGGAGGCGGCATGGTCACGGGATTTCCCCGGCAGGATACCGGGACATGGCTGGAGCGGCTGGTTGTTCCCCTGATGGTCTTTACAGTTATCTGCCATCTGCCGGTTCCGCTCGTCCGCGGTTCAAGGGACCCGCGTTTTGTTGCGGCCCACGGCGGCTTCATTCTGATCCACCGGGACTGCTACGCCCGCTGCGGTGGCCATGAAGCGATCCGCAGTGAACTGGTGGATGACATGGCACTGGCGCGGGCGGTGAAGCGGGCGGGAGAGCCTGTGTGCCTCGCAGATATTACAGACTACGTAAGGGTGAGGATGTACCGCAGCGCAGGCGAAGTATGGAACGGCTACCGCAAAAATATTTACGCCGGCACCGGCCGCAGCCCCCTGCTGCTTCTGGCTGTACTTATAATGTACTTCTTATTCTACCTGCTGCCGCCGGCAGCAGTTCTGTATTATTGCCTGACCGGGCAGCCGGGCGCTGCACTTCTGCCGGCGGCGGCTGTGCTAACCGGGATTGCCATCAAGCGGATCAGTGATGCTGCCGGCAGACAGCCGGTCTGGTTCTGCTTCCTTCTGCCGGCCGGCATATTCTGCTTATCTCTGATTGCAGCAGCATCCTGGCGCGGAAGCGGGTCCCGCCGGGGCTACGAATGGAAAGGAAGGCGTTATTCATGAAACCGAAAGCTGTAATTATCGGTGCCGGCTTCGGGGGGCTGTCCTGTGCGGTAACACTGGCCGTCAAAGGCTGGGAAGTAACTGTGCTGGAACGGCAGGAGCAGCCGGGCGGCAAGCTGCAGCGGGTAGAGGCGGGAGGATACATGTTCGACCGTGGCCCGAGTACCATTACCATGCCGCATGCTTTCCGCTCACTGTATGAGCTTGCCGGAACCCGCATGGAGAAGTACGTGCAGCTGTATGAGCTGGAGCCGCGCACGCGGAATGTGTTTGCTGACGGCAAGACCGTCGACTTCTCGCGGAATACCGGGGCGATGCAGGAGCAGATTGCCGCCTACAGCTCACGCGACGCTGCGCGGTACCCGGAGTTTCTGGCCGAAGCGGCACAGCTGTACCGGCTCAGCGAGAAGCAGTTTCTGAACAGGCTGCTGCTGTCCTGGAGGGATAAACTATCACCGTCCCTCGCGCGGGATTTGCTGCGCACAAGGCCCTTTGTCAGTCTGCATGCCTTGCTGCTAAGGTATTTCAGCCATCCGAATACCCTGGCTATGCTGGGCCGTTATGCCACCTATGTCGGCTCCTCGCCCTACCTTGCCCCTTCGATATTTGCCATGCTTGGACACGTGGAGATTATGGAGGGGGTATACGGTGTCAGGGGCGGAACCTATGAGCTAATCAGAGGCTTAACTGCACTGGCCCGTGAACTGGGCGTTCAGCTGGTTACAGGCACGGAGGTTACCCGGATTTCAGTCGTATCCGGTGCTGTGGAAGGCGTCGATACGGCGCAGGGATTCTATCCGGCGGCGACAGTCATCGCTGGCGGTGATGTGCTGAGCATGAACCGGATGCTGCTGCCCGAAGCGGACCGTCCGCGGATGACGAACCGCCGGATCGAGGCCTATGAGCCCTCCCTGTCAGGCTTGATAACGCTGGCGGGAGTGCCGCGCACCTATGCCGGTCTGCTGCATCATACCGTATTTTTTCCTGAGCATTATGAGCAGGAATTCAAGGATATCTTTGAGCATAAACGCCCTCCGCAGCAGCCTGCGGTCTATGTATGCCACTCGGGCTACTCCGAGCCCGGGCTGGCGCCGCCTGGCGGCAGCAATCTATTTATACTGGCTAATGCGCCGTACTTGAGTCCTGCCTGTGACTGGAGCGAAGAAGCTTCCGAATACGGGGAACGTGTACTGTCGGTGCTGGAGGGTCATGGCATTACAGGTCTGTCCGGAGCGGATGTCCTGCAGCGCTATACCCCGCAGGATATATCCGCTGATACTTTGGCCCACCGCGGGGCCATCTACGGCATATCCTCAAATTCAGTCCGGCAAACCTTCTTCCGCCCCGCCAACCGCTCGAAGGATGTTAAAGGGCTTTGGTATGTGGGCGGAACGACGCATCCCGGCGGCGGGACCCCGGTAGTGTCATTATCGGGAAGGCTGGTAGGTGAATTTATTGCCGGCCTGCGTTAAAATCAGCGTGAATCCGCCTGCTGGCAACGGTTAGGCGGTCTTGTGCTATAATGAAATGTACTTGCGCTTAAACAGCAGATTAGTGGCGCCTCTCGCTACCCGACATATATAAATAAAGGTTAGAACGGAGGAAGACAGCATGAATCAGATGCCGCAGGACGGTGAGCTGCAGAATTCAGGGAAGCAGCCGGACACACGCGCGGAGTCAGAGCCGCAGGCTGCCGGCGCTTCAGGCCATAAATCCCTGCTGCCTGACTCCAGAACAGGGGAACGGAAGATTGAGCATGTACGCCTCTGCCTGAACGAAGATGTGGCGGCAAGCGGAATCACGACCGGCTTCGAGCAGTACCGCTTCCGGCATAATGCGCTGCCGGAGCTGAACTTTGCAGACATCTCGCTGAGCGCGGAATTTCTCGGGCGGGAGCTGCGCACACCGCTGCTGATCAGCTCCATGACCGGCGGGAGCCAGGCTACCGGGCATATTAATGCCCGGCTCGCCGAAGCGGCAGAGCGCCGGGGCTGGGCGCTTGGTGTCGGATCGGTCCGGGCCGCTGTTGAGCGTGCGGAGCTGGCTTCCACCTTCCAGGTGCGTGACAAGGCTCCTACAATTCCGGTGATTGCCAACGTCGGGGCGGTACAGCTCTCTTACGGCTTTGGTGTGGACGAATGCCGCCGGGCTGTGGAGATTGCCGGAGCGGACTGGCTGGTACTGCATCTGAACGGCTTGCAGGAGGTGTTCCAGCCGGAGGGGGATACCGGCTTCGCCTCGCTGCTTGAGCGGATAGCGGAGCTATGCCGGAAGCTCGAAGTGCCGGTCGGCGTGAAAGAGGTCGGCTGGGGCATCGACGGAGAAACTGCCGGCCTGCTGTATCAGGCCGGCGCTTCCTTTATCGACGTCGCCGGAGCGGGCGGTACCTCCTGGAGCCAGGTGGAGAAGTTCCGCAGCAGCGACCCGGTGCGGCGTGCAGCGGCGGAAGCTTTCGCGGACTGGGGCATTCCGACGGCGGAATGCATTGCCGAGGTGCGGGCAGCCGCTCCTCAAGGCGCACTTATCGGCAGCGGCGGGCTGAAGCACGGCGTAGATGCTGCGAAGGCGCTGGCGCTTGGCGCCGATCTGGCCGGCTTCGGGCGGAATCTGCTCGGCCCGGCAGTGGCATCCGAGGAAGCGCTGGATCAGGCGCTGGCCCAGGCGGAGCTTGAGCTGCGGACGGTGATGTTCGGCATTGGCGCACCTGATATTAAGGCACTGCGCGGAACCCGCCGCCTGGTCCGGAAGTAAGAGCAAGCTGATGATTACGGAAGTAGAGGAAGGGCTAAAATCATGATCAGACTGGTCCAGATGGACGAATCCGCATTTCAATTTTTTTTAAAGCAATCGACCCGTGATTACGCTGAGGACAAAATCAAAGCCGGGACCTGGGATGCCGAGACAGCCATGCAGCTGTCCAAGGATGCGATGACGCGCTTCCTGCCCAAAGGGCTCTACACAGAGGGGGCATATCTCTACTCCGTAGTGGAAGCGGAGAGCGGGGCCCAGGCTGGTTACATCTGGTTTAATATGAGTGAAAGCCGGGGCATCCGCGAAGCGTTTATTTATGATTTTTACATTTTTGAGCCGTTTCAGAGCAAAGGCTACGGCAAGCAGGCACTGGCGCTGCTGGACGAGGAAGCCCGCAAGATGAATGTGACCAGGATCGGGCTGCATGTTTTTGGACAGAATGACCGTGCTTTCGAGCTGTATAAGAAGATGGGCTTTACCGTTACGGATATTACGATGTCAAAGACGCTTTAGGTGCGGGTCCGGAAATAGCGGTATATTAAGACACTATGTGGTTTTTTACATCATTTGCAGAGTTCTGGGGTCCCCGGAAAGTATCTGATTAATCATCGAGGTTAAAGCTCCACTTTATGGGGCGGCGTCCCCTTGACATCCGCTGTTGCTGGTGGTTTTGTTCTAATATATAATGGTTTAGATCAGAGCGGTAATTCAGGCGTTGATTAATTCAACCGAAAATAGGAGTTGTCATATAAAAATGGCTTTGAAAGCTGGTATTGTTGGACTTCCAAATGTTGGTAAATCGACATTATTTAATGCTATAACGCAAGCAGGGGCAGAATCAGCCAACTATCCTTTCTGCACGATCGATCCGAACGTGGGTGTTGTAGAAGTTCCGGACGAGCGTCTGGATAAGCTGGTGGAGCTGGTGCAGCCGAACAAGACGGTTCCGACTGCCTTTGAATTCGTAGATATTGCCGGACTTGTGCGCGGCGCGAGCAAGGGAGAAGGCCTTGGCAACAAATTCCTGGCCCATATCCGTGAGGTGGACGCGATTGTTCATGTCGTACGCTGCTTCGTGGATGAGAATGTTACCCATGTGGACGGCAAAGTGAACCCGATCAGTGACATCCAGACGATTAACCTGGAGCTGATTCTGGCTGACCTTGAAAGTGTGGAGAAGAAGATCGAGCGCTCCCGCAAAAATATCAAGGGCGGCGACAAGAAATTCGCTCAGGAAGTTGAAGTACTGGAGCGCGTCAAGGAAGCTCTGTATCTGGACCAGCCAGCGCGCAGCTTAGAATTGTCTGATGATGAGCGCCTGATTATCCGCGACCTCCACCTGCTCACACTGAAGCCGGTGCTGTATGCGGCAAATGTGGGTGAGGATGAAGTGGCGACTGCCGAAGAGAATCCTTATGTGAAGCAGGTCCGCGAGTTCGCTGCAGCGGAGAACGCTGAAGTTGTGCCGATCAGTGCCAAGGTAGAAGCGGAGATTGCGGAGCTGGAAGGCGAAGACAAGGCGATGTTCCTGGAAGAGCTGGGCCTGCAGGAGTCCGGGCTGAACCGTCTGATCAAAGCGGCTTACAAGCTGCTTGGCCTATACACCTACTTCACTGCAGGTGTACAGGAGGTCCGTGCCTGGACCATCCGCAAGGGAACCAAGGCTCCGGGAGCAGCCGGAGTCATTCATACCGACTTCGAACGCGGCTTCATCCGGGCCGAGGTTGTGGCCTATACCGATCTGGTAGCTGCAGGTTCGATGAACGGCGCCAAGGAACGCGGCCAGCTGCGGCTGGAAGGCAAGGAATATCTGGTGCAGGACGGCGATGTTATGCACTTCCGGTTCAATGTATAACGTATAACTGTTTTATTAATGAAGAATATTAGAGGGACCATCCAAGAGTAGTGTTTTTACTTGCTGGATGGTTTTTTTAAAAGATAAGAATTCCGGCTGCTTATATTGTAGCCAATTAGCATGAATGGTGGTATAATATAAAGTCGTATATCTATTTCTGTTGTATCAACAATTTGAAGTATTATAACTGAAGAAATTGAATCAGGAGAGGTGAATTCCCTTGTTGGACCGATTGCAATCATTGGCGGACCGCTATGAGAAACTCAGTGAACTGCTTTGTGACCCGGATGTTGCAAACGACAGTAAGAAACTGAGGGACTATTCCAAAGAACAATCTGACTTGCAGCCCGCCTTTGAGGCGTATAGCGAATATAAAAATGTTATGGAAGAGCTTGAAGCCGCCAAGATGATGCAGGCTGAGAAGCTTGATGATGAAATGAAGGAAATGGTCAAGATGGAGATCGAGGACCTGTCCTCACGCCAGACTGTGTTGGAGGAGAAGATCCGTCTGCTCCTGCTCCCTAAGGACCCTAATGATGATAAGAATGTAATCGTGGAAATCCGCGGCGCAGCCGGCGGGGATGAAGCGGCGTTATTCGCCTCCGACCTGTACCGGATGTATACCCGTTATGCCGACACCCAAGGCTGGCGCGTAGAGCTGATGGATGTCAACACGAACGATCTGGGCGGATTCAAGGAAGTGATTTTCCTGATCAACGGCCGCGGCGCTTACAGCAAAATGAAGTTCGAAAGCGGCGCGCACCGTGTGCAGCGTATCCCTACAACCGAATCCGGCGGACGTATTCATACTTCAACCTCTACCGTTGCGGTTATGCCGGAAGCGGAAGAATTCGAAATCGAAATTCACGATAAAGACATCCGTGTCGATACATTCTGCTCCAGCGGCGCCGGCGGCCAGTCGGTTAATACGACCAAGTCTGCCGTACGTGTAACCCACGTGCCTACCGGGATTGTGGCTACCTGTCAGGACGGCAAGTCCCAGAACTCCAATAAAGAGAAGGCGCTGCAGGTACTGCGCGCCCGGATCTCGGATCTGAAACGCCAGGAAGAGGAAGCCAAGTATTCCGGGGAACGGAAGAGCAAGGTGGGAACCGGGGACCGCAGTGAGCGTATCCGTACCTACAACTTCCCGCAGAGCCGTGTAACCGATCACCGGATCGGCCTTACCCTGCACCGTCTGGATCAGGTTATGAACGGGGATATCACCGAGATTATCTCGGCACTGTCGATTGCGGAACAAGCGGAATTGATGGAAAAAGGAGAATAATGCTTTGACACAGGACTCTTATGTCATGCCTCACCTGCAAAGCATCCGGGAAGCCTTTGCGGAGGCTTCTTCTTTTTTGGCCGGAGCCGGGGTGAGTGAACCGCAGCGCAGCAGCCAGCTGCTGCTGGAGCATCTGCTGGGCTTGTCAGGGGCGGCTTATTATATGGCGCTGGCTGATCCTTTTCCGCAGGCACGCAGAGCGGAGTGGGAGGCGCTGGTCACCCGCCGCGCCGCCGGTGAGCCTGCGCAGTATATTATAGGCGAGCAGGAATTCTACGGCCGCCCGTTTGAAGTGACGCCGGAGGTGCTGATTCCCCGCCCCGAGACGGAGCTGCTAGTTGAGGCGATTCTGCGCTACGGCGCGGAGCTGTGGCCGGACGGAACGGCGGCGGTGCGCGGCGCGGCCGGGCCTGGCGATAGCGATGGAGCTGCCCCGGAAGCAGGCGGGCTGACGGGTGGAACTGTCGCGGGCCGTGATGCGGCGGAATATGCGCGGGGCGGAGCCGCGCAAGCGGGCAGTATCGCTGCAGATACAGCAGCGGGAAGTAGTGCCGGAGCAGGCAACGCGCGCGCCGTGCGTCCGCTGACCGCCGTCGACATCGGCGCCGGCAGCGGAGCGATCTCCGTCACGCTGGCGGCCGAAGCGCCGGCGTGGCGGGTCTGCGCCGGCGACATCTCGCCCGGCGCGCTGGCCGTGGCCGGGCGCAATGCGCAGCGGCTCGGCGCGGCTGTGGACCTGCGGCTCGGCGACCTGCTGGAGCCGTTCGCGGGGATGGAGACGGATATACTCGTCTCCAACCCGCCGTATATCCCCGGCGGGGACATCGCCGGGCTGCAGCGCGAGGTGCGCGACCATGAGCCGCGCACGGCACTGGACGGCGGCGGGGACGGGCTTGATCCCTACCGCCGCATGATGGAGCAGCTGACGCTGCTCCCGGCGCCGCCGCGCCTCATCGGCTTCGAGCTCGGCCAGGGACAGGCCGGGCAGGTGGCCGGCCTGCTGCAGGCCGCCGGCCACTGGGGCGAGATCATCACCATTGAGGATCTCGCCGGGATTCCCCGGCATGTGCTGGGAATCGCGCGCTAGTGCCCTGTTACGCATCCGGGCAGGCTCAGCACTGCGGCGGATGGACTTTAAAGTTAGCAGCTGGCGCGCTGCGGTTGTTCCAAGTTCAGCTGGATTTTTGACATTTCACAGCGGGCTTCTGCGCGCTGTTTCGATAACAGACGGATTAATGGACCTGTGGCAAGAAGGTAGACGCTCTGGCAAGATTTCAGACGGTTAAACAAGCCTTTTCAGGTTAATTGCTTAGCGTTACGGACAGGAGAGGCGTTATGCCTGCGAATAACGCTTAGTGCCGGTCCTTGCGGACACCAGCGCCGTTATTTTGCCGGAAAAGTGGAGATAACGCATGAAAGGTAACAAATAAGGGCCGTGGTGTCCGTTACCCCGCCAAATAGGCTGATTATGAGCAGATAAGGGCTGTGGTGTCCGTTTAGCGAGCCGCAGTGGGCCCGGTTAAATGACATTAGCGGCATTTTGTCCTCTATGCTCCGCTCCAACACCACATTTCGCTTACATAGCGGGATGTTTCCCTCTATGTCCCGCGTTGGCGCCACATCCCAGCTCACTTGGCAGGGAAATTGGACATTTATTTCTGCACATATTGCCCGAATCCGCTTGCGGGGACGGAATGAAGTGCAGCCTCGCGGACATGGCGAATGATGAAATTGTATTTATGCTGCCCCTTCCTTTACAATAGCAATAACGGGACTTCTGCGCGCATGCGGTAACGGAGTGCTGTGAAGAAGAACCAGTACGGAGTAAGGAGACAGAGTATGCTTCAGAAGATTAAGAAGATAGACGGTATTATTGTGGTCATTCTTGCACTGCTGATGGTGGTCAGCATTTTCTCCATATACAGTGTTACCCACGGGCGTGACAAGCTGGACGGATCGCATATCAAAATGATCAAATTTTATATCCTGGGCTTCATTGCCTTTTTCGGGCTGACCTTCCTCGATTACCGCCTGCTCGTTAAGTATGCGCTGTATGTGTATATAACGGGTATCAGTATTCTGGTGCTGGTCAGCTTTATCGGTACGGAACAGAATGGTGCGCAGGGCTGGCTTAAATTCGGGGGCTTCAGTCTGCAGCCAGCAGAGATGTTCAAGATTATTCTGATTCTTTTCCTGGCTGCTGTACTTGTCCGTAAGAATAAGAACAGGCTGCTCTTCTGGAGGGATGTTGTGCCTCTGGGACTGATGAGCCTGCTGCCGTTTCTGATTGTAATCAGCCAGAATGACCTCGGGAATGCGCTCTCCTATATCGTGATTCTGGTTGGCCTGCTCTGGATCGGCAATATCAAGTTTACCCATGCGCTGATCGGGCTGCTGATTATAGGGGGCAGTGCGGCCGGGGCGATTATGAGCTACATCCATTATCATGATGAAATCAAGACGTTCCTGACAGATATCAACCGCTCGCACTGGGTTGAACGGTTTGATCCGTGGCTGGTTCCTGAAGCGGCTACGGCTAAGGCCAGCTATCATACCAAAAATGCCAAAATGGCCATCGCTTCCGGCGGGATGAGCGGCGAAGGGTACATGGAAGGCAGCTCGGTGCAGAGCGACCGTGTGCCGTATACCTACTCTGACTCTATCTTTGTACAAATTGCCGAGGAATTCGGCTTTGTCGGGTCGGCGCTGGTGCTGCTGCTGTACTTTATTCTGATACACCGGATGATACTGATAGCGCTGGAATCGAAGGACAGGGGCGGGCCGTTCCTCATAGTCGGGGTGGTCGCGATGATGCTGTATCAGATATTTGAGAATATCGGAGCCTTCATCGGCCTGATGCCGCTGACCGGAATCACCCTGCCGTTCATCAGCTTCGGCGGAACCTCGCTCCTGATCAATATGGCGAGCATCGGCCTGGTTATGAGCGTGCGGCTGCATGGCCAGGAGGTAGAGGAAGATCTGCCGAGTCCTGCTGGTTACGTTACTCCGGCCAAACAAAGTTAACAGCTCGTTGTAATCGTGATCTGTTGCATATAATACATTAGAATGCTCAGCTCCTGCATATTGAAGCTCCTCACTTATGAGGAGCTTTGTTTTTTTTAGGGGAAAAAACGGCACACAGGCTGAATTGGTATTAAGCTCTATTTTGCCTTACAATGGAAATTAGTGGATTCCGGCCCGGGATTGTCACTACTAAACGGGCGGGCATCTAATCCGGCGGATTAAGGAGCATATATCATGTTGCAGAGGATTAGACGGATCGACGGTTCCATTGTGCTGATTCTGTTCATGCTGATGGGTGTCAGTATTTTATCGATATACAGCGTGACCCACGGAAGAGGCGAGTTGGACGGTACACATATAAAGATGATCATATATTACGGACTGGGCTTTATTGCGTTTATGCTGCTGGCCCTGTTTGATTACCGCCTGATTGTCCGGTACGGGCTTTATATTTATATCCTCGGTATCGGTATTCTGCTGCTGGTCAGCCTGATCGGTAAGGTGAAGAACGGCGCGCAGGGATGGATAGGGATTGGAGACCTGAGCATTCAGCCGGCAGAGCTGTTTAAGCTGATTCTGATTATTTTTCTGACCACAGTACTCGTACGCAAAAATAGAAATCCGCTGCGTTTCTGGCGTGATGTGCTGCCGCTCGGCCTGATCGCCTTAATGCCCTTTGCACTGGTCATTATCCAGAACGATCTGGGCAATGCACTCAGCTATATCGTGATCCTGGTTGGGCTTTTGTGGATTGGAAATGTCAGGTTCTCCCACGCCCTGATTGGGCTGATTGTAGCGGGGGGCGCTGTGCTGGGCTTCATTCTGTGCTATATCAACTATCATGAGCAGACGGTAGATTTTATAGAGCAGACGCTGGGCAGGGATCACTTCGTCAGGCGCTTTGATCCTTGGCTGGTGCCGGACCTGGCAAGCAGTGATGCCAGCTATCAGACCAGAAATGCCAAGACGGCGATTGCCTCGGGCGGCCTGGGCGGGGAGGGATATCTGCAGGGAGGTACAGTGCAGAGCGACCGGGTGCCCTATCTGTACTCTGAATCAATCTTTGTGCAGATCGGCGAAGAGTTCGGCTTTCTGGGTTCGGCTGCGGTACTCATGCTCTTTTTCATTCTGATCCACAGGTTAATCCTCATTGCCCTCGATTGCAGGGACCGCGGCGGCCCCTTTCTGATTGTGGGAATTGTCGCGATGCTGCTCTATCAGATCCTGGAGAATATCGGGGCAATGATCGGTCTGATGCCGCTGACGGGAATTACGCTGCCGTTCATCAGCTACGGGGGGACATCCCTGTTGATCAATATGGCCTGTATGGGTATTGCCATGAGTGTAAGGCTGTACGGACAGGATGTGGACGATGGTCTGCCGCTGCCGTCCGGCGGAAATAAGGGTGAAGCCGCATTATTTAAACTATAAGTGCACCTATGCGCCTCTGCTTGAAAAATCATAGATTACTAGGTTTGCAGTCTCTCATTCCTGGACATACTGGGAGCATAAGAGTTTCAGAGGGAGAGGGGCTGCGGAAGATGGAGACAGGATTTTCGGGTAAAGGTGATTCCTTACGGACTACATTTAAGTATACTGCCATATTAATTTGTTTTTTTATGATTGTAATGATGGCCTGGGAAGGGCAAAAAAGCGATGCCGCTGTAGCAGAGGTATCTATACCGCAGGAATCGATCCGGCTGCGTATCCTGGCGAATTCGGACGGTGCAGGCGACCAACTGGTGAAGCGCCAGATCCGCGACAGTGTAGTGGAGCAGATTAACCGTTGGGTGGCCGGACTGGAGGACCCCCAGAGTCTGGACCAGGCGCGTACGCTAATCCGCGGTCATTTGCCGGAGCTGAACGCGCTTGTATCCGCAGAGCTGAAGCAGCGGGGAATTGATTACAGCTATAATGTGGAACTGGGGACAGTACCTTTTCCGACTAAAATGTACGGCGGCCGCGTATATCCTGCCGGGGAGTATGAAGCCTTGCGTATTACGCTTGGTGCCGGTAAGGGACAGAACTGGTGGTGTGTGCTGTTTCCGCCGCTGTGCTTCATAGATGCCGGCCCGGGTGATGCAGCTGCCGCGCCTGCCGAGAAGAAAGAAGCTTCTGCTGCTTCTGCCAAGGCTGGCGGAAATGGAGCCAAGGTGGCGCCGGTAAAGGGAGGGGCGGCGTCATCTGCTGCAGCTCTTAGTGCCTCAGCTGGCACAAACGGGAATGCCGGTACGGATGCAGGCGGGGAAACGCCGAAGGTAAAGTTCTTTGTATGGGAGCTGCTGCAGAAGCTGTGGAGCTGGATTTGCGGGCTGTTTGCCTGAGCTGGCCGCTGCGGCAGATTTTGAAATCTACAGTTTTCATGCCGGATATGGTACGATGAAGGCTGAACCTAGAGCAGATTGATTGCGGCTCCGCTAGCTGGAGCCGTTTTTGGTCATTTCTGCTTCTGCTGCAAATGATCATAGAGGAAAGCTTGTGATGAGATGACAGAATTTAAGGATTCTCCGTTTGCGGCCCAGCGCCGGAGCGGACATATAGATTCGACACTGTACTGGTGTCTGGCTGCCGGTGAAGTGGAAGAAGCGGCTAAGAGTGAGGAAGCTACAGCGGCCTTGCTGAGCGGAAGTGACCGGGAAGCGATTGCTGAGGCGGCAGCCTTGCTGCAAAGCGGAAGTACGGTGGCTTTTCCAACGGAAACGGTGTACGGCCTGGGTGCGGATGCGCGGAATACCTCCGCCGTAGAGGCGGTATTCGCCGCCAAGGGCCGTCCTTCGGACAATCCGCTGATTGTACACATCGCCCGGCGCAGTGACCTGGAGCTTCTGGCTACGGAGGTGCATCCGGTAGCGGCGCTGCTGATCGATGCCTTCTGGCCCGGACCGCTGACGCTGGTGCTGCCTGTCCGTCCCGGCGTGCTCTCGCCGCTCGTTACGGCGGGGCTTGATACGGTTGGCGTGCGGATGCCGGACCACCCGGTGGCGCTGGCGCTGCTGCGCGCCGCCGGTTGTCCGGTTGCCGCGCCCAGCGCCAACCGCTCCGGGCGGCCGAGCCCTACGCTGGCTGCCCATGTGATGGAGGACCTCGCCGGGTATATCGGCGGGGTGCTGGACGGCGGCGCCTCGGGAGTCGGCCTCGAGTCGACCGTGGTGCAGGTGCAGCCGGACGGGACGGTAGCTGTGCTCCGTCCCGGCGGCATCACCGCCGAGCAGCTCGCGGCGGTGACCGGCACTGCCGCGGCCGGCGCGGAGCCGGAGAGTCCTGCGGACACGGCCGCCGGACTCTCCGGCGGCGCGTCCGTGCCTGCGGCCGGCGGCGACAGCAGCCCGGCGCCGCGCGCGCCGGGCATGAAGTACACGCACTACGCCCCGCGCGGCGCGCTCAGTGTAGTCCGCGGCTCCTCCCCGCAGCGCGTGGCGGATACCGCCGCAGATCTGCTGCAGGCGGCGCAGCAGGCCGGCGGGATCACAGGGCTGCTCCTCTTCGAGGAGCATAGAGCCCTGTATCCCGCCAGCCCGGCTGCCTGCGTGGTGACTCTCGGCCCGCTCAGCTCGCCGGAGGAAAGTGCCCGCTCCCTGTATGCCGCGCTGCGGCGCTTCGATGAAGCGGGAGCGACCTACATTCTGGCCGAGGCCTGCCCGGTCACGGGCCTCGGCGCGGCCATCATGAACCGGCTGATGAAAGCCGCCGGTGAAGCAGTGATCGACGCGGGGTAAGCTGTAATGTCCCTTCAGCTGATGGGTTTCTGCGCTGCTGCATGACAGAACCTTAATCCGTACGGATTGAGTTCTGTTGATATAAGCGGATTCCCGCTGCCTACAGGACACTTCTCATATGCAGAAGATAACTGCATTCCGTACAATTAAATAACGTCGAATCTCCCGGTTTGTTCCCTTAACTGCATTCTTTACAACTAAAAACAGCAAAAAGTGTCCCCGACAGGAAAATTGGCTTATCTAAGTGTACAGAATACAACTATAGCGCTCATTTTACGGCAGTTGCCGGTTATAGTTGTACTAAATACAGTTAAGTCCAGGCGGGGGATTTCCCGCTGCACCAGATTCTTAGTGTAGCTCCATACTCAGCACAACCAGGCCGATAATCAGAGTAGCCCCTGTGCCTTCCATCCACCTTACAGTCATGATTACCTTCTTGTCCGCATATCGTTGTTGTACAAGAACTTACGGACTTTGGGGGTATATACATGGGCATAGGCGGAGTATATGAAGGCTGGGGCCAGCTTGTAACGATTGCCATTATGGCAGTTGCACTGGGGATGGATGCATTCTCACTCGGTGTAGGAATCGGGATGAAGGGGATCCGTCTTTTGCATGTGCTGCAGCTAAGTCTGCTCATTGCTTTCTTTCATGTACTGATGCCGCTCCTGGGGTTGTTTACGGGGAGTTATGTCGGACATCTGCTTGGCCAGGTGACTACTTATGCTGCAGGCGGCCTGCTTGTTTTGCTCGGCGGACATATGATTGTGAATTCCTTCCGCAAGGATGAGGGCGGGGGCCGGGGGATGGATCACCGGACCTTCTGGGGCATGCTGCTGATTTCACTCAGTGTGAGTGTGGATTCTTTTTCTGTGGGAGTCTCTCTGGGAATGTTCGTGAATAGTATCATTCTTACGGTGCTTGCCTTCGGTGCCTGCGGGGGCGTAATGTCCATAACCGGACTGCTGCTGGGCAGAAGAGTGAGCCGCGGACTCGGGGATTACGGGGAGGCGCTTGGCGGAGCGATACTTTTAGCGTTTGGCTTGCTGTTCATCTTTTGATACAATAACGGCAATACAAATGAATCTGCTGCCGGATTGATAATGTTCTTTCATAGCTGCAATGCCTGTACAACATAAATTATTTTTACCGGAGGTGGAAAGTATGCTGCATATTTTATTCGTCTGCACAGGGAACACCTGCCGCAGTCCTATGGCTGAAGCACTGATGCGGAAGCTGGCGAAGGAGCGGGGAATGGATGTGGAGGTGCGGTCTGCCGGGGTTTCGGCGATTTCTGGTACTTCCATATCCAGGCATGCTGCAGGAATTCTGCAGGATGAAGGTATTGATGACCGCCTTGTATCCTCACAGCTGACTGGAGAGGCGGTATCCTGGGCTGATCTGGTGCTGACCCTGACCGGAGGACATAAGCGGCATTTGCTGCAATATTTCCCTGGTGCGGTGAACAAGACCTATACACTCAAAGAATATGTACAGACACAGGAATCGGTAGATGCGGATATCCGTGAGCTGGACAGCCTGTATGCCGATGCGGAGCTGAGCATTGCCCTCGGCGGGGAGCCGAGTGCTGCGGATCTGCAGCGGATTATTGAGATCCGCCAGCGGATTCCGAGCTTTGACATCAGCGATCCGTTTGGCGGCTCCCGCGAGGATTACGAGCTGACGGCAGCTGAGATCCGGACAGCGCTATACAGTCTGCTGGATAAACTGGAATCCCTGCGCCTGCCCTAAGTGGTTGATTTTTCGCCGCCTATCCCTTAAGATGAAATAAATATTATCCGGTTCCGGTGTAACTGGCGACAAGTGTGGATCAAACCACGATGGAGCACTGGAATAAACGGCCGGTCGCCTGGGCAAAAGAGCACATCCGCAAGCGTACTTGCGGACTGCTCTTTTTTGTTTAAAATGTTCTATCTGGGTATAATCAACGCTGAGGGGGCGGTAGGGTGGAGGAATTTCTGAAACAGGAAGCGCAGGAGGAAGCTGCTGCCGGAGTGCCATCCGCACATGTACAGCAAACGGCCGGCGGGGAGCTTTCTATATCCGCTGCCGCTGCTGCGGTAACGCGCGAACTGGCAGAAGCGGGCAGGCTCGGCCCGGGTAAAATCCTGGTCGTCGGGGCCAGTACCAGTGAAGTTGCCGGTGTGCGGATTGGTACGGGCGGCGCGCTGGAGGTGGCGCAGCAGTTGCTGGAGGGTATAACAGCGATTGCTGCCGGATACGGTTTTCATCCGGTGTATCAATGCTGTGAGCATCTGAACCGTTCGCTGGTGATGGAGCGTTCCTTATTAGAATCGCTTGGTCTGAGGGAAGTGGCGGCTGTGCCGGTTCCCGGAGCCGGCGGCTCCATGGCTGCAGCAGCTTACCGCTCCATGACTGACCCGGTGCTGGCCGAGTCGATAGAGGCCCACGCCGGGATTGATATCGGCGAGACGCTGATTGGCATGCATCTCCGCCGGGTAGCCGTTCCGTTTCGTCCAAGCCTGCGTTATATCGGGGCAGCCCGGGTGAACGCAGCGTGGAGCAGACCGCCGTTAATCGGCGGAGAACGGGCGGTATACCGTACGCCGGAGACAAGCGGTTCGGTGAACTGCGACTGAAACAACAGCTTTTCTGCAATTTCCGGAGTGTCTAAACCAAGGTTTGTCTGAACACCACATAAAACTAGAGTTACAGGGAGGAAATAAGAAACATGGAACAATTGCGTAAGAGTGACCCGGCAGTACTGGAAGCGATGGGACTTGAACTAAGCCGTCAGCGTGCGAACATTGAACTCATTGCTTCAGAGAATATTGTAAGTGAAGCCGTAATGGAAGCCATGGGCTCTGTACTGACGAATAAATATGCCGAAGGGTATCCCGGCAAACGTTATTATGGCGGTTGTGAAGATGTGGATATTGTTGAGAACCTGGCCCGTGACCGCGCCAAGCAGCTGTTTGGTGCCGAGCATGCCAATGTGCAGCCGCATTCCGGCGCACAGGCCAATATGGCCGTATATCTTGCCGCGCTTAAACCGGGCGACACAGTTCTGGGTATGAACCTGGCGCATGGCGGCCACTTGACCCACGGCAGCCCAGTGAATGCCTCCGGCATTCTGTATAACTTTGTTGCTTATGGTGTACAGGAAGATACCTTCCTGATCGATTATGATGAAGTACGCAAGGCGGCCTTCAAACACCGCCCTAAGATGATTGTTGCCGGAGCAAGCGCTTATCCGCGGACGATCGACTTTGCCGCACTCGGTTCTATTGCCAATGATGTTGGTGCCTTGTTCATGGTAGATATGGCCCACATTGCCGGGCTGGTTGCTGCAGGACTTCATCCGAGTCCGGTGCCGCATGCCCATTTCGTAACTACAACTACGCACAAAACCTTGCGCGGACCGCGCGGCGGGATGATCCTGTGCAGACAGCCTTGGGCGGCTGCCATTGATAAGGCGGTATTCCCGGGTTCCCAGGGCGGGCCTCTGATGCATGTGATTGCTTCCAAGGCCGTTTCGTTCGGTGAGGCGCTGCAGCCTTCGTTCAAGACCTATGCCGAGAATGTGGTCAAGAATGCCAAGGTGCTGGCGGATACGCTGATTGGCGAAGGGGTTAATATCGTCTCAGGCGGTACTGATAACCATCTGATGCTGCTGGATACCCGTAATTTGAGCATAACCGGCAAGGATGCCGAGAAGGTGCTGGATTCCATCGGCATTACAGTCAACAAGAATGCGATTCCGTTTGATCCGACCAGCCCGTTTGTAACCAGCGGAATCCGGATCGGCACACCTGCGGTGACTTCGCGGGGAATGGATGAGCAGGCTATGGTTTCTATCGGCCGGATTATCGCGAACGTGCTGAAGAATCCGCAGGATGAAGCCAACCTGGCTCAGGCTGCCCGTGAGGTAGCGGAGCTTACAGAACAGTATCCGATCTATCCGGGACTGCAGTACTAATATTCCAGCCTTTGTTCGGCCTTTGCAGGTCCGGGTTAACCGGCCTTTGCAGAGGCTTTTTTTGTTTTTTAAGAGTTTATATGTTCTGGGATCTCCGCAAAGGATGTGAGTTTTCCCCTAAGCGGAAGCTCTGCTTTGTGGATTTATTTTGTATCCCCGTTGCATAATGTTCACAATTATCAGTCAATAAATGGCATGAATCATCATGAAAATATCATGAAAGTTCATGGAATTTTCAAAAAAAGTAGTGAAAGAAATGTGAATAGTATTAAAAGCGGGAAATGGTACAAACTATGTTTTGCTTTATATCCAGAGGTTTGGCTGTTTTTCCTGAAGTTTCCGGCAGGCCGCTTTTTTGGGGGAAGATGATTTGCCGGGCAGTTTTATATGTCTTTAGGTGAAAAGCGGTCTTGGTGATGATATAATAGACAAGATTTAGCCACTGAAGGAGCGAAGCGCTTACTCGGGCTATAAATAAGACTTACAATTACCGGAGGGACAAGAATGGGAAAATTGGTGATTTGCGATCATCCATTGATTCAGCACAAATTGACATTTATTCGCGATGTGCGGACGAACACGAAAGAATTCAGAGAGCATGTTGATGAAGTAGCCACACTTATGGCTTATGAGATTACGCGTGATATTCCGCTGGAGACGATTACTGTACAGACGCCGGTGGCAGAGACACAGAGTAAAGTGATCTCGGGAAGAATGCTGGGACTGATTCCGATTCTGCGCGCCGGACTTGGGATGCTGGAGGGCGTTCTGAAGCTGCTGCCTGCGGCTAAGGTGGGGCATGTCGGACTGTTCCGTGATCCGGATACACTGCAGCCGGTTGAATACTATATCAAGCTTCCTACAGATGTACAGGAACGTGAGCTGATTGTCATTGATCCGATGCTGGCTACAGGCGGTTCGGCAATTGCCGCAATTACTTCACTTAAGAACCGCGGCTGTACCCAGATTAAGATGATGAACCTGATTGCCGCTCCGGAAGGCGTTGCTGCCGTACAGGCTGCTCACCCTGATGTGGATATTTATGTGGCTGCACTGGACGATCATTTGAATGATCATGGTTATATTGTCCCGGGCCTTGGGGATGCCGGAGACAGACTATACGGAACTAAGTAATATTACTATAGAACAAACACAATATTCTGGGTCTTCAGAAGAGAGGGTAGGGGTTATGTCCAAAATTAAAGTAATGACGATTTTCGGAGTGCGCCCCGAGGCGATTAAGATGGCGCCTCTGGTTCTGGAACTGAACAGGCATTCCGAGCATATTGAGTCCATTGTCTGTGTAACTGCACAGCACCGGGAGCTATTGGATCAGGTCCTGGAGGTGTTTAAGATTACACCGGACTATGATCTCGATGTCATGAAGGACCGCCAGACACTCAACGAGATCACCATCCGGGTGCTTGAGGGCCTGGAGCCGGTGCTCTGTGAGGTTAAGCCGGATCTGGTGCTTGTGCACGGGGATACACTGACCACTTTCCTGGCCAGCTATGCATCCTTCCTGCAGCAGATTCAGGTTGGGCATGTGGAAGCAGGTCTCCGGACATGGAACAAGCTGTCGCCTTATCCGGAAGAAATGAACCGCCAGCTGACCGGCGTTCTTGCTGATTTGCATTTTGCCCCGACCGATTGGTCAGCGGGCAATCTGAGACACGAGAACAAAAAAGAATCAAGTATTTATATCACAGGCAACACCGTAACCGATGTGTTTCAATATACCGTACAGCCGGACTATCGGCATCCCGTACTGGATTTTGCTTCAGGAAAAAGACTTATTTTAATGACGGCGCACCGCAGAGAGTCCCAAGGCGAACCGCACCGTCATATTTTCCGTGCTGTCAAAAGAATCGCTGATGAATTTGAAGATGTAGCCATTGTGTATCCTGTACATCCGAGTCCTGCAGTGAAGGAACCGGCCCATGAGATCCTTGGCGGACACCCTAGAATTAAGCTGATTGATCCGTTGGATGTCGTTGACCTGCATAATTTTTATCCGCATACCCACCTGATATTGACCGATTCCGGCGGCCTGCAGGAGGAAGCTCCCTCCTTTGGAGTTCCTGTGCTTGTGCTGCGTGATACAACCGAGCGCCCGGAAGGGATCGAGGCCGGAACACTGGAGCTTGTGGGGACGGACGAGGAGAAGGTGTATCAACGGACACATGCTCTTTTGACCGATCAGAATCTGTATCAGTCCATGAGCCGGGCCGCCAACCCGTATGGAGACGGCAAAGCCTCCGAAAGAATTGTCAATGCGATTTTGCACCATTTCGGTGTTGTTAATGAACGTCCGGAAGAGTTTCACAAAACGTTCACAATTAATGAATGAAGGCTCGACAACTAATATACTAAAGTAAATAAAAGCAGCATACAGTGAAACTGTACGGTTTATATGGTTTTGATATTTTTTGCTGTGATTATTTTCATGTTTTCAAGGTCTTTTGAGCAATTTTCGGTGAATTGACAAAGAGTCTGGATATTCAGTAAAATTAGTTGGGATTGTAGCCTATGCAGGAACAAAAGAACGGGGCCGGACTGGGCCGGATCGCTTTGGTCCTCGGCAGTGCAGGCAGCTTGCTTGCCGCTTACATTATTATAGGTTTTTTTGTGGCAAGGTGGCTGCAGAACCAGCTGGACGGACCTAAGTTTTGGCTGGCCATCGGTACAATATCCGGAATGATTCTGGGGATTGTCAATGTTGCCTTGCTAATCAAAAAATTTCTGGGGGAGCAAAATGGATAATATGACTCCCATGATCAATACCGTTACGCGGCTGACAGTCATTATTATGTCAGGCTTGCTAATGGGATGGGCTCTTCATCATGAAACCCGTGCTGTAACTCTGGGAATGTCGCTGGGCCTGCTGGCCGGACTGGTGAACTACCGTTATCTTGCTGTCAAGGTAAGGAATGTAACACATTCGGTTGCAAATCAGGATGGCAAGTCTTTCAGCCTTGGTTTTACTACCAGAATATGCTTTGCGATTCTGGCCACTATGTTTTCTGTCAAAATTGAGCATTTCTCATTGGAGGCAACGATTGCCGGCCTGTTCATCCCCCAGCTTCTATCTATTCCCGTGGGGATATATTTAGGAATCAAGAATAAGCTGTAGCCATACTAAAGAGAAAGGGGGATGATATTATGCATGAAATGCCTTTAATCTATGTCGGCGGAATACCAATTGACCTGTCCGCTGTCCTGATGCTTGTAATCAGTTCAGTGATTGTGTTCGTTCTGGTGATGCTGTCTGTCCGCAACCTGTCTGTCGAGAATCCGTCGAAGCTCCAGAACTTTATGGAGTGGGTGGTTGAATTCGTACAGGGAGTTATCAGCAGCGCCATGGATTTGAAGAAAGGAAAGCCTTACATATCACTGGGATTGACGCTGATACTGTTTATCTTCGTCTCCAATCTCCTTGGTCTGCCGTTTTCCTTTGTCACAGAAGCAGAAGGGCCGGTTAAGATTTTCGGACATGTGATTGAAGCAACCAGAAACCTGGCGCATGGTGAACATGTGGAGATTCTCTGGTACAAGTCGCCGACTGCGGATATTAATGTCACTGCCGGGCTGGCGCTTGTTGTGTTTGTACTAATGAACTATCTGGGCATTAAGCTCAATGGCAAACATTACTTCAAACACTATATTGAGCCGTTCCCGATCTTCTTGCCGCTGAACATCATTGAGAACCTGGCAAAGCCGGTGGCGCTGGCCATCCGTCTATTCGCCAACATCTTTGCCGGTGAAGTTCTGATTACCGTTATTTTGAAGCTCGGATTATTCAGTATTCCGTTCCTGGCCGTATGGCAGGGCTTCAGTATCTTTGTCGGAGCACTTCAGGCCTTTATCTTTACGATTCTGACGATGGTATACATCGCGCAGATGACGATTCATGAGGAAGACGCGCATTAATGAACTGCCGTGAGGACAAGCGGCAATGCCGGAACACTCTTCGCGGGAGATTTTTATATCATTAAGAAACTACAAAATGAACCGAAATTAAAGGAGGATATTTACAAATGGAATTTTTGGCAGCAGCAATCGCGGTTGGTTTGGGCGCACTCGGTGCAGGTCTTGGTAACGGTATGATCGTCAGCAGAACAGTTGAATCTATTGCCCGTCAGCCGGAAGCACGCAACGCCCTGCAGACAACAATGTTTATCGGTGTAGGTATCGTCGAAGTTATTCCGTTGGCCGCTACAGTTATTGCATTCCTGATCATGTTTTCTTAATAAACCGTTCTTACGGTTTGGCGGGGAGGGCAAGTGCCATCCGCGCCTTACTTTTGTATATGTCCGCATGCCGCGGTAACGGAAAGGAGTGACCTCAGTGACTATAGTTTGGACAAATATATTGTTTTCCATTATCGCCTTCGGGATCCTGTATTTCCTGCTCAGCAAATTTGCTTTCAGCAAGCTGTTCGGAGTTATGGACAAACGCCGCGAGATGGTGCTGCAGCAGATGGATGAAGCAGCTAAGACCAGAGAACAGGCGGTCGCTTATGTAGAAGAACAGAAGCAGGCACTTCAGCAGGCACGCCAGGAGGCTCAGGCTATCATCCAGCAGTCCCAGACTACAGGCAGCAATCAGCTGGACAAGATTCTTGAGCAGGCTCATGCCGAAGCAAGCCGTCTTAAAGATGAGGCTGTACGGGATATTGAGAACGAGAAGAACAAGGCAGTGGAAGCTTTGCGCAGCGAGCTGGGAACAGCGTCGGTCCGTATTGCCTCAAAGCTGCTTGAAAAAGAAGTGAAAGCTGACGGTGAACAGGAGCAGCTCGTTGATCAATACCTCAAAGAGGTAGGAGGCCGCTCATGAGCCGCGATACGGTAGTTGCCGGGCGCTATGCCAAAGCCTTGTACGGTGCAGCGGTGGATGAAGGCATTACGCTTGAGGTGGAAGCTCAGCTTAAGACAGTCGTTGATGTGCTGCATTTCGATGCAGAGGTGAAACAGTTTATTCTTGCACCTCGTATTTCCCAGACCGACAAGCTGAATGTGCTGCGTACAGCACTGAAGGGTAAAGTCTCTGAAGCGGTAATGAATACGGTGGAACTTCTGGTAGAGCGGCGCAGAACTGATATTTTTGAAGAGCTGCTGGCTGCATACATCAAGATCGAAGGCGATGCCCTTGGCATTGGTGATGCTACTGTCTACTCTGCGTACTCCCTGAGCCAGGCGGAACAGGATCAGGTGGCAGCAGAGTTCAGCCAGCTTACCGGGCGCAAGATTCGTGTAACCAATGTGGTGGATACAAGCCTGCTCGGCGGACTTAAGGTTGTTATCGGCGATAAGCTGTATGACGGCAGTTTGTCCGGCAAGCTTACGCGTCTAGAGAAATCCTTTAATGATAAGCAAAGAAGATAGGGGTGAGGATATTGGGCATCAGACCTGAAGAGATCAGCACTTTGATCAAAAGTCAAATTGAGCAATATAAAACCGATATCGAAGTGGCCGAAATCGGCACCGTCATTCAAGTCGGCGACGGTATCGCCCGTGTCTACGGTCTGGAAAACGCAATGGCAGGGGAACTGCTGGAGTTCTCCAACGGTGTAGTGGGCATGGCGCTGAACCTGGAAGAAAGCAACGTCGGTGTTGTTATCCTGGGTGAATACACAGCCATCCGTGAAGGCGATCAAGTGAAACGTACAGGACAAATCATGCAGGTTCCGGTAGGCGAAGCCATGCTGGGCCGCGTAGTTAATGCACTGGGCCAGCCGCTTGACGGCAAAGGGCCGATTGCTACAACTGAATTCCGTCCTGTAGAGCACAATGCGCCAGGGGTTATCGACCGTAAATCGGTTCATGAACCGATGCAGACGGGCCTTAAGGCAATTGATGCAATGGTCCCTATCGGCCGCGGACAACGCGAGCTGATCATTGGTGACCGTCAGACTGGTAAGACAGCCATCGCAATCGATGCGATCATCAACCAAAAGGGCAACGGGATGAAATGTATCTATGTTGCTATCGGACAAAAACAATCTACTGTAGCACAGGTAGTAGAAACTCTCCGCCGCCATGGCGCTCTGGAGTACACTATCGTGGTGACCGCATCGGCTTCCGAGCCTTCTCCGCTGCTCTACATTGCTCCATACGCAGGCTGCGCAATGGGCGAATACTTCATGTACAAGGGCGAGCACGTGCTTGTAATCTATGATGACCTTTCGAAGCAGGCTTCGGCTTACCGCGAATTGTCCCTGCTGCTCCGCCGTCCTCCGGGCCGCGAAGCGTTCCCGGGTGATGTATTCTATCTGCATTCCCGCCTGCTGGAACGTGCGGCTAAGCTCAGCGATGCGCTTGGTGGTGGTTCATTAACCGCTCTCCCGTTCATCGAAACACAGGCTTCGGACGTATCGGCTTACATTCCTACGAACGTAATCTCGATTACGGACGGTCAAATCTTCCTTGAATCCGACCTGTTCAACTCCGGACAGCGTCCGGCGATTAACGTTGGTATCTCTGTATCCCGTGTAGGGGGCTCCGCGCAGATTAAGGCGATGAAGAAGGTTGCAGGCTCTCTGCGTCTGGATCTTGCCCAATACCGCGAGCTGCAGGCGTTCTCCCAGTTCGGTTCCGATCTGGATAAATCTACGCAGGCCCGTCTGAACCGCGGTGCGCGTATGATGGAGATTCTGAAGCAGGGCGTAAACCAGCCGCTTACAGTTGAACATCAGGTGCTTAGTTTGTACACAGCTGTTAAGGGACATCTGGATGATATTCCTGTCAAAGACGTAAAACGTTTCGAGAAGGAATTCCTGGCGTTCATCGACAGCAGTGCTGTAGAAATCCTGAAGTCCATTACCGATACCAAGGATTTGACGGCAGACAACGAAGCTGCGCTTAAAGATGCGATCGCGAAATTCAAAAGAGGCTTTGCTACAAGCTAATATATAGATTCACTCAGTTTATGCTTACGATGTTAGCTTTGACTTGGGTCAAAGCTCAGCTAATGCTTACGAAGTTAGCTTTGGCTACGCCAAAGCTCTAAGGTGGTGAAATCATGGCAAGAAGCATGCGCGATATTAAACGTCAAATTAAGAGTGTCCAGAACACACGGCAGATCACCAAAGCGATGGAGATGGTTGCCGCCTCCAAGCTGCGCAAGGCACAGGAGAAAGCGGAAGCTGCCCGTCCTTACGCGGAGAAGCTTAAAGAGGTGGTCTCGAGTATTGCCGCCGGTACGCAGGATGTCCAGCATCCGATGCTGGTCAGCCGGCCTGTCAAAAAAACAGGTTATCTGATCATCACCTCGGACAGAGGTCTTGCCGGGGGCTACAATGCCAACATTCTGCGTAAAGTTACAATGCTTCTCGCAGAACGGCATAAGTCCAAGGATGAATATGCGCTGTTTGTGATCGGCCGCAAAGGCCGTGACTTCCTGCGCCGCCGTGAGTACCCCATTGTAGAGGAAATTACCGAGCTGTCGGATACCCCGAAGTTTGCTGACATCAAGTCGCTTGCTTATTCCGCGGTAAGCCAGTTCGAAACAGGCGTCTACGATGAGCTGTACATCTGCTACAACCAGTTTGTTAATGCGATCAGCCAGGTTCCGACTGTAGACAGACTTCTGCCTATGGAGGATGTAGGAGCAGGCAAGCATCATGGTGCAACAGCAGCCTATGAATATGAACCGTCGCCGGAAGGTGTGCTGGAGGTTCTGCTTCCTAAGTACGCCGAAACTTTAATTTACGGTGCTCTTCTGAACGGTAAAGCCAGTGAGCTGGGAGCTAAGATGACAGCTATGGGCAGTGCAACGAAGAACGCGTCAAAAATGATCGGAGAACTTAGACTTACGTACAACCGTGCCCGTCAGGCGGCCATTACGCAAGAAATTACCGAGATCGTGGCTGGTGCGAACGCGCAGTCTTAATATAAGCCGGGAGCCGGGCCTGCGGGCCTGATCCTGATTTATATTTATCCGCAGAAACGGCTGATGCCTGTAAAGGTACGGAACGTTTCTACATATGTAACAGCTTTCGAGGAGGGAAATGAAGATGAACAAAGGACGCGTTGTGAGCATTATGGGTCCGGTTGTCGATATTGAATTTGAACGCGGCCAGCTGCCCGAGATATTCAACGCTATCAAAATCACTGCGAGTCTGGAAGACGGACGCAGTATTGATCTGACTCTTGAAGTTTCCAATCATCTTGGTGACAATCTGGTGCGTTGTATTGCCATGTCTTCCACGGATGGACTGGTTCGCGGTATTGATGCGATCGACCAGGGAGGACCCATTTCGGTTCCTGTCGGCGAAGCGACACTCGGCCGTGTATTCAACGTGCTTGGTAATCCGATTGATAACGGTGCTGAAGTTGTAGCTGCCAGAAATCCGATTCACCGCCTGGCACCGACCTTCGACGAATTGTCGACCCAAGCGGAAATCCTGGAAACCGGAATCAAGGTTATTGACCTGCTTGCCCCTTACGCTAAGGGCGGTAAGATCGGCCTGTTCGGCGGTGCCGGTGTAGGTAAAACAGTAACCATCCAGGAATTGATCAACAACATCGCGCAGGAACACGGTGGTATCTCCGTATTCGCCGGTGTTGGTGAGCGTACCCGTGAAGGTAACGACCTGTATCATGAAATGACCGATTCCGGCGTTATCAAGAAAACGGCGATGGTATTCGGACAAATGAACGAGCCGCCGGGCGCACGTCTGCGTGTAGCCTTGACCGGTCTGACTATGGCGGAGTACTTCCGTGATGTAGAAGGCCGCGATACGCTGCTCTTTATCGATAACATATTCCGCTTCACCCAGGCGGGTTCCGAAGTATCGGCCCTGCTCGGCCGTATGCCTTCCGCGGTAGGTTACCAGCCTACTCTGGCTACAGAAATGGGTCAGCTGCAGGAGCGTATTACGTCCACGAAGAAAGGTTCTGTTACTTCCATCCAGGCGATCTACGTGCCTGCGGATGACTATACCGACCCTGCGCCGGCTACAGCATTTGCCCACTTGGATGCAACGACTAACCTTGAGCGTAAAATCTCCGAAAAAGGGATCTTCCCTGCGGTGGATCCGCTGGCTTCAAGCTCCCGTATCCTTGCTCCAGAAATCGTGGGTGAAGAGCATTATAACGTGGCACAGGGCGTTAAGCAACTGCTGCAGCGTTATACTGAGCTTCAGGATATCATTGCGATTCTGGGTATGGATGAGCTGAGTGAAGAAGATAAAGTGATTGTAGCCCGTGCCCGTAAGGTTGAGCGCTTCCTGTCCCAGCCTTTCCACGTAGCCGAACAGTTCACTGGCTTCAAAGGCAAATACGTGCCGATCAAAGAAACCGTGCGCAGCTTCAAGGAAATCCTGGAAGGCAAGCATGACGATCTTCCGGAGGTAGCGTTCCTGTTCGTGGGTACGATTGAAGAAGCAGTGGAAAAAGCGAAAACGTTGTAACCCTGGACATGAAAATGTTCGGGTAGCGAGCTTTATTCTGTAAAGCTTTGAGGAGGAATGGAAGTGAATACCTTTTTGCTCGAAATTGTCACTCCGGAGCATCTGGTCTACTCCAAGCAAGTGAATAGCCTGACTGTACGCGGAGTGAATGGTGAACTGGGCATTTTGCCGGGACATATTCCGCTGGTGACTCCACTTCAGGTTGCTCCGCTTACCTTCAAACTGGATGGCGTAGCTACTACAATCGCCGTCCATGGCGGTTTCGTTGAGGTGCACAAAGATAAGGTAACGGTGCTCGCAGAAAGTGCAGAGCTGCCAGTAGATATTGATGTTGAGCGTGCTGAAGCGGCTAAGGAGCGTGCTGAACGCCGTCTGAAGCTGCAGAGCAAGCAGGATGAAATCGATCACCGCCGTGCGGAGCTGGCCTTGCAGCGCGCTGTAACGCGGATTAAAGTATCGACAGGTAAAGGACAACAGTAGTGCGTGAGCGGTCAAGCCCTGGGCTTGGCTGCTTTTTTAAGTTTTTAAAAGTTAATTGGGCCCCCCGCAAAGTACCTGAGTAGGCGCCCTTGCAAAACCTCACTTTGTGGGGTGGTTTGGCAGAGTATGAACATATCGTAAACACTTGACAGCTAAAGGGGATAAATGTTTAAAAATTTGTAAAAGTACTGGATTCTTTTCCCCTGCACAAGTATGATATAAGAGTCGATTTCCGAGTAACCTTACACGGGGGGCTAACATGAACACACGCTTATCCGCTGATTTGCCCGGTGCTATCGGCAGCAGCAGTATGATCTCCATGGTAATATCTTTAATCTGTGTTGCATTATCCTGGTGGGCACTTCAGAACCTTAAGCTTGATTTGCTCATAAGATATCCCAAGAGCCCTCAGGGCAGATTGCTGCATCTTCTGCTGGCTATTGTTCTTGGCCATTTTGTAGCCGGCTTCCTGCTGGATTATCTGGGCTGGAGCGGACTCATCGCAAGAATGTTTTAATGGCGGGTGGTTTGGTTATATCTGTCATAGGTTAAAATTGCAGCGAAAAAAGTGTCGAATAATAAGATTTTATTATGTCAACACTGAAGTTTAAGGAATGTGTCTGCACATTAGGCACACTGGCGGAATATTCAATATTTTAACTGACGAATTCTAGGCTTCAAATACTAAATTCAGAAATAATGGACGCGGAGGGAAACCGTAATGAGCAAATTTATCGTCCGCGGTGGCAACAGATTGACCGGGAGCGTGAAAGTTAGCGGCGCAAAAAATTCCGTACTACCGATCATAGCCGCCTCTCTATTGGCAGAAGAAGGAGTCAGCGTCATTGTCGACGCACCTCCGCTAGATGATGTAATGACAATTAGCAAGGTACTGGAATCTCTGGGGGCAGGTGTTACATACCAGAACGATGTTATTGAGGTGGATGCGCGGAGCATCACTTCCTGTGAAGCGCCTTATGAATGGGTCCGCAAAATGCGTGCGTCATTCCTGGTTATGGGTCCGCTGTTATCGCGTATGGGGCATACACGTATTTCTTTGCCTGGCGGTTGTGCCATCGGTACGCGGCCGATTGACCAGCATTTGAAGGGTTTTGAAGCGCTTGGGGCCGAGATCAGTCTGGGCCAGGGCTATATTGAAGCGAAAAGCAACGGAAGACTGCGCGGAGCCAAGGTATATCTGGATGTGGCCAGCGTAGGTGCAACCGAAAATATAATGATGGCTGCGGCCCTTGCTGAAGGTGTCACAGTCATTGAGAATGCGGCCAAGGAACCGGAAATTGTGGACCTTGCCAATTACATTAACGGCATGGGCGGCGTTGTGCGCGGTGCGGGAACCGGAGTCATTCGGATTGAAGGCGTGGAACGTATGCACGGCGTAAGACATCATGTTATTCCTGACCGGATTGAAGCCGGAACCTATATGGCAGCCGCTGCGATTACAGGCGGAGATGTATATGTTGATGGTGCTATTGCCGACCACCTCGGACCGGTGATTGCCAAGATGGAGGAAATGGGTGTTACCATTATTCCGGATGAGAACGGCGTCCGTGTAATCAGTGACAAGCCGCTGAAGGCAGTGGATCTGAAGACCTTGCCTTATCCGGGCTTCCCTACCGATATGCAGTCCCAGATGATGGCGCTGCTGCTTCGCTCGGAGGGTACCAGTGTAGTAACCGAGACCGTCTTCGAGAACCGCTTCATGCATGTGGATGAATTCCACAATATGAATGCGGAGATCAAGATTGAAGGCCGTTCTGCGATTGTAACCGGTAATGCCCGCCTTGTCGGTGCGAAGGTATGCGCCACGGATTTGCGTGCAGGTGCTGCGCTTATTTTGGCAGGGCTTGTGGCTGAAGGAACGACGGAAGTTAGCGGAACGCATCATATTGACCGCGGATATGTGCATCTGGCCGAGAAGCTGTCGGGACTTGGTGCGGACATATGGCGTATTTCCATGGAAGAATCGGCGGCTCCGGCTGTTGCTGCTGCGAAGGAAGAGATCCTCAAGCCGGAAGCGGCCAGAAGCGAATCCTTCAAGAGCGAAGAGGTTAAGCCCAGATTTCAGGTTCAGCCGTCTTGGGTATAATAGCAAATTTTAATCTGAAGAACTCTGGCTGCTTCTATGCAGCCAGGGTTCTTTTGGCGTGACAAGAAGTTTTGATTCTCAGGGCCCCCCGCAAAGTATCTGAGTTATCATCGAAGCTAAGACTTCACTTTGTGGGGTTGGTTTGTGGGTAACTCTCTCATTTTTCTCGTTCTAGCAGGTGCCGGAAATTCATATCTATAAGAATCAACGGTGCTTATGGAAGGAGCCATAGAGATGAAAGAGTTGAAACTGCTGCGGCGTGTCCTTCGGCGCCCGCGCCGCTACGGCCGTGCGCGGCGCGGGGCGCCCCGGCTCAGGCGGCTCGCCCCCGCCGCCTGGCTCGCAGCGCCTCTGCTGGCGGCGCTGCTCCTGCCGCTGGCTGTTGTCCCGCTGCGCGGGGGACAGCAGCCAGTGCCCGTGCCGGAGCCGCAGGCCACGGCTGCGCCGGCACCGGCGGACCCGGCTGCTGCGGAGCAGCCGCAGCCGGACGTAACGGTCTATTTGTCGCAGAGCGGACAAATAGAAACCCTGCCGCTGGAGGACTACGTCAGCGGCGTGCTGGCGGCCGAGATGCCGGCGGACTTTGAGCTCGAAGCGCTCAAAGCGCAGGCCGTGGCCGCCCGCACCTTCATCGTGCGCCGCCTGCTGGCCGGCGACCACAGCGGGGTGCCCGTTCCCGAGGCCGATGTGAGCGATACGGTAAGCCATCAGGCTTACGTATCAAAGGCCGTCCTGGAACGGGACTGGGCGGCCGGCAGCAAGAGCGCCGGCCTGGCGAAGCTCCGCCGCGCGGTCCTTGAAACGCGCGGCACCGTAATGACCTATAAAGGCCAGCCGATTACGGCCTCCTTCTTCGCCTCCAGCGGAGGCTATACTGAGAATTCAGAGGATTACTGGACCGTAGAGGTTCCTTACTTACGCAGCGTAGCCAGCCCCTGGGAGCAGCAGATCACACCGAATCTTGCGGTGACTTATACCTTCACTAATACTGAGCTCCGCAGCAAGCTTGGTCTGGATGATCAGGATATTCCGGCTGCTGCGGGCAAGGCTTCACAGATAGCTTCATCTTCCTCCGGCTTGCCGGCGGTGGTGCTGTCGCTGACGGCGGGCCACAGGATCGGTGAGATCTCCATCGGCGGTAAGGTATTCACAGGGCGCGAGGTCAGGGAGAAGCTGGGCCTGCGCTCGAGCCAGTTCACCTGGAAGCGGCAAGGCGGAAAGGTTCTGATCACAACCTATGGAAACGGGCATGGGGTCGGCATGAGCCAGTGGGGGGCGAACGGGATGGCGAAGCAGGGCAGCACCGCCACCCAAATTCTCAAACACTACTACAGCGGGGTCTCTTTTACGAAAGTCTCAACTCTTCTGAAAAAATAACTTACAAGATACGTATAAAAGCGAAGCGCCCGGTAACACTGGTTACTGAGGTGATAAACTATGAATGAACAAGACAAAAACAAAACAAACCATGATGAATCTCTCAAAAACAAGCAGGGAGATTCAGGCGCAAAGCCTTCTTCATGGAGCAGACTGTTATCGAAACGCTGGGTATTTCCGGCAGTTTACACGGCAGCGGCGGCAATTATACTAACCTTGGTGTGGGTCTATCAGGATGCCGGCACAAAGCCGCTGAATCCGGACACCGCCGCGGTAGTTTCACAGGATACCGTAACCGGCAATGAAGCCGTAACCGGTGACCCTGAAGCCCTGGAAGTTGTAGCCTCAGCCGAAAGCCTGGCCTGGCCGGTTGCAAGCCCTGGCGATGTGGAAGTCGTCAAGCCGTACTATGATGAAAATGGCACAGAAGAAAATCATGTAGCGGCAATGGTGCAGTACAACAATACCTTTGTAGCCAATACCGGGATTGATATCGCCCGTGAGGACAACAAGACATTTGAAGTGAAGGCAGCGCTCAGCGGTGAAGTTACCCGGGTAGAGGATGTGGCAGTTCTCGGCAAAGTGGTTGAGATCACCTCTCCGGGGGAACTCAAGACCGTTTACCAGAGTCTGGCTGACGTTAAAGTCAAACAGGGCGATCAAGTGAAGCAGGGTGATACGCTGGCTGCAGCGGGACAGAGTGAAATGGAGAAGGGGCTTGGCAACCACGTACACTTTGAAGTGCATGAGGATGGCAAGATTGTGAATCCTTCCGACTTGCTGCCGCAGCGTTAAGCACAGAAATTTTCCCAGGGGGCGAAAGCCTCCTGGGTATGTTTCGGGGTCCCCGCAAAGTACCTGAGTAAACCTCGAAGCTAAAGCCCCACTTTGTGGGGTTATTTTATTTTTTCCCGGAATGGACGACAAGTCTGGTTCTAACCGGACAACGGGGTTATAAAATGCCGCTAATCAGGTTGTCCCAGAAATAAAATGGGCCTTCCGAAGCTTGTCATGTCCTGAAAGCGCGAATATATAGGCCCGCCCCTCATATAATGTACCAAACTATCCACAGTTGGGAGGCGGGAGCGTGCACGATTACATCAAGGAACGTACGATCAAAATCGGACGCTGCATCGTGGAAACCAGGCACACGGTCCGGACCATAGCCAAGGAATTTGGCGTTTCAAAAAGCACGGTGCATAAAGATTTAACCGAACGGCTGCCGGAAATCAATCCGGATTTGGCCGATCAGGTGAAGCACATTCTCGAATATCACAAATCCATCCGTCATCTTCGGGGGGGAGAGGCCACTAAAATTAAATATAAGAAAACGACAGGCAAAAAGCGTGAGGTAGCTGTAGCGGCAAAGCCATAAGATTTTCGGAATTTTAAGTAATAATTAAGGTTTAGTGCATTGTATACTTCCCCTAAAGTATGGTATTTTTAAATTTGGTACTATCTAACTATTCTCATTTAAAATAACACTTTGGGGGCTCTTTCATTATGCTTAGCAAGGATATCGGAATTGATCTCGGCACGGCCAATGTGCTCATTCATGTCAAGGGAAGGGGAGTCGTTCTGGATGAACCTTCCGTGGTCACACTTGAAAGTGATACGAAGAGAGTCCTTGCGGTTGGTGAACAAGCGCGCCGTATGGTTGGGCGTACTCCTGGGAATATAACAACGATTCGTCCGCTCCGGGACGGTGTCATCGCTGATTTTGCCATAACAGAAATGATGCTCAAGTATTTCATTGACCGGGTGGGCGGCCGGACCTGGTACTCAAGACCCCGTATTTTGATTTGCGCACCTACGAATATTACCTCAGTGGAGCAGAAGTCCATCCGTGAAGCGGCAGAACGCAGCGGAGCCAAAGAGGTATTCATGGAGGAAGAGCCGAAAGCTGCGGCAATCGGTGCAGGAATGGATATTTATCAGCCTAGCGGAAATATGGTCGTCGATATTGGCGGCGGAACGACGGATGTAGCCGTGCTGTCTATGGGCGACGTCGTTACCGCCTCTTCGATTAAAATCGCGGGGGACAAGTTCGACGAGGCCATTTTAAAATATATCAAACAAAAATATAAGCTGCTGATCGGTGAGCGTACAGCTGAGGATATCAAGGTATCTATCGGCTCGGTCCGTCCCGGCGGAATGCAAAGCGAGCTGGATATCCGCGGGCGTGATATGGTGAGCGGACTGCCGCAGACCCTGACCATTACTTCAGGTGAGGTAAAGGAAGCGCTGTGGGATCCGGTTTCCTCTATTGTGGCTGCAGCCAAGTCGGTACTGGAGCGTACACCGCCGGAGCTGTCGGCAGATATCATTGACCGCGGGGTGGTGCTGACCGGCGGCGGCGCGTTGCTTAATGGGCTGGACGAGCTGCTCTCTGAACAGCTGCATGTGCCGGTCTGGGTGGCTGAGGATCCGATGCACTGTGTCGTTAAGGGGACAGGCATTATGCTTGACCATTTGGACAAGGTTGTTAAGAAAAAGTTCTAGCCTGCCGATAATATAGGATAACAGCAGACTTAGGAAGGGAATGACCCCAATGCTTAGAGGATTATATACGGCCGCTGCCGGAATGGTAACGCAGCAGCGCAGACATGATACGGCGACACAGAACATTGCCAACTTAAATACAACGGGCTACAAGCAGGTAGACAGTGTGAGCCACGCTTTTCCCGAGGTGCTGATCAAGGCGATGAGCGGTGGAACCACTACAACAGTCGGCCGCCTCAATACAGGGGTTTTTGCCGAACAGTCTATTTCCCAGTATCTGCAGGGAGACCTTATTGAAAGCGGCAAAAGTACGGATTTCGCACTGTCTACAGAGCTGCAGATGGAGGACCCGGACAATGCGGGCAGCTACCTGGCCTTTGACAGATCGGGTAAATATGTTAGCCCTGACGGTGAGGTTACCTACCGGCCGCAGGCGTTTTTTACAGTGCAGGACAGTGAGGGCAACAATTTATATACAAGAAACGGAAGCTTCACCGTCAGTCCTACCGGGGAGGTGCTCAGCGCCGGAGGCTTTAACGTGCTGGATGCCAACGGCAATCCGCTGAGATTGACAGAACCCCAGGATAGCCTTAAAGTGGACGGGCAGGGCAACCTTATTAATAACGCAACAGGACTGCCTTCAGGCGCCAGGATCGGAATCAGTATCGTGAATAAGCCCCAGGAGCTGGTGCGTGACGGGAACGGGGTTTTTCATGCCGATGATATAGCGGCTGCTGATATCCGTTATTCTGCCGCAACAGATAATATGCAGGTCCGGCAGGGCTTCCTGGAGAACTCCAATGTGGATGCCACCCAGGTTACCGTTGATATGAACGCAGCTTACCGTGCGTATGAAGCTAACCAGAAGGTAATCCAGTTTTATGACAGCAGCCTGCAGAAGGCTGTTAACGAAGTCGGCAGAGTGTAGCTTGCTGCTAGCGCGGCTGCATCACTATATGGATTTTATTAAGCGTGTAGGAGGTTAGATCTGTGAACAACTCGACGATCGGTGCAGCTGTCTCGATGTCCAGCCTGCAGCAGCGGCTGGATATCATCGCGGATAACATTGCCAATATGAGCACGAACGGTTACAAGAGCAAAGAGGGCTCTTTCGAGGATGTGCTTACCCGTGTGCAGCAGCAGTCCAAGGATTATGACCAGCCCGGCCGGAGCATGCCGCTCGGCTTTAATATCGGCTTTGGTGTCCGTGTACCTACCGTTACAAGCAACTGGGAAGAGGGCACCCTGCAGGAAACGGGCAATCCTACCGATCTGGCGCTGCAGGGCAATGGATTGTTCGGGGTTCAAGTTAACGGAGCTACCGCCTATACCCGGCAGGGCGATTTTCATTTCGCCCCCGATCCTGCGAATGCGGAGAATATGATACTGGTGGACAACACCGGTAATTCTGTACTGAATACAGAGGGGAATCCGCTGACCGTGCCGGCAAATGTGAGTGCCGCCATAGATGAGACCGGCAGAGTGCTAACCAAGACAGGTGAGAATGAACCTGCTGTTGTTGCGGGGACCATAATGATTGTGGAGCCGCGGAGCATGAGTGCCCTGCAGGCTATGAATGACAACTTTTATATTCTTGCTGACGGTGTAACGGCTGCCAATGCGTTTGTACAGAGAGCGGCAGGCGAGGCTAAGGATGTAGGTGTGCGTTCAGGGTATCTGGAATCATCCAACGTGGATCTGAACAAGGAAATAACGGAGATGATGCAGATTCAGCGTACGTATCAGCTTGCTGCCCGGGCGCTGTCCTCCAGTGACCAGATGCTGGGTCTGGCCAATAACATGCGCGCGTGAGGTGAAGGAATGAGTCGTGAGAAGGGTAAGAAACCGGAAGAGGAACAACAGCAGCTGCCGGTGAAACGGCGCGGGATTTCCGCATGGACCATTATTCAATGGTTCCTGATTCCGCTGCTGCTGGTTGCTGCGCTTGGCGGCGGCCTGGTCGCCGGCTATGTAATTCTCGGCAAGCGGGAATTCAGCGATGTGCTCTTGTGGAGCACCTGGAAGCATGTATATGATCTGGTGTTTGCACCGTGATGATTTTTATAAAATAGACCTGTTGGAAGCTCCCTTGTTGTGCAGGGGAGTTTTCTTTTTTATACTGAAAAATGTATAATGATGGCGTGCCCCAAGAGCGCCAAAAAGGGCCCTCTCCGCCATGCTGCCGCGTGCGGTGGAGAAAGCCCCTTATCTTAACCTCCACTGCTGCAGGTGGTGAAGGATAACTATAGTTTTTGCCGAAGCTGTCCATATTTATGCAGGGGCGGTGAAGAATAAAACGAAAGCGCTGCTGCAGGCGGAAGGATTGAACGACGCGGTTACATCCGAAGGGAGCTTTGCTTATTATGCTGGATATCAATCAAATTCAAGAAATAATCCCCCACCGGCCCCCATTTCTGCTGGTGGATAAAATTACTGAAATCGAAATGGGCAAACGGGCAGTCGGAATTAAAAATGTAACGGTGAACGAACCGTTTTTCACCGGACATTTTCCGGGATATCCGGTGATGCCGGGTGTGCTGATCACTGAAGCCCTGGCACAGGTAGGTGCAGTGGCTATTCTGGGCGTAGAAGCTAACCGCGGTAAAATCGGCTTCCTGGCCGGCCTTGACGGCTTCCGCTTCCGCGGCCAGGTTGTGCCAGGCGATACGCTTGTGCTTGAGGTGGAGATCACCCGGCTTAAAGGCAGCATCGGTAAGGGACAGGCCACCGCTAAAGTGGAAGGCAAAGTAGTAGCTTCCGGTGAAATTATGTTCGCGCTCAGCTAGAACCTGTTATAAAATCATATATTATAGATGGAGAAGGAGAGATTTGCATGACTGGATTAAGCCCGAAAGCCGCAGAAACTCTGGAACGCTGGCTGCAGGACCCTTCCGTTGACGAAAGCACCAAAAATGAACTGAAGGCACTGGCTGATGAACCCAAGGAACTGGAAGAACGGTTTTATCGAGACCTTGAGTTTGGAACCGGGGGGCTGCGCGGAGTCATTGGTGCAGGCAGCAACCGGATGAACCGTTATACGGTGGGCCGGGCAACCCAGGGCTTCGCTAACTACATCCTGGAACAGCATACGGGTGAAGGCAGACCGTCTGTGGTTATTGCCCATGATTCCCGCCGCTATTCGCCGGAGTTTACGTTAGAGGCTGCACTGGTGCTGGCCGGAAACGGGATCGAGACCCATCTCTTCCCTTCCCTGCGGTCTACTCCGCAGCTGTCCTTCGCTGTCCGTCATTTGCAGGCTTCCGGAGGTATCGTCATTACGGCAAGCCACAATCCGCCTGAATATAACGGTTACAAAGTATACAATGCTACGGGCGGACAACTCGTGCCTCACGAAGCCGAGAAGGTTATTGCGAGCATTCTGGAGGTAGACTCCTTTAATGGTGTGAAGCGTATTTCCCGTGAGGCTGCAGAGGCTGAGGGCTTGCTGCACTGGCTGGGTGCCGAAGAGGATGAAGCCTTTACGGATACCGTTGCTGCTGTCAGTGTTGCCCGTGAAGAGATTACAGCTGCACTGGGCCGTGATTTCTCCATCGTCTACACTCCGCTGCACGGCACAGGTAATCTCCCGGTCCGCCGCGTACTGGAGAAGATCGGCTTCACCTCGGTACATGTGGTGCCTGAGCAGGAGCAGCCGGATTCTGAATTCTCGACGGTGAAGTCACCGAACCCGGAGGAGCGGGAGGCTTTTACCCTCGCTATCAAGCTTGGTGAAGAATTAAATGCCGACCTGCTGATCGGCACAGACCCTGATGCAGACCGTATGGGCGCAGTTGTGCGCGATAATGAAGGCAAGTTTGTAGTGTTGTCCGGTAACCAGTCCGGCGCGCTGATGATCCATTATTATCTGAGCCGTCTCCAGAGCCAAGGCAAATTGCCGCAGAACGGGGCCGTTGTCAAAACGATTGTAACCAGTGAGATGGGGGCGGCTGTAGCCAGCCACTACGGAGCTACCGTGTTCAACACACTGACCGGATTCAAGTACATTGGTGAGAAGATGAACCAGTTCGAGCAGTCCGGCGAATATACTTATCTGTTCGGATATGAAGAGAGCTACGGTTACCTGGCTGGCAACTATGCCCGTGATAAGGACGCTGTACTTGCTTCCATGCTGATTGCTGAAGCGGGCGCTTATTACAAGGCCCAGGGTAAAACCCTGTACAACGTACTTCAGGAGCTGTATGAGCAGTTTGGCTACTTCCTGGAGAGCCTGGAATCCCGTACACTGAAGGGTAAAGACGGGGTGGCGCAGATTCAGGGCATTATGAATGACTGGCGTACTAACCCGCCGCTTGAGATTGCCGGGGCTTCGGTTACTGAGGTTCTTGATTATTCTCTCGGGCTGGGCGGTCTGCCTAAGGAGAACGTGCTGAAATACCTGTTGTCGGACGGTTCCTGGTTCTGCCTGCGCCCTTCCGGCACCGAGCCGAAAATTAAGGTTTACTTTGCAGTCGTGGGTGAATCGCTGCAGAATGCCAAAGACAAAGTGGCTGAGCTGACAAATCAGGTTATGGCCCGTGTAGACGGGAAATAATAGTAAAGGCTTCAACATACCCGCGGAAACGGAGCTGCTCCTGCTGGAGGAGCCCCCGTTTCCGCTTAAATTTGACTATTGCAGAAGAGCCGTGAGTCTGTGCTGATTGGAAATCAGGTTTAAAGTGAAAGAGGAGGTACTTTTGGTGCAGCAGAAATGGCAAGGCTGGAATATAGCTTCGCGCAAATGGTTATGGATTATCGTGGTGATTGGCTTACTCGCCGCTCTCCCGGTTGTGTATGACCGGCTTCAGACGGAGAAGACTTCCAAAACGGTGGAATTTGTTTTTGATTACCGCGATTTGGTCGATGTAGCCAGCTACCGGGGGAACCCGCAGGATTATATCTCTGAACAGCTTGACCGGCTGAAGACTGCCGGTGTTCAGAGTATGGCAATATACGAGAGCACGCTGGAGGATTTCCGTAAGGCCCGCCGCTTGATGATGTGGGGCGCTGCGGATATCGCGAACCTTACCGATACTGTTATTCCGGAGAATGAGAACTATACATATGTCCTCTTTACCAGCCCGAAGAACAGTGGAACGCTCTCGCCGCTCATCCGTGATTCCTTTGAAGCCCTGGGCATCACAACCAAAGAATGGGAGTACCGCGGACAGCGGGGGCTGATTATCGAAACTCCGCTGGAGAACGCAACCCTCAAACCGCTGCAGCCGGACCCGTTCACACTGGAGATGCTGAATAAGAAGGGCTTCAGTATTGTTCCCCGTCTTGTGGATTCCCTGGCGTATAACCAGGAGGCCGTCAAGAGACTCCTTGACCGTTATGCTGAGCTTGGGGTCAAACGGATTCTTTTTGAAGGAGAGTCTGTTAAAGGTTATTCCGATGATGCACATCTGGCCAGTATTACCGCATTTGCCGACCTCTTAAAGGAACGCGGGATGGGGATCGCAGCCATAGAGAATATCAAGGTTCAGCAAAAAGGCTTCGCCAAACTGGCCTATCTGCTGGATTATAATGTAACGCGGCTGTATTCGCTCAGTGAGGCTGATTCCGGCCTGGCAACAGATGTGATTGCCGACCGCTTTGCGCTCGCTACGAAGGACCGCAATATCCGGATGATCTATCTGAATACGATTCCCTCAAGGGATACCACGAAGGCTGAGGTTACGGATACACTGGATAATCTGATTACGAGCCTTAGCGGACCTGATGGGGCCATTGCCAAAATTGAGTCTAACGGCTTTACGATGGGACAGGCTACTGCGTTTGATGTGACCGATTCTTCCTTCCAGCGGTATTTCAAATTAGTTGCCGTCGTCGGGGCGGTCGCGATGATTGCCTTGATGGTATCCTATTTCATTCCTTGGCTTACACTGCCTGTATGGGCACTGGGGCTGCTGGGAAGCGCGGGATTAATGGTTCTGAAGCCGGCGCTGTTTGAACAGGCCTTAGCCCTGGCGGTGGCTATAAGCGCTCCTACGGTGGCTATGATACTGGCTATCCGTAAAATCAATGAAATGGGACCGCCTGTACGCTCCGCTGCATCAGCCTATACTGCGATGAGCCCGCGCCGCCGCCTGACCCACAGTCTGGTTCTTTACGTAAAAACAGCATTAATCTCACTCAGCGCGGTGCCATTTGTAATTGCGCTGTTGAATAATATTACGTATGCCCTGGTGCTTAACCAGTTCCGCGGGGTAAGTCTGCTTCATCTGGCTCCAATCGGGCTTACTGCCCTCTATGTACTGCTTTACCGGGGAGAATTTGCGTTTAATAAGACAGGCAAGCTGCTGCGGACCCCGATTACACTCGCCTGGGTGATAGCAGCCGGTGTCCTTGGTATCGTAGGGATGTATTATTTGAGCCGGACCGGAAATAGCGGAAGTGTCAGTGCACCGGAAAAGATGCTCCGTACCTTCCTGGAGAATACGGTTGGTGTAAGACCGCGCAACAAAGAATTTTTACTCGCGCATCCGCTCTTTATTCTTGGTGCCTTCATGGCCTATAAATACCGGAATGCTGCATTCATTATGATCATTGCCGTGATTGGCCAATTATCGATGGTCGATACCTTCGCCCATATTCATTCGCCGGTGCTGATCTCGCTGATCCGCGGACTCCTTGGTCTTGGACTAGGCCTGATTATCGGCATTATTGCTATAGGGGTATGGCAAATTGCGGAAAGGTGTTGGAACCGATGGTCACCGCTGCTCAAAAAATAGTTATTTCAGGCTTTTACGGCTTTCGTAACAGCGGAGACGAAGCGGTTCTGCAGTCTATTCTGAATGCTCTGCGCAAGCAGGCAACGGTATCCGGGATACCTGTTGAGCCAGTGGTGCTGTCCATAGATCCGGAGTGGACTGCGGCCACTTACGGTGTGTTATCGGTACACCGGATGAAGCTGGGGGAGGTCCGCAGGGCCATCTCAGAAAGCGCCGGACTGATCAGCGGCGGGGGAAGCCTGCTTCAGGATGTAACAGGGAATAAGACAATCCCGTATTACCTGGCTATTATTAAGCTGGCCCAGTGGATGGGGAAACCAACCTTTATTTATGCCCAGGGAATCGGGCCGGTGAACCGCAAGCTGTTTCATCCGCTGATTAAATCGGTCTTCCGCAAATGTGCTTACGTATCTGTGCGGGATGAGCAATCCCGCCAGCTGTTGCACACAATGGGCCTTAACCAGGGAAAGATTGATGTTGTCCCTGATCCGGTGATGGGACTGAAGCTGCCGGAGGATATCATGCAAGCGGAAGCTTCAAGGAACGGCGTAGACTCCAGCCAGGAAGCGGGACCGTTTACGGTGGGTATATCTGTACGGTTCTGGGAACAGTCCCGTTATGAGCTGGATGCACTAGCAGATGGGCTGCTGAAGGCTGCGGCTGAGCTGCCGCTGCATTTACGCTTCCTGCCCTTTCATCACTCCGAAGATAATGATGCTTCCCGCTATGTTATGAAGAAGCTCGGGCAGGTAACGGAGCAGTACGGGGGTTCAGTCAGCATTTGTGAGGATGCGCTCCATCCGCTTCAGATGCTACGGGAGGTTGGACAGTGCCAGGCTTTAATAGGCATGCGTCTGCACAGCCTGATCTACGCTGCAGGCAGACGGGTGCCGCTGATGGGGATCTCTTATGATCCGAAGATTGACCGTTTCCTGGAACAGATCAATTCTCGGCCTGTCGGCTCTACGACAGCGCTCAGCGCAGATGCAGTGAGCGCCGGGCTCATTCAGCTCTTGAAAGCGGATAAAGCCTGGAAGCGTGAGCGTGAGCCGCTGATTGCTGCGCTGGTTGAAGATGCCGAGGCGCCTGCCCGGCAGATTATAGAATATTTAGGCCGTAAAGGATGATAGAACATTGAAAGCAGATGGCGTAATACCGACAGTGCCGATTTTTGGCATCCGGGTATCCAAAGTAGATATGGCAGCAACGGTGTCCTATTTAACCGATGCGATTCGTGACCGTGCGGCGCATCAGGTCATCACCGCCAATCCGATCATGGTTATGGCTGCACTCGAGAATCCGGCTTATATGGAAATTATGAAATCCGCTGAGCTGGTGGTTCCCGATGGGACCGGTGTAGTCTGGGCAGCGGAATACTGCAAGCAGCCTGTAGCTGAGCGTGTAGCAGGTTTCGATCTTCTACATGAATTATTGCGCACGGGAGAAAGCTATAACTGGAGGGTGTATTTACTGGGATCAACCCCTGAGGTGATTCGCGAGACAGCTTCCCGGTTACAAACTGGATATCCCGGCATAATTATTGCAGGATACCGTGACGGGTACTTTGGCCCGGAATCCGATGAAGAGGTCCTCACGGATATTCTGGAAGCTAAACCTGACCTCCTGTTTGTTGCCAGAGGGGCGGACAGCCAGGAGCCATGGATTGCCAAGCACAAGGCCCGGCTGCAAATCCCGGTAATGATGGGTGTCGGCGGAAGCTTTGATGTGATCTCCGGCAAGAGCCGGCGCGCACCCAAAGCGTTCCAAAAATTGCGGGCAGAATGGCTGTACCGGCTGCTCAAGGAACCAACACGCTATAAAAGAATGCTTGCGCTGCCGAGATTCGCAGTAAAAGTGGTGCGTGAGAAAGATAAAGTGACAAAAGAACAGTAAAATGCGGATATTTACCCGAAAAATCCGTGCAACAGCCTAAAAACGGTATTGGAATTTGTTTTTACTTCAGCGTATAATTCAATGCGGTAGAGAAATGGGGGTCGACTGAACAAATGTTAATTATATACATCGCCGGATTTATTGTGTGCATGGGACTCGCATTGCTCTTGACGCCGCTGGTGAAGAAATTCGCCATTAAGATTGGCGCGACCGATGTGCCGAATGCCCGTAAAGTGCATACGAAGATTATGCCCCGCCTTGGCGGACTAGGCATCTTTCTGGCGTTTGTGTTAGGCCTGCTTGCCGTATTGCCGATTATTCCATATGACTTTACTCCGCGGGAGGCAAACTTCATTAAGGCGCTGCTGTGTGGCGGCGGACTGATTGTGCTGATCGGCGGTCTGGATGACCGGTTTGAGCTGTCAGCCAAAGTGAAGCTGCTGGGCCAAATTGCCGCAGCCTGTATCGTTGTTTTTGGTTTTGGAATTACTGTAGACTTTGTAAACATTCCTTTTCATAATAGCTATTCCTCGCTGGAAAGCTGGATTGCGATTCCGCTCACGATCTTCTGGATCGTCGGAGTTACCAATGCCGTCAACCTGATTGATGGCCTGGACGGGCTTGCTGCCGGCGTATCCGGTATTGCTATTGCCACAATTGCGGTAATGGCCTTCCTGATGGGGAATACGATGGTTGCACTGCTTTGCCTGCTGCTTCTGGGCAGCATTCTCGGTTTTCTGTTTTTCAACTTCCATCCCGCCAAAATCTTTATGGGGGATACAGGGTCGCTGTTCCTGGGCTTCTGCCTGGCACTGCTCGCGCTGCTTGGGTTCAAACAGATTGCCGTCGTATCCTTTATTACACCACTCTTGATTATCGGGGTGCCTTTATCAGATACGTTTTTTGCCATCGTACGGCGCAAGCTGCAGAAGAAGCCGATCTTCGCACCGGACAAAGGCCATCTTCACCACTGCCTGCGTGAGCTGGGCTTCAGCCACCGCCAGACGGTGCTTATCATTTACGGCATTGCCGGATTCTTCGGGATTCTGGCTGTTATCCAGACCTCGGCTTCGCTCTATGAAGCTAACTGGGTTACATTCGTTGTTATCTGCGTCATGCTCTTCTTCCTGCAGATCGGTGCAGAGATTACGGGGGTCATCAGCAAGACCAAACGTCCCGTTATTGATTTATTCCTTAGAATGCGGATGAAGCTGGATCCTGAGCGCAGCTCCAAATCCTAAGCGATAAGCATTGTCTGACTTGCAATTATTTATATATGTGAATAGGAACGGCATTGCCGTCAATTAGCAAAACTCATCCATTTCAGGGTGAGTTTTTTGTTATATTCCTAAAAATAAACATGGTATTAGCCGATAAAGTACAAAGTGAGGCTTATACAGAACATAACTCAAAGGAGAGATATACACATGTTACGCTTTAAGAGACCATTCGTATGGCTGCTGCTGGCGGCTCTGATTGTTTCTATGTTCCCAGGCAAATATATGCCCCAGGCGGCAGCAGCCACTACGACGTACTTTAGTCCAGATGAAAACAAGCTACGGGATACCGTTACTCTTGATCCGAATGTTGTCCCTGCCACGCCGACTCCAGCAGGGCTAATCAGCCGCGACAGCGTTTTTTTAACTACAAACCAGACTCTGTCTATTACAGGAACTTACTCCCAGGTAACTTCTTCCACAATGAAGGTTACGGTAGAACAGCTGACTCAGGGTACGAACGGGAAATGGACAACTGATTCCACCCGTCTTACTACGGGAACCGTTACCCCGGATGCGAATAATCCGAGCAACCGTTTTACAACAAGCGGTGTTGTATTGTATGCGGGATTCAATAAAGTAACCTTCTCCGGTCTGCAGGGGAACCTGACACGTTCGGAATCGTTTTATGTTTTGTATGATAAGGTGCCATATATCTCATCCCTTAAAGTACTTGGCGGGCCGACCGCACTGAATCTAAACGAAGGTACCCAAGTGGTGGTTCCTGTCGACACAGTTACGCTGCAAGGGACGGTATCAAACGCTACACAGGTTACCATGTCTGTGAACGGTGGAACAATTCTGACTACTACACTGCTTGAGGATGGAACCTTCTTCTCTCCTTCACTGACATTGAAGCCCGGATTCAGCACGATCAAGTTAAATATTAAGAATGCTTCTGATGCTATAGACATTGAACGCTCATTATACTTTTTTGATAACGATCAGCCGTATGCTTCACTCAGCTTAGTGCATAATGCCGGAACCTATAATATCCTGAATAACATTCCGACACTCAGTGACAATACTACTAATAAGGCAGGCTTTTCCGGAGAAGTTCTGGTGCCATATAACGCAAACAGCTTTGCCTCTTCCGGGAAGTTGACGATTAACAAAGGCGCTACAGGCGCTGTGCCTGTAACTGGAATTAATGTAAGCTCTGAACTGGTTATTCCGGGTGCGGATGGTGTGACCCCGGCCTACAGGCTGGTTAAATTCAACACAAATGCAGACTTGACGCTGATTACAGGTTTAAATGAATTCACATTAGCTATCGACTACGGTACGTACAGCTCTTCATTAGTATATTCCTACAGATATTTGCCTGGTGAAATTGTCATTACGGATATGTACTATCTCTCAGACTACAGCGGATCGGGAAGCATTGCGGGGATTTCCAAGCTGCCGCTTAACGGACAGCAGATGGAGAAGGATAACTTCTACATTATGGTCAAAACCAATGTGCCTATCGGAACCTCCAAATTGTCTGCCAACTATCTTCCGCTCAGCAACAAATCACTTGCTTTGAGTGATCCTCCGATTACAGGGATGACGGGGCAGGGAGCAACAGAATATATTTACCGGATTACAGGGTTCTCAAACGGACAGCAGAACGTACAGTTCCGTTATGGCACATCTGACTCCTACTATAACGCCCAAATTTCTTATGTTTCTAAGAACTATATCTATGTAAGTAATTTACAGGATGGCCAGACCTATGAGTTCAGTTCTTCAACGGATACCAAATTAAATGTTGCCGGGGAATATATCGGATTCGAAAACTTCGTAAGCGCCCAGGTACAAATTAACGGGATCGACAGCAACTCTCTTCCGGATACGAAGGACGTTCAAGGTGTAAATAGATCAAACAAATTTGCTTTGGGCGTGGATCAGAGCAAGAAAACGTTCAGCTTCGATCTGTGGATCACCCAATCAGGACCGCTCGTATATGGTGAGAACAAAATAGTATTTACGGGCATTTCCCAGGATAACGGACAAAATCAGCGGGTCATCACCAAAGAGCTGAAGATTTATATTATTGATACTAATGTATCGAATTTGTCGCAGTTTCACCCAGCATTGGGAACCGGACGGACAGCCTTCTCGATGCAGTCGCTCAGCAATGAAGCTGAACGGAACAAAATTCTTACACTGCCGGCAGAGTTTGTATATAAAGATGAGAAGTATACTACCAACTCAACCAGCTATGACCTGGTACTGCGCGGCGGTGGTGCTACAATACTAAATCTCTACAGAGGCTCTGAGCTGATCTTCACCTCAGCAGGCTTGACGGATATGCTGGCTACCAATGACAAGCTAATTGGACCGCTACCGTATGGTCCTACTGGACAATATTTTGATTACTTTGGCAGCAGCAATGATTTCCTTCTGCGCCTCCGTGATTTCAAATTTGACGCTCCAGGAAGCCATGTGTACACGATTGAGTTGATTAATAAGACAGGGGCAAGAACAACCCAGCGTCTTGAAGTTACCCGTGAGGTTTCGCCATACCGTGTCTTGTCTCCGGTTGCGACAGTAGGTAACCAGATCGTAGTGAATAAGAACTTTGTCCGCTTCGATATTGAAGCCGAAGGTGCAACCAAAGTCATGATCGACAAATACGAAGCGGTCAAGCGCAACGACCTGGATAACCGTTTCACTTATGACTTTGTAGGACTGAAACCGGATAAGGCGACAGCAATCAAGATTCAAATTGTTCGTGCAGACTCTACCTTGAATGATACGATTTCCGTCTACTATGCAAGTGCTATACAAATCGACACACAGTTCATGGCTGAGAAAGTAGCCACTAAGTATTCTGTATTTAACAAGGCGCTCCAGCTTACTTTCCCGAAAGGGACGATTATGAAGGGCTATACGACCACTGGAGCAGCGAAGTATTATCCGGATACTAAATTGCTCTTCGGGATCGCAGATCCTGTAGACGGGGTTGTAGAACGGACTAATGACTACGGGAATATCATTAACGTCAGCCCGACCGACAGCCGGACCCTTGGCGGCAAGCTGCCGCTCGTAATCCCGCAAGAGCTGGTACTGAGATTTACATCTACCGCCAATACCAATAACTTCACCAGAGTATCTGATATTTATTGGCTAAATGGTGGACTTGGTGAAACAGGGACGCAAGGCTCGCAGTCGTATATTGCAGCAACCAACGGAATTGCTCCTTATTCTATAGAAGGATATTTCACTCAATACAGCCAGACCCGCAAAATTGTTCCGTCACAGCGCGGTGAGCTGACGCTGAGCTTCAATTCAAGTATCGTGGATGAAGTGGGTTCAACCGTCACAGTATTCCGTTACACGGATGCCGGCAAATGGGAGAATATCGGCGGTGAAGTGGATACCAAGAGTCATACCGTTACTGTACCGTTTGATGAATTTGGATATTATACTGTAATGAAGCTGCGCAGAGGATTCACGGACATTACCAATCATCCATGGGCAAGAAACCTTCTGAACGGCTTGTACTCCAAAGGAATCATGACCAATATCCGTTCAGATGCTTTCGGCGCGGATGATACAACAACCCGCGGTGAATTTGCTACCTTGCTTGTAACAGGTCTGAGCATCCCGCTGAATTATGATAATAATAAACAAACATTCTTTGATATCGTACCGGAGGCTGTTTCTACAACATGGAACTTCAAGAGTATTGAAACAGCCGCAAGGGCAGGTATAATAACGGGCCTGAGTGACGGATTCTTTGGCCCGGACCAGTCACTCACACGGGAGCAGGCAGCGGTAATGATCGCCAGGGCGCTTAAGCTTAAAATGTCTGCCAACGATGCGAAACTGCTGACGAGTCTGGGCAAATCCTTCGTAGACTCAGGCAGTATGGATTTCTACTCCAGACCGGCAATTGAGGCGGTATCAAAGGCGAAGATTATGGAAGGCAGCGCAGCAACGATTACCGGACAAACCAAGCCTGTATATAATTTCAATCCCAAGGGCAAGCTTACAAGAGCGGAAGCCGGTAAAATTGTTGTAGCACTGCTGCAGAAGAGCACAAGCATCTTCCCGAAAAACTTCAACTAATGTAAATCAGAACAGCAGGCCCGCGAAAAAACTGTTCGCGGGCCTGCTTTATTGTAATTTAATTACATAGTGTGCACATTAACTTTGTATTCTGCACCGTTTTACGTTACAATAACTTAGAAAATAATATTTTCTGAAAGGTGAAAGCCATCGATGAAACCGATTTTATCAAAAGCGCAGCTGGATTACACGAAAGCAAAGAATCTGTTTGAGAATAGAGCTAAAATCCTGGAGAAAGAAATAGCGGCCAAACGTGCGCTGCAGGAAATTACGCAAGAACTGATGGAAGAGCTGGTTCTTTTTACAGGGTTCCATGATGCATATAATGACCTCGTTATTGCCGAGAATGCACTAATCGAGTGGTCGCACTCCACAATTAAGCATGAGAAGAGCTACCGCGAGAACCGTAGTGCAATTGATGCTATGTATGAGAACGTCAATGCCAGTCCTGAGAAACGTCAGGAATTGATTTTGCTCTCCATGAAGATCCGCTAATTAACCGTACTTACAGAAGCGCCGGAAACGGCGCTTTTTGATTTGTGATTTTAGAAAGTATCAAGGTTTAAGTGTGGCAGATTATGTTTATTAACTTAACAAATATTGCTTAATGACGGTTAGAAACCGCCTGTGCTATACTGATTCCCGTAGCCAACCAACATTAACAATAGTTAGAAGAACATACAGATGGTTCTTCTATTGGAATGATGGGCACTTACAAAAAAAGAAAAAACTTTTTTCAAACCAAGCGCAACTTTCTCAAAACTATTGCGTTTAAGATGTAGAGTCACTTGCACAGGGCAAATACCTAATCCTATTAAGGATAAAGTACATTGCCGGGTGGAAAAATTAGCTTTACGTGACTAGAGGCACATTGTATAATACTTAGGTAGAATTAGGAATCTAGTATTAGTCTGCCTTGAACCTGTTTACAAGTTTCTGTGATACCCGTCACAGACATTATTTATACTTAATATGCTCAACTCGGGAAAGGGGGTGCATCGGCTAATGAGTGACATGAGCTACCCAACTAAAGAAAAATCTCAGTTCATGAACGTCCAAGGAGGAGAAAAAAAGGTTATGAAGAAAATTTTATCCGTAGCATTATCTACAGCAATGGCATTCTCGATGTTTGCCTCTGTAGCATTTGGTGAAACAGCAAAGGTAACTCCAGAACAAGCATTTAATGCTTTGGCAGCTAAAGGTATTCTTAACGGATACCCAGACGGTCAAGCTCACCTTGAGAAAGACCTGACTCGCGCAGAATTCGCTAAGATCGTTACTAAATTGTTCGGTCTTACTGAAGTAACTGGTAAACTGTCTTACAAAGACAAAGGTTACACAGCTACTAACTGGGCAGTTCCTTACATCGAAGCTGTTTCCGCAGCTAACCTGATGCAAGGTAAAGATACTGTTAAAGGTATCTTCGACTACAACGGTAAAGTAACAGTTGAAGAAGTAGCGGCTGTATTGTTCCGCGCTCTGAAACTGGAAACTCCTACTACAACTGATAACTCCGCATCCGCATGGGCTAAGGGCTATGCTCAAGCCGTTATCAACGCTGGTCTGGTTGCTCAATCGACTAACTTCAAAGCTAACGCTACTCGTTCTTTGGTAGTAGAAACAGCTTATGCAGTTGATCAGATTGGTCAACAAGCTACTTTGACTGTAGCTTCTGCTGAAGCAGTAAGCCCAACAAGCGTGGTAGTTACTTTCTCTGACAAAACAACTACAACTGTAACCCTGACTACTCCACTGGTAGAAGGCGTTGAAACTACAGTTCCTTTCAAACACCTTGAAAAAGACTACACTGCAAAAGTAACTTTGGCTGCTCCTAAGGTTGTTGCCGTAGAAGCTCCAAACGCTAAGCAGCTGGTTGTTAAATTCAACCGTGCGATTGATAAGGATACTGTAATCGATAGCGACAAGCTGATTACTGATGTTATTAAAGTAGTAAACGTTAGCGGCCAAGCCGTTGTTGCTAATGGCGCAAGTGCAGCGTTCAATTCAGCTGATACTGAACTGACAATTACTTTCAACGTCAATGAATATGACTACCTGAAAGGTCAATACACTGTCGTAGTTACTGATGCTGTTGAGACTGCTGCTGGTACAGCTGTTCCTACCTACAGCACGCTGATTTCTGTTGCAGATACTGTTGCTCCAACAGTTAAAGCTATCAATGCTGTAGCTAAAACTACAACAAACAAAGTATATGTTCAATTCAGCGAGCCAGTTAAACCTGCTGGTATCATTGCTACTGTTAACGGTGTAGCTGCTTCTGTATACAGAGAGTCTGCTGATACATTCAGCTTGACTGCGGGTACTTTGAACAGCGGTACAACTTATGATGTATCCCTGACTAACGTTTCTGACTATGCAAGCAATGTAGCTGCTCCAATCAAAACTTCTGTAGCGGTTGTTTCTGATACTGCTGCTCCTACAATTGTAAGCATTACTCCAGTTAGCGACCAGTACGTTAACGTTAAGTTCAACAAAAAAGTTAGCTTCGAGTCCTTCTCCGGTAACGTTGGATTGCTCAAAGCTGACGGAGACAAGATTGGCAACATGATTCTGAAGTCCACTGCAGATAGCGATACAATCAAACTGCAAGTGCCTTCTAACTTCGACTTCCCTTCATCCGGTACATTCACTGGTACACTGCAGTTCGGTGCAACAGTACGTGATACTTTGGGTAACACGCTGGGAACAGCTCTTTCCCAACAGATTTCCTTGACTAAAGACAGCACTGCTCCTTCTGTAGCAAGCGCTACTTATGGTGCGAAGGGTCTGGTTATCACTTTCAATGAAGATATCGAATTTGTTGGTGCTACTGTAAGAGTGATCAACAATGCTACTGGCGCATATGTAACATCTGCACTTGACTTCTCTGGTCAAACTGTAAGTGGCGCTAAATTGACTTATCCTAAAGTTACTGGCCTGAGCGGCGACTACACTCTCCGTATTGAAAAAGGTCTGGTTAAAGACTTGTCTAAGGCTGCTAATGTGTCCGCAGCAACTGCTGTAGTGGTGTCTGCTGCTACAACAACTACTAACGACACAACAAGACCAACAGTATCTTCTATTACTTACACTGAGGCTTCTGTTGATGAGCCTGGATACATTGAGTTTAACGTATATGCTCAAGATGCTGTTGGCTTGAACGTAGCATCGCTTCGTGAAGCTTCCAGCTACACACTGGGTAGCAAAGCTCTTCCAAGCGGATCGTTTGTTGTTGTTGAAAGATTGGATAAGGGTGCTGCTAGCAGCGCATTGACATCTGCTGTAGCTAAGGTATTCGTACCTAAGGCTGGAATCAGCAAAACAGAAGCTGCTGAATTCGTAGCATTCGGTATCGCTGACACTGCAGGCAACATTGCAACTGTTACTGATAAAGCTGTTATCAAGCCAGTTCTGAAAGACGGCGTGGCTCCTGTATTGACTGCTGCCGCAGTTAACACTGGTAACACAAGCTGGATCACTCTGACATTCACTGAGAATGTTACTGGTGTTACTAAAGCAGACTTTACTGTTCTGGTAAACAACGAGAAAGTTACAGTTACTGATGCAATTAAAGGTACTGGTAGCGATGCTGGTAAATGGCACCTGACTGTAGCTGGATACTCTGACCTGAACGCAAGCAATGTAAATGCGATCAAGGTTACAGTAAATGCTAAGGATGCTGCTACTGGCCAAGTTGATGCTGCCTTCACTGATGAAGCTGGCAACAAGGTTACTACTGGCACTGTAGTATACGCTAAGTAATCTCCGATTACCGAAGCAAAGAATAGCCTCTTCGGAGGCTATTCTTTTTTTATAGCCACTTATTCCGATATGAGGGGGAACTCAGTTGAAAACGGCTTGGAAAATTACGATGTCAGCAGTGTTGTTAGCAGGCGGAGTATGGGCAGGTTCGCTGCTGAATACTACAGCTGAAGGTGCAAGTGTTGGATCGCAGCCTGGTACTGCCGATGACCCGGTAGTTACCAAAAGTTATGTAGATCAGCAAATTCAGAAGGTATTACAGGGCGGAGGCACTGTGAGTACACCAACACAGGCCCCAAGTGCAACGACCGCACCAGCAGCAACGGCAGCTCCAACAAGTGCACCTACACAATCCGGCGGAAGCTCTGGTAGTACAAGTAATGCTGTGGAAATTGTTGATGTCAAACCTGGACAGACATTGATTGCCGGTGCAGGTGCTGAATTTATCGTCCGGGCAGGAAAAGCAGTTATCTATTCCCAGGACAGCAATGGTGTTGCTGACCTGACTGATGGTGTTGACTTGGCCAATGGATTAGCAGCACCATCTAATCACCTGTTGTCATTTCCGCGTGATGGACGCGGGATTACTGTACAAGAAGGCCAAACTTTAGGACTAGTTGTTATGGTGCGCGGCACCTATACTTTAAAGTAATCTTTCCGGAATAAACGTATTGCTTTTCTTATTCTTTTCTAATAGTAAGGATGCCCCTAAACTGGTTTCAACATACACCCGGAACTCATTCCCACAGCTGACAAACATTGAGCTGACTGAGGCTTTCGAAACTCGTACACAATACTACCTGTAATCTTAAAAAAATTGCAGGAGGTGCTGTAACATGGCACGTACTAATCGTACAGTTGTACCAGAGAGCCGGGCAATGCTGAAACAAATGCAGTTTGAAATTGCTTCTGAATTTGGACTATATGGAGCAAGCTATGGCGGAGGTACGGATACTGAATTTGCCTCTGAGCTGGGAGTTATCGGAGGAGCAGGTGCAATGGGAGGAACCCCGTATCTGGGACATCTGACTTCCAGAGATAATGGATCTGTAGGCGGGGAAATCACGAAGAGATTAATCAAACAAGCGGAGCAGTCTCTTTTCACATAAGCTGCCTTCAATTGACAGCACCCGGTAAATAAGATAATATGACCTTTGAGGAAAGCCTTAAACCTTTTCCATGCGGAAAAGGTTCATTTTTTGAAGAAATGGTCTCATACCATTATCAGATTCTACTAATTTTATTTGGCCTGTTATTTACTAAGGAGCCCCCTTATACAGTGTCGATTAACAATATGGGAGGTTGATGTACTTGTCTATTAAAGGACGCCATTTGTTTACTTCTGAGTCTGTAACAGAAGGGCATCCGGATAAAATCTGCGATCAGATATCCGATGCTGTGCTTGATGCATTTCTGGCCAATGATCCCAACGCCCGCGTTGCCTGCGAAGTAGCTGTAGCTACAGGTCTCGTGCTTGTCATTGGAGAGATCAGCACCAAATCGGAATATGTAGATATACCGGCAATTGTCCGTAATACCATTAAGGAAATTGGTTATACCCGTGCAAAATACGGCTTCGATTATAATACCTGCGCAGTGCTAAGCTCGCTAAATGAGCAGTCGGCTGATATTGCTCAAGGGGTTAATGCTGCCCTGGAGAATCGTGATCCGCTGCTGGTAGCTGAAGAAACTGCAAATATCGGTGCCGGTGACCAGGGTTTGATGTTTGGCTTTGCTACCAATGAAACTCCTGAACTTATGCCGCTGCCGATCGCCTTATCTCACCGGATTGCCCGCCGTCTTGCTGAAGTGCGTAAGGATGGCACACTGGAATACCTGCGCCCGGATGGCAAAACTCAGGTTACCATTGAGTATCAGGATGAGAAGCCTGTACGTGTAGATACCATTGTTGTATCCACGCAGCATGCCGAGGAGATTTCGCTTGAGCAAATTCAGGCAGATATCAAAGAGCATGTTATCCTGCCGGTTGTTCCAGCCGGACTGCTGGATGAAGCTACGAAATATTTCATTAATCCGACTGGCCGCTTTGTTATTGGTGGTCCTCAAGGAGACGCCGGTCTTACTGGACGTAAGATCATTGTTGATACTTATGGCGGTTATGCCCGTCATGGCGGCGGTGCATTCTCCGGTAAAGATCCAACTAAGGTTGACCGTTCTGCGGCATATGCAGCACGTTATGTAGCGAAGAATCTGGTTGCTGCCGGACTTGCCGACAAATGCGAGATTCAACTGGCTTATGCGATTGGTGTAGCAAATCCTGTCTCGATCAATGTAGATACATACGGAACAGGTAAAATCAGTGAAGAGAAGCTGGCGGAGCTGATCAGCAGCAATTTCGATCTTCGTCCCGCAGGCATTATTTCTATGCTGGATCTGCGCAAGCCGATTTACAGACAAACTGCAGCGTATGGTCATTTCGGCCGCACGGATGTTGACCTTCCTTGGGAACGTGTCGACAAAGCAGACATGCTGAAGGCGCAGGCAGGTATCTAATAAAATAAGAACTGCACACCTTTCCCGCAGGGGCGAGTCTCCATGAATGGAGCAGCCTTTGCGGGTTATTTGCGTTTGTCCGCCATCTGCAATCACTCTTCTAAACTTTGGAAGCCGATTAACCGAATATAAGAGTATACGAAAAGACGAAAGTATGGCTTGAGAGGAGTCTATCACAGCATGAAAAGGAAAATTTCAATCTGGACAGCGATTATTCTATCAGGCAGCATGATGATGGGAGCTTGGCAGCCCATGAACGGGTTTACAAATTCTGCAGTCCACGCCGCCGCTGAATTCGGCATAACAGTATCTCCTGCTGTAGGAGCAAATTATGTTAACACAGGAGCGAATCTCAGACTTAGCTTTGACCGGCAGGTAAGCCCGCAAAATGGTGAAATCACGATCATAGCGAGTGATTCAAAAGCCGAATTCGTAAAGATTGCTACCGGCAGCTATGGGGTGGTGGGCAGCTCTAACGCATATGATATTAAATGGGGAGCCGATAAGAAATTCCAGCCTAATACTAAGTATACAGCGTCGGTTCCGCAAGGGTTGTTCAAGGATAGTGAAGGTAACGTTTCTGCGGCTGCCAGCTGGTCCTTCCTTACAGCTCCTGAGAATGACCCTGCCATTACAGCAAGTGAGTTCTCGCCAGCGGCCAATAGCAGAGTCGATGCTGCGGGAGTAACCCAGCTCAGTTTTAAATTGAATAAAAAGCTGCTGAAAGGCGGCGGAACTATCCGTTTGATGTCCTCCTTCAGCAATGATACCGTTCAGGAATATCAAATATCAGAAGGTGCTTCAGGTGTCGATGTCCAGAGTGATGCTGTCTCGACTACGGTAAAGCTCGCAGTTGCAACGGGGAAGCTGGCGGCGGGCAGCAATTATTACATACTTATCGATGCTTATGCTTTCAAGGCTGAGGATAACCGGACCTTTGCAGGGATATCCAGCGGGAGTGTGTGGAGCTTCTCGACAGTGGGCGGAGAGGCTAAGAATGTGACTACTGTCCCTGAAAAGGGGGCGGTTAACGTGCCTACAACAGAAGTGTTCCGGCTGAGCTTTGACCGGCCGATGATGCCCGCCGCCGGATATATTACTGTCTCGCCGAATACAGCCGATGGTTCAGGAACGCGCTGGGTCAATGTGAACTCAACCTCAGTAGTCGGGGGCGGCGAGAAGACAATTACGTTCACACCAGCCTCGAATGATTCACCTTTACTAAGCGGAACAACCTATACTGTAACCATTCCTCAAGGGGCTTTTTATGACCGGGATGGAAATGTGTTTCCGGCTTCCGGTCCGTATACCTGGACATTTACGACTACCCCGCTGTCCGGCCTTGCTGTAAGCGCTTTGTCTCCGGCGGACCGCAGTGAGTCGGTGGCGGTATCTAAAGCAATGACCATCACTTTTAACCGGGATGCTGTTTACAATAATATCGATGGCGGCGTAGTTCTATATAAAAGCAACGGTAGCAGCACGAAAATTCCGGTCACTGTGGAAAACGGGAGTTCCTCCAAGGAGTTTATCATCAGACCAGCAACGGCTCTTGAGCCAGCCTCGACCTATTATGTTGATATCGCCAAGGGTGTATTCACGGATGCTAATACTGCCGGATTGATGTATGACGGGATAAGCGGCCGGAGCTCCTGGAGCTTCCAGACGAATGTTCTTGATAATACATCTCCAGTGCTTACATCGGCACAGCTTGATAATAACCGCACGATCCGTCTGAAATATAATGAAACCCTGAACGCCGGGGTAGCCCTGCTCTATTCAAGCTTTGCCGTAACCGTGAATGATGAGAAGCGGACGATCGACAGCGTGTTTGTTCAAGGGGATAGTGTGTACATTACGTTATCTACGGGGGTTGCGGTCGGACAAATCGTAAAAATCAGTTACTCAGGCGGGTTGCGTACAATTCAGGACAGCTCTGGCAATGCTGCCGGGACGTTTACTTCACAGCAGGTGACCAATGCCATCCAGTCGGCTCTGCCTGCACCGCGGGATGGGGTACTATCAGGCACAACCGTTACGCTGAATTTCAATGATACCCTTAAAGCGGTCTCCGCCAATGCTTATAGTCAATTCTATGTATATGCTGACGGCGGCTCTCTTGGGGTGAACAGTATTACCTCAAGCGGCAACTCCATTGTTCTCGGGTTAAACAATGCTGCCCCAAATGGCCAGACTGTTCGAGTCACTTACTATGCCGGATCCTATCCGCTGCAGGATTCGTACAGCCAGAACATTGCTAATTTCAGTGACTTCTATATCCGCAATACCAGTGATTCGGTAGCTCCTGTCTTTCAAAATGCGGTAGGGGCGGAAAAGAAAGTAGTGCTGACTTACAATGAAGGAATTTCTACTGCGGCGCTTCCGCTGAACAGTCAATTCTCTGTACTTGTGGGCAGTACTGCGAATTATGTGACAGGGGTTGCAGTAAGCGGCAATCAGGTCACACTTACGCTTCAGAATGCACTTACAGTCAATCAATATACAACGGTTTCTTATGTGCCGGGCAGTGCCGGGCTTACGGATCTGAACGGTAACCGTGCCGCCTATCTTAATCTGCAGCCAGTGGCGGTAACGGGCAGTACGGGAACCTCTGTGCCTGACATCAGTTCTGCCGTGATATCCGGTGATGAAATTACAGTAACATTCAGTAAGAACATGCAGACTTCAACTGCTGCACTATACGTTAATCAGTTTGGAGTCAGAGTGGATGGCAGCAGTGTAGGCGTGCAGTCATATTATGTATCAGGCAATGTGCTGAAGCTGACGTTATCCACCATCGTTAAGACAGGTCAAGTCGTAGATCTGTCCTATATGGCCGGATCCGGCGCCATAACCGATGCCAGCGGAATTCCGCTGCCTTCATTTACCGCGCTTTCGGTCTACAACGGCACGGGAACCTCTTCGGCTACAGCAAGCCGTCCGGCTTATCTGGGGACGCTCGCCGCGAGCGAGTTCGGCCAGGAATATCCGCTGTTGAAGAGTGATTCAGCGGCTGCTGCCGATGACCGTTCTGTATACAGCCAGTCAGTCAAAAGATATACACTGACAGCAGACCGCTTGACTGCGAGTTATGATTATTTGAGTAAGCTGGGAAGTTCGGTTCTTGCGTTTGAAGTTCCGTCAACGGAACCGGCTGCTTATGTAGTCTTACCGCTGAAGCCGCTTCTGAATGCGGTGAACCGTGATAAGAAGGCTACGATTGTAATCCGGTACGGAGATAATCTGTACACACTTCCGCTAAACAATGTAGATATGAACAGCCTGGCTGCCAGCCTGGTAGCCGACAGCAGTAATATTTCACTGATCATACGGATGGAAAAGGTTCCGGCAGGTACATTCACTCCATTCGAGCAGAAGCTTGGAACGCAAGGGTTGAAGGGCATAACCGGGCTTACAGATATCCGGCTGACAGCAGCAATAAGCAGCAACTTCACTAGCGCCAGTGCGCTGAGTGTATCTGCTGAGTATGCCGCCCGTACCACTTCAACGTTAAATAATGATCAGACCTCGGCAGCACGGCTGGATCTGGCCTACTATGATGCAGTCTATCTGCCGACCAAAATCAGCACCACCGGCAGCTACACAGTGATCCGGGCAGCGACAACCGGCAATCAGGTAGTCGGAACCTTCCTGTCTACCCGGACATTCAGCGATATGAGCAAGCACTGGAGCAATTCAGTCGTATCCCTGCTCGCCGCCAAGAATATCATCGACAGCAGCTACGGCAGCACATTCAAGCCGGAGCAGAAAATTACCCGGGCAGAGTTCGCTGTCATGCTCAGCCGCGGACTGGGACTGCTGGGTGACCGTGAAACAGCCCAGCGTTTCAGGGATGTACAGCCTTCTACACAAACCGGAGATTATATCGGGGCTGCCGCCAAAGCCGGTATTATTACAGGAAATACGGATGCCACCTTCCGCCCGGATGATAATATTACCCGGGAGCAGCTGGCGATTATGATTATCCGGGCCATGGAATACTCCGGTAATCCGATTACACTGAGCGGCACCTCGGCCTCGGCGCTTAGTATTTTTAAAGATAAAGCCAAAATACAGAACCTGAGTGCCGAATTTGTTGCCAAAGCGGTCCAGGAGGGAATTATTCTGGGGATGACGCCGACTGAATTCCAGCCTCAGGGCAATGCGACCCGCGCCCAGGCAGCCGTAATGCTGCAGCGGATGTTGTCCATGGCGGGTTACTTGTAAAATTTCATAGCTGCAGGTTTAACCAGTGCCCGGCCTTGTGCCGGGTTTTTTTCGTAATATAAGAATTTATATGTTTCGGGGCCCCCGCAAAGTATCTGAGTCAGCCTCGAAGCCAAAGCCCTTAATCTAGCAAATCCGCAACTTTTCAGCCTGGAAGCAGTCTATTAAAGGTGTAACGGTATAGTATATGCTAGTGTCCGGACCTGAAATCAGTAGATTAAAAGTAAATAAGATGGGAGAGTAACGCTGAAATGAATGAAGTATTTACGGGAAACAACAGTGGTGAGCAGGTGAAGGGGAACAAGGGGCTTCCGGTTAAAAGATGGGTTGCTGCCTCACTCGCGGGTGTATTATGGATCATGCCGGTTATCGGTAACAGCGGGCCTTCCTTCTTCCATTTAGGATCTGCACCAGTAGCACAGGCTGCAGCAGCCTCCTTCTCAGTATCCAAGCTGAGCGAAGAGGTTATTACTTCAGGCGCTATGATGATGAAATATAAAATTACGACCGTACGTTCCGGCAAAAGTGTCACGGGCCTTGCTGACGTGATCCGTGTCGATCTGAATAATCCATATGTTTCTGTAGATGTAATGACCGGTAAGGGCGGTAATTTGACTACCCGGCAAAGCACAGGAGGAATGGCTGCTGAGACTGGAGCGGTAGCAGCGGTGAATGGAGACTACTTCAATACCGGCGGCGAAGGCTCGCCCATCGGTGGACAAGTATCTGGTGGCGTGGTAGTATCCACCCCTTCGCAGCTGGATGGAATGTATGCTTTTGCTGTGACCAAAGACCGTAAACCGATAATTGATGAATACAGCTTCGAAGGCATGCTGACGGCGGAGGATGGCTCACAGTTCCCGTTATCAGGCATTAATAAGGGGGCCTACAACCCCGAAGGCGGTAGCTCCACTTACAGCCATTCAAATGCAGCCTACATCTATACAGACGCCTGGACGGCGCTGGAACGGCCTAAGAACAGCTCTACAACACCGACAGAGGTGCTGGTAGAGAATGATGTTGTTACCCAGATCTCTTTGGACGCTGCCCTGCCGGTTGCAGTACCGGAAGGGGCTTATATTCTGCGGACACACGGGCTTGCAGCCCAGTTTGTAAAAGCTCATCTGGCAGTTGGTCAAAAGCTGAGCAGCGCATACACCTTACGTTCTAAAACCACACAGCAGGAGCTTGATCCGTCCACGCTGCAAACCATGATCGGGGGACATACCATCCTGGTGAATAACGGCAAGGCTGCGGCCTTCTCCCGTTCCACAACGAGCATCGGCGGTTATCGTGCCCGTACAGCTCTGGGTTATTCAGAAGACGGCCGGTATGTGTACGTGATTGCAGCAGAGAAGAACAACAATAGTGCCGGGCTGTCGCTGACAGAGCTGCAGTCATTCATGACGAATATCGGGGTGTGGAAAGGGATTAATCTGGACGGAGGCGGCTCTACAACCATGGTAGACCGTCCGCTGGCAGAGACCTCGACTACACTGACCTTTAATACTGAGTATGGCACAGAGCAGCGCAGCATCGTAAACGGGCTTGGTGTGTACACCTCTGCTCCGCAAGGTGAAGTAAAGGGAATCAAGATCAGCGGCAATTCAGTACTTCTAATCGGGCAAAAGGCTTCGTATTCGCTGAAAGGCTATGATACTTACTATAATCCAATCGATGTGGCTGCCGGTAATCCGGCCTGGACCTCCAGCAGCGCAAGTGTAACAGTGAATGCCGGGGAGGCAACAGCGGTCAAGGCCGGGACGGCCACACTGAAAGCGGCCAGCGGCTCAGCCAGTGCAGAGACTAAGGTAACTGTACTCGGCGGAGAGGATCTGGCAAGTCTGACAGTTGGCACAGCCACAGCACCGCTGCTTGCAGGAGCTTCAGTAGCTGTTCCTGTTACTGCAGTAGCAAAGAGCGGAGCGGCGATTACCGTTCCAGCCGCGTCGCTGAAATGGGAATTCATCGGCTTTAAAGGAGCTGTAGGTGACGGTAAGCTGACGGTGGAATCGGTTGATCCGGGCGTAACTACCGGGTATGCAATTGCCCGCTATGACGGCTTCAGCACGGCAGTTGTGCTCTCGGCAGCCGTGGCGACGGCATGGGAGGATTTCGAGAATACCACTTATCCGTTTGATTTCACGACCAATGCAGCTGGAGTTACGGGGACTGCAGCGGTTGTTCCGGGCAGTGCGGAACGGGCCGGCTCGAAGGTATTGTCGCTAAGCTATGATATGACGGCGGGTACGGGTAAAATGTATGCTTACGCCCAGTTCAACGGAACTGCAGGCAAGAGCATTCCGGCCACGGCAACCTCTATGTCTGTAGATGTTATGGGTGATATGAGCTTAAACTGGCTGCGTGCCGAGGTAACGGATGCCGGCGGGGCAACAGCATATATTGATCTGGCCAAGGTGATCGACTGGAACGGCTGGAAGAGCCTGAATATTGATCTGTCCGGCTCCGGGATTAAATTCCCAGCTTCCCTTAAGCGGCTGTACGTGGTAAATGTAGAAGAAGGTCAGGATGAGCGGGCCAAAACAGGCACGGTAGCCTTTGATAACATCTCCTTCGTCATGCCTTCGCTGTCCAGTGAGGCCGGATTGCCAAAAGGAACAGCATCGATGAGCATTGGAGCTAAATCGATGACGGTTAACGGAACCAAGCAGGCGCTGGATGTAGCGCCAATCGTGAAGGACGGCAGCACCTATGTACCGATTAAATACGTGCTGGACGCTTTTGGCGGCAACGCAGTCTGGGATGGGAATACCAAGAAGATTATGGTGCTCCGCGGATCCAAAGCGCTGGATCTGACGGTAAACAAGAAGGAATTCCTGCTGAACGGGAAACGCCAGAGTGCTGAAGTAGCACCGTTAATTCTGAATGGCAGGACTTTAGTACCGCTTAGACTCGTGACAGAACAGCTGGGACTCACCGTAAAATGGGAACAGAAAACGAAGACCGTAACTATCGAATCATGATATGTTAGTATAAAGGAAAGCCTTTAATACGATTCGATAGAAATGGGGCAAGCATCCGTGGAATTTCAAACCGATGCGATAGATCGCGTCATTAAGAATACCATCGACGTGATGGAGAGCAGCAAGTATCAGATTTTTGAAATATTGCAGGTTGCACGGGATGAGCTTGCTGCACTCACCAAAGAACTGCAGCGGGTCATGGAAGAAACGGATGAAACATTACAGAAGGTAGACAAGCTGGAGCTGCAGTACCACCGCTCCCGGATCCGGCTGACTGAGGTCAGCCGGGACTTTGTCCGCTACACCGAGAAGGACATCCGGGTGGCGTATGAGAAGGCGACAGAGCTGCAGCTTGAACTGATGATGACCAGGGAGCGGGAAGCTTATCTGCGGAGCAGACGGGATGAGCTGCAAATGCGGACCCGCAGTGTCGAGAATTCTGTAGAACGGGCGGAATCGATCGGTTCGCAAATGAGCGTGGTCCTGGAATACCTGTCCGGAGAACTAGGTCAGGTGACGAGAATTGTCGAATCTGCGAAGAACAGACAAATGATCGGACTCAAAATAATCCTGGCTCAGGAAGAGGAACGGAAGAGAATTGCCCGGGAAATTCATGATGGTCCTGCTCAAATGCTGGCGAATCTAGTCCTAAGGACGGAAATTGTAGAAAGAATGCTGGTAAAGCAGGAATTTGGCCTGGTGCAAGCCGAAGTAATAGATTTAAAAGGGCAGGTTCGTTACAGCCTGGAAGAAATGCGTAAGGTTATTTTTAATCTGCGTCCGATGGCGCTTGATGATTTGGGGCTGATTCCGACCCTACGGAAGTATGTGCATGACTATGAGGATAAGACGAAGATCCGCACCTCTTTTGAAACAAGGGGCAAGGAACACCGGCTGACTTCAGCGATGGAGGCGGCGGTCTACCGTCTGGTGCAGGAAGGGCTGTCCAATGCGGCCAAGCATGCCTATCCAAGCTATGTACTTGTGGAGATCACGTATCAGGCACAATTGATCAAGATAGTCGTGAAGGATAACGGATTAGGCTTCAATGTGAAGAAAGTCAGCGAGCAAGGCAACCGCGAAAGCTTTGGACTGGTGGGCATGCGCGAACGTGTGGAGCTGCTGGAGGGAAGAATGGAAATACAATCAGCCGAGAATCAGGGCACAACGATTGTAATTCACATTCCGACAAATGTGGAAAAAGGAAAGGAGTAATGTGATGGAGAACCAAAACTCTGGCAAGTCGCCCATAAAAGTTCTTTTGGCCGATGATCATCAGTTGTTTCGTGAAGGGCTTAAACGCATTTTGAATATGGAGGATGATATTGAGGTTATTGGCGAATGCGGGGACGGCATCCAGGTGCTTGAATTCTGCAACATCAATAAGCCGGATATCGTGCTGATGGACATCAATATGCCGATTGAGAATGGTGTAGAGGCTACGCAAAAGGTACGGGAAATGTTCCCGGATGTAAAAGTAATCATCCTCTCGATTCATGATGACGAAAGCTATGTATTTGAGACACTGCGCAAGGGTGCGAATGGTTATTTGCTGAAGGATATGGAGGCTGAGTCGCTGATTAATGCGATCCGTTCCGTATGTGAGGGCCATGCCTTTATTCATCCGAAGGTGACCGGTAAGCTGATCAATCAGCTGCGGCGCATGACTTACCTGAATGAGACAGGTGCAATTGCCGAGACGGCCGTCAAGGAAGCTGGCGTCAAATTTGTGGCTGGTGACAACAATCCGCTGACCCGCCGTGAGGCAGAGGTACTGCGTCTGATGGCAGAAGGCAAGAGCAACAAGATGATTGGTGAATATCTGTTCATCAGTGAAAAGACGGTCAAAAACCATGTGAGCAGCATACTGCAAAAGATGGAAGTGGATGACCGCACGCAGGCAGTAATCAATTCGATTAAATATGGCTGGGTAACTTTATAGCATCCCGCATAAACTTTTAATTGAGCGTTTTGGAGAATCCTAATGATCCTTATAAAACGGTACATAACTTGATTGCACCCGTATGCTTAAGCGGCAGTCAAAGTATTGTTTCAGTCTGCATGATATTCGAATTTTGCAAAATGCTGATTTAAATATGTACCTGCCTGAACAATGGAATTCTGGGCTGTCACCGTCCTTTTACCGCTGGCATATAGTGTCGGTATAAGAGGGAGGTGCAGCTCCATGATAACCCAGTTAATCTGGATTATGTCCATTTATGCAACCGCGGCAGCCCTTGTTCAACTCCTGCATCACCGGGGAAAGACCCGGGAGCATGTGCGGCCTGGAAAGCGGCTTCAATACATTCTGATTACCCGCAATCATGAAGCTGTTGTGGAGTGGTATATCCGCATTCTGGCTTTTCATGCTTCATGGGCGGGCAGTCCCCTGCAGGTCACTGTGGCAGACGATAGCTCCGCGGACGGGACACTGAATATTGCCTCACGGCTGGATGTTTGCAGTTCTCCGGTCCTGTCGCTGTACAGCGGCGGTAATGGGAATGAGCCGCCGGAGAGAATGGTGGTCGATTTGCGGATGCAGGAGCCGCGTCTTCCGCTGCGGATGATGCGGCTGCCGGGAAGCGGGGGATACGGATCAAAGCATGGCGGAGCATAACTGAATATGTCGGCAACGGGTGAAGCACACTCTCCAGCAATGGGGGAGTGTGCTTTTTTTGTTGTGGTTTAAGCGGTAACCCGTCTAATACTGGATGAGTTGCAAATCGCGCTGTAAGAGGGGAATAGTCTGGGTTGTTGTTATATAGCCGGCAATTTTAAGTTTAGGAGGCGGGATTGTGAAGGCGGCAGTCTATGCGGTCAAGTATGAAGGGAACTGGGAAGCAAGAGTTTCACTGGATCTGGCTGTGGATCAATGGTGGTGGCAGGGGGCGCGGGCTGACTGGGAAGGTCGCTACAGGGGCGGTAGTCAAAGCAGGAGCAGCCAGAAGAGTCCGGGCAACAGGATTGGTAAGGATAGCAGCGATATCAGGGACAGGCAATCCGGCCGGGCGGCGGGCAAGCTGGTGCTGCTCGCCCGATCCTTGCCGCTGGGCTGGGCGGTAAAGCTTGCGGCTGCCTGCGAGTTTGGAGATGTGATGACAGCGTGGAAGGAAGAGAAGTGGAGAACTTATGCTGCGGATCTATTAAAGGCTGAGATTAAGTCGGAACAAGCAGTGGGAGGGATGCGAGGGGAAGATTGGCCCTTTGAGGTGATTGAGATTATTGAGCTTTCAGAAGTGCAGGCGGTTAAGGGCGCTAGCGGGCCGGAATCAGCCGGGATGAGCAGAATTTCGCCTTCGGTATTTGCTGGCTGGGGTGTGAAGGGACAGAAAGATCGTTATGAGCTGCTGCTGTCTGCAGCAGAGCGGCTGGGGGAGGCACTGGAGGGGCGTTCTTTACTGCAGAATGAAGTGGAAGCACTGGTGGCAGAGCAGCTACCCGAGCTGGCAGAGATATGGCCTGCTGCAGCGCAGCTGGCGTATTTGCAGGAGCGACTGCAGATTGAGGCGGGTGTTGGTGCTCCGGGGGCGGTGCAGCGTCACAGGATAGACGCTGTACGTTTCTTGCCCGCAGCGGCGCTCCGCCTGCCGCTGCGCCTGTCCCGGCGCGGCGCTGCCGCCCGCCGCGCCGGGGCGGTACGCTGCCTGCGCTGCGGCAGCGTACCCACGGGCCGCACGGCCTGCGCCGCGTGCGGCCTCTCCGGCTGCGCCTATTGCGAGGCCTGCCTCGCACTCGGGCGCAGCCGGGCTTGCGCGCTGCTGCTGCGCAGCGCACCGCTCCCTGCCGTGCGCTGCACGGCAGGGGTGTCCCCCACCGTAACGGCACGCCGGTGGGGGCTGAGCGCAGCGCAGGCGGCTGCGGCCGCCGCTGCGCTGGGGTTCCTGGCGGAGCGGACGGGAAGCTCCGCCGCCGCAACAGGACCAGAGCGGTTCCTGCTCTGGGCGGTGACGGGAGCGGGAAAGACGGAGATTACGTTCCCGCTCCTTGAGGCAGCGCTGCGCGCCGGAGGCCGGGCGCTGATTGCGACGCCGCGGCGCGACGTCGTGCTGGAGCTTGCGCCCCGGCTGGCCCGGGCCTTCCCGGGCGGCGGGCCAGCTGTGCTGTACGGCGGCAGCGAAGACCGCTGGAGCAGGGGCAGCCTGACGCTGGCGACGACGCATCAGCTGCTGCGGTTTCATGGAGCTTTTGATCTGGTCATTATTGATGAGCTGGATGCTTTTCCATATCATAATGATCCTATGCTGGCTTACGCTGCTGAGCAGGTGTGCAAGCCTGCCGGTGCATTCATTTATCTCTCGGCTACGCCCCCGGTCGAGCTGCAGCGTCAAGCGGATGCCGGGAAACTTCCGCATGCCCGGGTTCCCGTCCGCTTCCACGGCTATCCCTTGCCGGTTCCCCGGCATTTGCATATGCCACCCTTACGCCGTTGCCTGAAGCAGGGGCGGCTTCCCAGGGGTCTGTTGCAGGCCCTGCAGAGATCATTTGACCGGAAGGCACAGATTTTTCTGTTTGTCGCGCGGATTGCCCTGATTGAAGACCTGCTGAAGCTGCTCCGGAGAATCTATCCGGGGATTGCTATTGAGGGCACCTCATCCAAAGATCCTTCGAGAGCAGAGAAAGTGCTGAAATTCCGCAACTGCTCAATCTCCCTGCTGGTGACGACAACCATTCTGGAACGGGGAGTAACGGTTCCGCGCAGTGATGTGTTCATACTCGATGCGGGCAGCGAGCTGTTCGATGAAGCTGCGCTGGTCCAGATGGCCGGCCGGGCCGGGCGCTCCAAAGATGATCCTGCCGGCTTCGTCTACTTTGCTTCCCCGGAGTGGACCCGCGCGCAGCGCAGGGCAATTGCCCAAATCCGGAGCATGAACAGGCTGGCACGCAAACAGGGATATTTGCGGGGCCGGTAAGCTTTTCTACATAAACCCTATAAGTAGCATTAAGGACTAGTACAGCATTGAAAGTAGCTGATTGTATTTCCTGCAATAGAATGCCCATATTAGGCCGTGAATTGAGATTCTATTGTATTTCGTACAGTGGAATTTAGCATTTGGGGCGAAAAATGGCCTTTGCTCAATATTCAAATGTACCGAGTACAATAGATTCTAGTTTTAAGGCGTTTTCACAGCATTCTATTGTAAAAAATACAGTTGTTGTCATTCAAGCGCTTACGACATCACATTTGCAACTGCGGAAATGAGGCGCTGGCGCGTTAAGGTCCGATCATGGTCATAGTCACATGATTAGTTCTGATGCTGTACTAGCTATAAAGAAATCCTGCACATAACTAAAGGAGGCATACCTGTATAAATGAAATCCTTACAATCTTGGATAGAGCATATCCGCCGGTTAATCGCCCCGTCTCTGCATGAGTGTTTATTCTGCGGACATAGAGCCCCGCCCTCTTCTGGACTGCCCGGCATATGCCAGAGCTGCCAGAAGGCAGTTCCTTGGATTCGCAGCCCCCGGTGCCTGGTTTGCGGACGCCATGTCGGTTGTCCCGACTGCAGCCGCAGCTGTGATCCATTACCCATCGTCTGTAACCGCAGTGCGGTAGCTTACACAAGTGAAATGCGTGAACTGCTGGGCCAGTATAAATACCGGGGAAACGAGAGCATGGGGCCTGTGTTCGGTCTGATGCTGGACCAGGCATATTCTATGTTGCAACAAGAGCAGAGGGAATCCGAGAGCAGGAGCATTGTGCAGAGGCCTGCCAGTAGGCGGTTTTTATCAGCAGCCAGGCGGTTTAGCCAGCCCGTTCTCTGGCATGCAGATCTGCTTGTACCTGTGCCAGTGAGCGCAGCACGGTTGTCTGAACGGGGATTCAATCAGGCGGAGCAAATGGCCCGGGTATTATCACAGTGCAGGAAGGTGCCGCAGCTTCCGCTGCTTGTGCGTACCCACCACACCGGCAAGCAGAGCTTCAAGAGCAGAAGAGAGCGGCTGGCGGATATGCAGCATGCTTTTACTGGTAATACGGACCCGGAAGTGCTGGAGAGTTTGAGGAACCAGTTGAATTCAAGACCGATCCAATTTCTGGGCCGGCCGCTGCAGATTATTATAGTTGATGACATTTATACCACAGGAAGCACGATCCGGGCCTGTGCCACTGCACTGCATCAGCTCTGCGGGAGTCTAGGGCAATCTGCCGAGATTTATAGCCTGACGTGGGCAAGATCTTAGCATGAGCCACCAAACCATCCTATAGTAACTGCAAATCATCATTTAACGCTGAAAATATACGAAACCCGCTCACCACCTGCTACAGCTTATAGACGAAAGCCCGGCGATCATGTAATCTTATTAGAATAAGATACGTTTATGCTGTACAGAATGTAAGGAAGGGAGCCGCGGTAAACATGAATGTCGATAATTGCCCGAGATGCGGCCGGTTGTATGTGAAGAACATAATGAACCTGTGCCAGCCCTGTGTTAAAGAATTAGAGCATGAATATGAAATCTGTGTTGAATATCTGCGTAAAAATAGAGGCACCAACATTCAGGAATTATCCGATGCCACAGATATTTCCATTAAGGAAATCACCCGGTTTATCCGAGAGGGCCGGATTTCAATAGCGAATGCACCTAATATGATGCTCCCTTGTGAAGTGTGCGGAACCCTCATACGTGACGGGCATATGTGTGACAGCTGCCGCAGCCGGTTGACCAAGGAGCTTGCGAATGCGGCCAAGGAAGCGGCTGAGAATGAGAGGGAAAAGAAGAATCCGAATACTGCTTACCGCGCAGTTGATAAGTTCCGCAACTAATTAAATCTGCAAAAAAACGTTTGCAGCTATAAAGAATGTTTCAACAAAGGCCGATAAACTTAGTAAAGATTATCGGCTTTTTTATATTAGAAGGAAGGTGGAAGTTATGAAAATTAACGAGACCGGACGAATTAACGCGATTAATCCGTATCAGCGCACCGCGGAATCGCAAAGGCAGGAACAGATGAAGAAGAGTACACGCAAGGATGAGGTATCGATATCGGATGAAGCAATTAAGCTGCTCCAGGCACAGAACAGCGGCAAGATTGATGCTGAACGTGCGAACAAGATCGAAAGCCTGAAACAGCAAGTATCCGCAGGTACCTACCAGGTTGATGCAGCCAAGCTCGCAGAGACACTCGCCCCCTACTTTAAGCAATCCTCCGAGAATTAGGTGAATACACCCATGGCACTTACAACATTATTAGAACTGCTTGAGCGGCTGGACGAAGCACATGTGCAAATGCTGGAGCTGGCCGCTTTTAAGAAGCAGACCATTATGGACAATAAGGTGGATGGTCTGATTGACATCATGAACCGTGAGTCCAAGCTGATGAAGGTGATTGGACAGCTCGAAGAGCAGCGTGCCGGAGCGGCATTTGCTTTTCTTCAGGGGGTTGGAATCCGTTCCAATCTGAATCTGAATCTGACCGAGCTGTCCCGCCTTGTATTTGACCCTGAGGACAAATCGCGGCTGCTGCAGATCCAGCAGAAGCTTTCCGGCACATTACAGCGTTTGAAGCTGGCCAATGAGCTGAACCAGAAGCTGATCGAGCAGTCGCTTACCTTTATAGATTATTCCCTGGATTTGCTTGTCGGAAGACCAAATCAGGAAATGACGTATCACCATCCGTCCGACAAGGGCAGCAGCGTAACCCGGCCGGGCCTCTTTGATGCCCGCGGATAGCCTGTTATCCGTAATTCCCCGTTCGCCGCAGCAATCATAAGGGAGGAACAAGTAGCATGACATCGACATTTCATTCCATAGAGACAGCAAGACGAAGCCTGTTTACTCAGACAGCTGCGCTCAACACAACCGGCCACAACATCGCCAACGCCAATACGGAAGGCTACACCCGACAGCGTGTGAACATGCGGGCATCTATTCCTATTGAAGCTTATGGACTCAGTAACTCTACAGTGCCAGGACAGCTGGGAACAGGTGTGGAGTTCGGCTCAATTGACCGTATTCGTGAGACCTTTCTGGATGATCAATATCGGAGCGAGAACTCTTCGCTTGGAGCTTGGACGATCCAGTCGGATACGCTGGATAAGCTTGAGGCGATTTTTCAAGAACCATCGGATACAGGTATAAGCACAGTTCTTGATAATTTTTGGAAATCCTGGTCGGATTTAAGCAAGAATCCGGAGGATAGTACGACCCGGAAAATTGTTGTTCAAACTGCTCAAGCTTTAACAGATGCACTTAATTATATGAGTAAGCAACTTAAAAACCTGGACACAGATTTAGCCTCTAACGTGGCTGTTAAGGGTACTGAAGTGCAAGGTTACTTGTCTTCTATTGCAGATTTAAACTCATCGATCTTTAAAATTGAGAGCATGGGTGACAAAGCCAATGACTTAAGGGATCAACGTGATCTCCTGACCGATAAGCTCTCTAAGATTGCTAATGTCAGTGTAGTAGATACTGAATATGGTTATAACATTTCAATGGGTAGCCAGCAGCTTGTTCAAGGAGCTACTGTAGCCGCTACTGTGGACAGTGCATTCCTCAATACGGCATTTGCATCAGGGGATCTAAATTCAGGCGAAGTATACGGAATGATTTCATCTAGTCAGAAATATGTTGCTGACTATAAGAAGCAGCTTGATAACATTGCAAATACCATTGCTAGTGGTGATATGGATATTACCATTCCTAAAGGCTCTATTCTTCCTGAAGGTACAATTTTAACTAATGATGCTACTGTTACGAGAACAGATGGTTCTACAACTACTGTTACCGCTGGTACAGCACTTCCTAGAGGAGCAACTATAAGTGCTGACGTGAAAACAACCGTAAAAGGTTTGAATGGACTCCATCAGTTGGGATACACAATGGACGGAACACTCAACACTGGCAAACCACTGTTTACAATAACGGGTGATGGAAATACAATTACAGCTAGTAATATCACATTTAATACTGAGATTGCTGCTGACACCAATTTATTAGCTACCTCCCTTCGCACAACAGGGACAGGTAGTTCTGAATCAGTTGTTAAAGGAAATAATACCTTAGCGCTTTTATTAGCCAATCAGCAAATAGGAATATTCACATCACCAACTACTGGAATTAAGGCGACTGCGAGTTCATTTTACAAGTCAATGGTAGGACAATTAGGTATTCAATCACAGGAAGCAACGCGTCAGACTGAAAACTCTAACTACCTTGTAGAACAGGTGAATGCTCGTCGACAATCAGTTAGTGGTGTATCTCTAGATGAAGAAATGTCGAATATGCTTGTTTTTCAACATGCATATAGTGCTGCTGCGCGGTTTATGACGACATATGATGAGATGCTTGATAAATTAATCAACTCTACTGGCACTGTAGGTAGATAAGAAGGGAGGCTTTAAAATGTTACGTGTAACCTCCAATATGATGAATTCACAGCTACTGCTTAACTTGAATCGAAATGCTCGTACTATGAACGATACACAGTTGCAGTTAGCAACTGGACGCAAACTAAATAAGCCTTCAGATGATCCTGTAGGCATAACTTATTCTCTCCGCTATCGTGCAGATTTGTCCGCGAATGAGCAATACCAAGAGAATGTAGATGATGCTACATCATGGTTAGAATTTAATGATACAGTATTGACTCAGACCGGAGACGTAATTCAACGACTTCGTGAGCTCTCCGTAAAAGGAGCCAGTGGATCTAACCCGCAAGAAGCGCTTGATAGTATCAATGCAGAGGTGAAGCAACTCAAGGAGCAGCTTATTGATATTTCTAATAGTCAGTTCAAGGGGAAATATATATTTAATGGACAGCAATACGATGTGCAACCATATAAATTTGCTACAGGAACAGACGGAACTCCTGACACATCTGGTGCAGCTTCTATTGTTACGGATAAAGGGCTATTGAATTATTCTGTAGGTGACAGTGTTCAGCTTCCAATCAATATTACAGGAAATGATGTATTTGGTGGAGACGAAGCAGATAATATCTTTGCTGTTATTGATAAGATTTCGGCTGCTCTAGCTTCAGGAGATACTGCTGAGATCTCCAGTCAATTGGGCAATATTGACAGTCGTATCAACAAAATGTTAACTGTACAGGCGGATGTCGGAGCGAAAACCAACCGTATTGAGCTAATGAAGAATAGATTAAGCGATATGGAAGTGAACTTGACGGATTTGCAGTCGAAAACTGAAGACGGTGATTATGCGGAGATGTTAATGCAGTCCAAAATTCAAGAGAATATATATAATGCTTCACTTTCTGTAGGCTCTAAGATTATCCAGTCTACCCTTGTAGATTTCATAAGATAGGGGGAGACTTATGATACCAATAGTTCAAATACGGCAGACTAAAGCTTTAATTGGAATTGAGACTACTCCTGGTAGCTTGTCTATCGTTCAGCCCAGAATGGACATGCAAATTACTACAACTCCTGGGCAATTAGAAATTCATCAGTCTCCTCCTGAGATGACAATTGATCAGTCTCAGGCCAGGGCTGCATACACCGGTGGAACTTACCACGAGATGAGCCAGCGTATCTATTCGGGTGTCGAGCAGTTATGGCTTCAAGGCATTGCAAAGCGTATGGAGCAGGGCGAACGGATGGCTAATTTTCAAAAACCAGGAAATAGTATAGCGGAGGTTTACGGTGAGGATTGGCAGCCTGTTTCCTACCCCGAGATTCGTGGACCGGCATCCGTCGATAACGTACGAATAGATGTCAAGGCTGTTCCACCCAAAATAGAATATCGTAAAGCTGAAGTCAACATTCAAGTGAAGGCCCACGATCCCGAAATTAACTATACACCGTCAAGCGTGGATATTTATCTGAGGCAAAAGCCATCCATAAGTTTTATTCCACCGGAGATTGATATTCAAATGTAAATATTATTACAGGCTATAGATTCGGTTGATCATGACCAAATGTCTATAGCTTTTTTATTAGACTATGAATAAGGAGTGTTTACAGAATGAATATAAAAACATTAACTTGGGGGACGCTGAATATTAAAGATGAACAGATTTATCATTTTTCCAAGGGGATTCCAGGTTTTGAAGAAGAAGTTGATTTTGCATTAATTACGGTAGAAGACGGACCGTTTAGCTATTTACAATCTCTTCGAAATCAAAGTGTATCTTTTTTATTGAGTGATCCCTTCGTTTTCTACTCTTCTTATGAATTTGAGCTATCGGAAGCTGACAAAGAAGAACTGGAGATTGTGGACCAGGTAAATGTACTCTGTATAGTCACGATCAAAGAAGAATTGGAGAGCTCGACTGTTAATTTACTAGCACCGATTGTACTTAATCCCGTTAAGCGTTCAGGGAAGCAGGTTGTACTTCATAAGTCAAACTACCAAGCAAGACATGGCTTATGGAGTGCTTCCCAAAATTATTATGAAAAAGGTGGTGAATAATATGCTTGTTCTTACCCGTAAAAAGGGCGAATCGATTATTGTACAGGATAATATCGAAATCACCATTTTGAGTGTAGAAGGGGATGTAGTGAAAGTAGGCATAAACGCTCCGAAACATGTCGATATCTTCAGGGAAGAAGTATATATTTCTATAAAAGAAGCTAATAAGGAATCTGCTGCACCCGCACCTACAAATCTTGATGCTCTTATGGAGCGGCTGCGTAAACAAAAATAAATTTATGAATTCATAATATTTGCTATAAAAAAATTAGCTGAAGAGTCGATATATATATTAGACGTTGACCGGAGGGGCGGCCGACCTTAACGGCAGCGTTCACCACATGGATGTGGAATAACTTATTTTCAGGGAGGAAATACACAATGATTATCAATCACAACGTAACAGCATTGAATACTCATCGTCAATTGAGCACTAACACAGCTAACCAGAGCAAGAACATCGAGAAACTGTCTTCGGGTCTTCGTATCAACCGTGCAGGCGACGATGCAGCTGGTTTGGCAATTTCTGAAAAAATGCGTGGACAAATTCGCGGTTTGGATCAAGCAAGCCGTAACGGACAAGACGCAATTTCTTTGATTCAAACTGCTGAAGGTGCATTGAACGAAACACATTCAATTCTCCAACGCGTTCGTGAACTGGCTGTTCAATCTGGTACAGATACTAATACTGCTGATGACCGCAAAAAGATTCAACAAGAAGTAGACGAGTTGGCTAAAGAAATTACTCGTATCTCCAATACAACTGAATTCAATACTCAGAATTTGCTTGCTGGTGGTTTGAAGAACACTTATCAAATTGGTGCAAATGCAAACCAGAATCTTTCTTTGAGCGTTAGTGCTATGGATGCCAAGTCACTTGGAGTTTCTGGTGATGTTATCAGCACTACTTTGACTGCTGGTTCTGGAGTAACTGGTGTTACTGGTGTCACATCTGATCTTGGAGCAGGTGCTAGAGTTACAGTATCTGGTGTAACTGCAGCTAGCTACACAGCAGCAGCTGGGAATATTACAGGCGCTGTTACTACTACTGGTTCTGCCTACACTGGATCTGCAGATTTCACGGTTCAATATAAAATTGCCAGTATTGGAACTCCGGCTACTGGTGACGTTACATCGGTAAGCTACTCAAAAGATGGAGGAACAACTTGGGCGACTGCTTCGGTAGCAGCTGGTGCATTTGATCTTGGAGAAGGTGTAAGTATTCAAATTGCTGATAATGCTGCAAACGGTGTTGGTAACCAAGGTTCAGTAGCGGTAAAGGCTGCAACAGCAGTTCTTACTTTGGGTAATACTGCAGGTAGTATTGGTTCTTCTGTAACCGTTCGTAGCAATCAAACTGGTGTAACTGTGGGTGATGCTTCCACTGGACGCACAGCTAATGTTGATTTTACATTCTCTGCATTGGCAGCAGGAACTCCTGCATTGACCCAGACAAAACAAGCCTCTACTTCTGCAACAATTGATGCTAACGGGAATGTTTCGGGTCAGGCTACGGTTCAGAAAGGTATCGATGTTTCCTCGCAAGGGGCAGCTAATAGTGCAATTACTAATATCGATAAAGCTATCACAACAGTATCTTCAGAACGTTCTAAACTGGGTGCATACCAAAACCGTTTGGAGCACACAATTAACAACCTGAATACTTCTTCCGAGAACTTAACTGCTGCAGAATCCCGTATCCGTGATGTTGATATGGCGAAAGAAATGATGGAGCAGACTAAAAACTCGATTCTGGCACAGGCTTCTCAAGCTATGTTGGCTCAAGCTAACCAACAGCCACAAGGAGTTCTTCAATTGCTTCGTTAATTTCTTCAATTTTAATAATTTTCTGATTATCAAGAACCCTGTTATTTCAGGGTTCTTTTTTACATGCGCCTCACAGTCACACCATCTAGGTGGTTCAAATCCACCCGGTAACTTTACCCTTTTAAGTACCGTAGCCGAAGTAGACATCCGGTAACCTTCGGTTGCCGGATGGGCAGGGTGTCTTCCGTGAGGAAGAATTTGAAGGGCCTGCAGGCAAAGTCCAGCCCGGAATGCAGTGAACCAGAGGTGGCGGTGATGCTGGGTGACCCGCCGTAAAAACGGGGAAACCTGTACCAGAAGGTATAGCTTACAGGAAAACAAACAATAGGGAAATGACCTGTAAGACTCATCGACGTGATTAGGGTCAGGATGGACGGAATAGGAGGTGCAGATAACTGAGGGGAGTCTCGTAGTCTCCTTGGCGCAAACGCGGACAAGGTAAGGGAGGTATAACCGAGAGGGAAAGCCAAGCCGAAGGGCTGCGAGATGGCGGATCGTTTCGTAGTAGTGAGTGGATCCGGGCCGATGAAAGCTGGTAACAGACCGGAGGAGAAAACCCGGATGAGTATGCGCCTAAGATTTTTTTTTAGAGGCAAGTGAGCCAAGAAAAAAAAGTGGTGTCGCATACCCTGCTCTCACTCCAAAAGAGGAGAGACAGAGGCGAAGGGGACGTGCTTCGTCAAAGACTGTGAGGGTTCGTGAGTGGATGTCGTAAGCGCCGTAAATCAGCGAGGGTTTGACCGAGTGGGTACGTCCTGCCGAGAGCGAAAGATCGCTTGAGGATGAGGCAAACTGGCGACCTGAGTACATCCAGGGTAGCAGGAGCGATTGAAAGTTTTTTTTCTAACACGCAGTTGCCGGAATGGAACAAGCAAGGAATCGATATCTGTAACGGAAACAAGACCAGCTTGGTGAGTAGCGGTAAAGGTGGTGAAACACCAATGAAACTGAAAAGACGTTACTATTCCTTAATTTATAAAGTTTACCAAATAAATATTCTGCACGAAGCATGGTTAACGGTGAAGTGGAATCAAGGAAGTGGCGTTATCGTTGGGATGTACGAGAAGAATGTGAGCACGAACCTAAGGGAACTCCAAAGGTTATTGCAGCAGGGCCGTTACGTCCCCGATCCGGTAAGGCGGCATTATATCGAGAAGGAAAATGGGAAGTTAAGACCGCCAGGCATTCTCACAGTCCAAGATCGCATATGTCAACAAGCCGTACGTCAAATTATTGAACCCATTTTCGAAGAAGATTTTTATTATTATAGCTGTGGTTTTCGAGCAGGATACTCGGCGCATCAAGCCATACGGACCATCGGGCGGGCCAAACGTAATGGATATGAACATGTAGTAGACCTAAATATTGTATCGTTCTTCGATGAAATCCCCCACGGAGGGCTCATGGAGAAAGTGCAAGAGAGGATCTCCGACGGAAAGGTACTGACGCTCATTCGCGGATGGCTAACGGCGGGAATCATGGAAGATGATCAGTTCCATGAAACGGAAATCGGGTCTCCACAGGGCGGAGTGATCTCGCCACTGCTGGCGAACATTTATCTGAATACGTTTGACTGGGAAATGAAGGAGCAGGGATTCGCTGTAGTTAGATATGCGGATGCACCCGAAGAAAACAAAGGTTGCGGATTTCGATGAGGGATTTTATTTTCTGGGGTTTGACTTCAGAAACGAGGATGTGATTTAGCTGGACGTGAAAGTGAAGAAATATAAGGATAAAATCCGAAATGCAACACGTAGGCTGTTCGGCGACGGGTGAAGGAAACTCACTCCTGAAGATGGGGAACTGATGAAGGAAAGCCGTGTGCTGGAAATCCGTATGCACGGTTTAATGGGAGTCGGAGGGAGTAATCCTTCGTCTTACCCTACTAATTAACTTTATTTTTGTATTATCTATAATCTGCTTGACAACAAATTCCGATACATAGTATATACAATGACCAGTGACGGAGGGTTCCGCGATGGATGTTCGATTATCAGGAGCAGGGAGTTATAGTGCTAAACCTACAGAAACCGGGAGTAGGAACGAACAGAATATTGTGAAAACAGGTGGTTCTACAATCAATCAAGTCAGTAGTAGTGAAGAACTAAAAAAGATGGAGAACCAAGGTGTTCCTATTTCATTAGGAGAAGAACAGGTGGTTAAGGCGCTTGATCGGGCGTTAAAAGCCTTAGAAGGACCTTCTACTACATTAGAAGTAAGCATGCACAAGGAAACAAAAACAATAATGGTTAAAATATTAAATAAAGAAACTGGCGAGCTTATTAGGGAAGTCCCTCCGGAGAAAACTCTGGATTTGGTAGCGAATATGATGCAAATCGCAGGTATAATTGTAGATGAGAGAGTCTGATTAATAAGGGGGAAAAAATATGACTTTGAGGATTAGTGGACTCGCTTCAGGACTTGATGTTGATAGCATAGTCAGCCAAATGATGACAGCTAAGCGGGTCCCCTTAGATAAGTTGAATCAACAGAAACAAATTTTACAGTGGCAAAGAGACAATTATCGCGAGGTAAACAGTAAGTTGGTTGATTATAAGAATAATAAATTAGCCAAATTTGATAATTCTGCTCAAATGAATTCGCAAAAGGCGACAGTGACGGGCAATACTGCAGCGCTTAAAGCTGAGGCTACAGCTGATGCAAACGGTACGAGCATGGAGATTACAGTTACTCAATTAGCAAAAGCAGCAGCTAAAGAAACTGCTGGAATGATGGTCACCAAGGATGGCAAACGAATCACCTCAAACTCGACGCTAGAGGACCTAAGAGCATTTAATAATGTCACAGCATCATCTGATGGAAAATATTCAATAACTGTAAATGGTAAGACAACGATTAAATTAGATAGTACTACTACAATAGCTGATGCTATAACTTCTATTAATAAAATTGATGGAGCAAATGTTAAGGCTAAGTTCGATGAAGTGACGGGTAAATTCAGCATCACTTCCACTGCTTTTAGTTCCACGGGTAAAGTCGAGTTGGGTAGTGAAGATAACTTTCTTCAGCTCTTTGGTTCAGGAGCAGTTAAGTCCACGCCGTATCAAGTAGCGAAAGTAAATGTAAAGGCAAATGGGAGTGCAACTGGCACAGACCTGGAATTCTCAAGCAATAATTTCAAATTAAACGGAGTACAATTTACTCTTCTAGCTGAGTCTGCTACATCAGCTACAGTGACTACAGAAACAGATTACACAACAACACTATCGACGATCACAAGCTTTGTGGATAGTTACAATGAACTAATAGCTAATTTTAATGCTAGAGTTAATGAAGAACGTTATCCTGACTTCACACCACTTAGTGATGAGCAGAAGAAAGAAATGAAGGAAAGTGAGATTGAAGCTTGGGAAAAAAAAGCAAAAAGCGGGATGCTAAAGAATGACGAAATACTGAAATCCACTTTACTTTCTATGCGTTCTGAAATAACAAAGAAACTTGGCAATTTGAGTGCGATTGGTATCACTAGCGGAGAGTATTATGAAAACGGGAAATTATATATTGATCAGGAAAAATTAAAGGAAGCACTTCAAAATGAACCACAGAAGGTAACCTCTTTATTTCAGGGATCAAACAATGGAACTGATGGGCTTTATGATAAATTAACTTCAAGTATCACTACAGCGATTGAGAAATTATCTACTAAAGCAGGTACCTCTAAGTATAGTGTTGATTTAACTACCGCATTTAAATCGGATAGTACTATGGGAAAGAAATTAACTGATTATAATAATCGTATTAGTGCTTTGCAGGATCGTCTAGAAGATATGGAAACTAATTATTATAAGAAGTTCACTGCAATGGAAACAGCAATGAATAAATATAACAGCCAGTCTAGCAGCCTTTCAAGCTATCTATCATAAATTTTTTACAAAGGGTGACTATGAATGATAACATCTCCTTACGATAAATATCGGCAGTCCTCAGTGCAGACTTCAAGCCCGGCACAGCTGCTACTTATGATGTTTGATGGAGCAATTCGTTTTGGTAAGGCGGCATTGGAAGGAATTGATTCAGCCGATTTTAATAAGGTTAGCACCAATTTGGGTAAGGCACAGACTATAGTTAATGAACTTATAACTACATTGGATAACTCTTACGAGGTCTCTAAGGGGCTTGCTTCAATGTATGAATATATCAATCATCTCTTTATTGAATCCAATATTAAAAAGTCTAAGGAGCAGGCAGAGGAAGCAATTGGGTACCTTATGGATCTCCGCCAGACTTTCGCCCAGGCTTCTAAAATGACAGCCGGGCAAGATCTCCAGCATGGATAATCTGCTGCAGGAGCTTGAACATTTAACTAAAACTATATATTCCCGGTTAATGTTAGCTACTCCGGAGGAGCTGGAAACCTTCGTAGAACAACGCCAGAAACTTGTCGATAACATCGGGCAAGAGGTCGAGAAATGTCAGCCAACCCCTGCACAAAAGGATGTAATTCGTCGAATTATGGAACATGACCAGGCCATTATTGCCCGGATGAATGCCCATCGGCTGGAAGCCCAGGACTGGTTACAAAAGCGCGGCCAAGCCAAAATCCAGCGCAACGCCTACGAGGCAGGCTACACTCCTGACAGCATCTTGATGGACCGTAAAAAATAATAGATTCCAGATGTTTCAGCTGGGGAGCGGGCGGGTATTTATTAGCGTCTGCTCCTTTTTTGTACTAAATATCACAAATAGAGCTTTTTTATAGTGGATTTTTGAATGGAAAAATATTGAAAGTAATCATTTACTATTCCAATTGACAATAGAGAAGCAGCGGTGGTATAGTCGAATTGTGAGCAAGGCTCACGTTCATCTGATGACGAAGGGAATGTTTAGTCAATGGAAGGTAAAGTAAAATGGTTTAACGCAGAAAAAGGTTATGGTTTCATCGAAACTGCCGACGGTGGCGACGTATTCGTACACTTCTCCGCGATTCAAACTGACGGTTTCAAGACATTGGATGAAGGTCAATCCGTAGAGTTCGATATCGTTGAAGGTGCACGCGGACCACAAGCAGCTAACGTTATCAAATTATAATCATCCGGCACGAAGCCGACCTACATATATGGTAGATGGTTAGCAATTGAGACTACGCTAGCGTAGACCCTGGGATTTTTCCTAGGGTCTTTTTTACGTTGATTTTATTAAACCCGTTGCAATTAGAGAGAAGTTAATGCTTTTCTCAAAGGATTTGTAAACGAAGTTTCTATTTTGCTGTTAACATTCTCCAATATCTGGGTAATAGGTACCGTTGGGCTTTTTTCTTGCCTCGATACACTCTCTTTATTAGCTTAGGCGTATGCTTCCGAGAAGAACTCTGATCAGAAGGCATGCAGTGAAGCCTATGCCCATCAAACACTCAGGAGGATGAACAGCAGAATGAAAAAATTGTGGCGTGGTCTTATGACCGGAGTACTTGGGATTTCAATGTTGCTCGGATCACTAGGGGGTATAGCTGCAGCGGCCACCCCGAAGGATATTCAGGGACACTGGGCGCAAAGCCAGCTGCAGAATTGGCTGGATAAGGGATATCTGGGCGGTTATCCGGACGGTACGGTGAAGCCGAACAAGGCGATTACCCGTGGAGAATATGTAGCACTGATCAATCGTCTGTTCGGGTTCACCGGAACGTCTTCCATTACCTTCAAGGATGTCAAAACTACAAATTGGGTCTACAGTGAAGTTGCCAAGGCTGTGAGTGCCGGCTATATCGGAGGGTATGAAGATAATACGTTCCGGGCCAATAACCCGCTCACGCGGCAGGAAGCTGCAGTCATTGCTGCCAAAGTGCTTAAGTTAAGCACGAATACTACGGCACTCTCTTTCAAAGACAGTGCGCAGGTAGCAGCGTGGGCTAAAGGAGCGGTAGCGGCAGCTGCCCAGAAGAAGATTATTAACGGTTATCCGGACGGCACCTTTGGACCGCGCAAGTCGCTTACCCGGGCTGAAGCGGTAGGCATCATCAGCAACTCGGTTGTGCATAAGCCTGCTGGCAATGGCGGAGTAGTAATTCCTACACCGACTCCATCAGCAACACCTGCACCGACTGCAACACCTGCACCAACGGCTACTCCGACTCCGGCGGCTGGCGGTGGCAGTACCGGGGGCGGAGGGAACGGTGGTACAACCTCCCCTTCGGTTAGCGGAGTTACTTACGGACATGTCGGTTCCGTTACCGCTGATGTGTATCTTACGCCTTCTGTAACTGGAGCTGTATATTATGTAGTGGCTCCTTATAGCAGCAGTGCGTCGGTTCCGACTTACCTGCAGATACGTGATGGTGTGAATAGCGCAGGAACAGCAGGTGTTCATTCCGGAAAAGCAGCAACAGTTGCGAATGTCACCGTTGCCTTCTCCGTGTATGGATTGCAGGCTAATACAGAATATACAGCTTATATAGCTCTGACAGATGCTTCCGGGAATTGGTCGGGAGTGTCCACTCTGAATTTGAAGACAGCACCAGCGACTACAACCTCTGTAACCCTGGTTAAGCCGGGGAACATGGGAACTGTCACGGCAGATGTCTATGTAGCCTATGGTCAGGCTGGCGGCACGGCGGCACCGGTAAGATATCTTGTATTGCCGGCAAGTGCAGCAGATCCGACGGCAGCACAGGTTGCTGCTGGACAGAATAGTGCCGGGGCCCCGCTGGCGGCTCCTTGGACAGGAGAGATTACCCCTGCGGTGCAGCCTGGTGTGCAGCGGACATTGACGTTAAGCGGCCTGACTGCGAACACAGCTTACAAAGTATATTTCATTACCGGATCCGGCAGCAGCTGGTCCCCTGTAGAACTGCTGCGTATCCACACCAAATCTTAAAAAGTTATGTTGCGGACGACTCATAATCGGGGCTTGAAAGAGAGATAATACACCAGCAATAATTGGTCCGGCCGGGCGGTTCCATGCGCTTGCCGGACCAATTTATTGTTATTGAACAGGTTGTGACATCTTTTGTTAGCTAAATGTAAAGGCTGTCATGATTTGTTTTTTACTTAGCCCTGACAATTTGCTATAATGAAAAGGTAAACAAAGGAGGAGTGCCCATGCAATTCAGCATTCGAGGTCAACAAATTGAAGTGACCGACGCTTTGAGAGATTATGTTGATAAGAAGCTCAGCAGACTTGAGAAGTATTTCGAAGCACCCCCTACCTCAGAAGGATATGTGACGCTTGGCGTCGTTCGCGGCCTTCATACGGTGGAAGTTACGATCCCGCTGGCAGGTGTCACGCTTCGTGCGGAAGACCGCAGTGATGATATGTATGCATCCATTGATGCCGTAGTGGACAAGCTGGAACGTCAAATCCGTAAGCACAAGACCAAACTTAATCGCAAGTTCCGCCAGGAAGGCAGCTTGAAGACCCTGTTTGTAGAGGGATCGGCTAGCGCTGTAGCTGTTGAGGACCAGGAGCATGATTATGATGATCTTGAAGTTGTGCGGAATAAACGTTTTACCTTGAAGCCTATGGATGTGGAAGAAGCGATTCTGCAAATGAACATGATCGGACACTCGTTCTTCGTGTTCTCTAACATTGAAACTTCTGAAGTAAGTGTTGTTTACAAACGTGATGACGGCAAGTACGGTTTGATCGAACAGAACTGACCTGCTGAGCGGGAATCACTGGAATAAGGAAGGGCTTACGTTTTAGCCTAACAAGGACAATTAGATGAGCCCCTATTCGCCCGAGGCGAATAGGGCTCTTGTGCGTATATACAGAAGGATCGTACTGAAATATCTCTGCTTCACCTTCGAAAAGACTTTTTGCAGAATAAGGTTGCGGCGGCTTGTATTGCGGCTTCTCTTACAAACTGTTACAATTTATGAAGCAGCGGAATCGAAATCATATATGGCCCTTTCAATTTATGAGGATGGGCTCGGTTCCACCATCTGTGTTGCATGAAAGGGGTTAACCATGCTAGGACTTGTTAAGAAGATATTTGGGGACACTAATGAACGAGATGTCAAACGTCTCATGAAGACGGTTGAAGTGATCAATGGTCTGGAGCCGGATTTCGTATCGCTGTCGGATGAAGCGCTGCAGGCTAAGACCGCAGAATTCCGTGCCCGTCTGGAGAAGGGCGAAACCCTGGAAGAAATTCTTCCCGAGGCATTTGCAACCGTACGCGAAGCTTCCAAACGGACGCTGGGCATGCGGCATTTTGACGTTCAGATGGTTGGCGGTATGGCACTGCATGAAGGCCGGATCTCCGAGATGAAGACAGGGGAAGGTAAGACGCTGGTAGGTACGCTGCCGGTCTACCTGAACGCTCTCTTGGGTAAAGGCGTGCATGTAGTCACTGTAAATGATTATTTGGCTCAGCGCGACAGCGCACAAATGGGACAAATCTATAATTTTCTGGGCATGACGGTTGGGGTTAACCTCAACGGTATGGACCATAATGATAAGCAAGCGGCATATGCCTGCGATATTACGTATGGCACGAACAATGAATTCGGATTCGACTATCTGCGTGACAACATGGTGCTCTACAAGGAACAGATGGTACAGCGTCCACTGTATTTCTGTATCATTGATGAGGTTGACTCCATTCTGATTGATGAGGCGCGTACACCGCTGATCATCTCCGGACAAGCAGAGAAATCGACAGAACTGTACTATGCGGCAGACCGTTTCGTGAAGAAGCTGACAGCCGAAGAAGATTATACTGTGGATATCAAGGTGAAGTCGGTTGCATTGACCGAGAAGGGCGTGGCTACGGCTGAGCGTGCTTTTGGCATAGAGAATCTGTATGATCACAGTCATGTAACACTGAATCATCATATCGTACAAGCCCTTAAGGCTAACGCGATTATGCGCCGTGATGTTGATTATGTGGTGAATGATGATGAGGTTATGATCGTCGATGAGTTCACCGGACGTTTGATGCAGGGCCGCCGTTACAGTGACGGACTGCACCAGGCGATCGAAGCCAAGGAAGAGATTCAGGTACAGAATGAGAGCATGACGCTCGCTACAATTACGTTCCAGAACTACTTCCGGATGTACCGTAAGCTTGGCGGAATGACCGGTACTGCGAAGACGGAAGAAGAAGAATTCAAGAAGATTTATGGTCTGGAAGTACTCCAGGTGCCTACCAATAAACCGAATCAGCGTGAAGATATGCCGGACGTGGTCTACAAAAGCGAGAACGGCAAGTTCAACGCGGTAGTAGCTGAAATTGTGGAACGCCACAAAAAGAATCAGCCCGTCCTTGTAGGTACGGTATCAATTGAGAATTCCGAACGTGTATCGGAAATGCTGAAGCGTAAAGGTGTCAGACACCAGGTGCTGAATGCGAAGCATCATGCGGCTGAAGCGGAAATCATCTCTTACGCTGGTCAGCCGGGAACCGTAACGATTGCTACGAATATGGCCGGCCGTGGTACGGATATTGTACTGGGCGAAGGCGTGACTGATCTTGGCGGTCTGCATATCATTGGTACAGAGCGCCATGAATCACGGCGTATCGATAACCAGCTGCGCGGACGTGCCGGACGTCAGGGTGACCCGGGTTCTACCCAGTTCTACCTGTCACTCGGGGATGAGCTGATGAAGCGTTTCGGTGCGGACAACGTGCTGAACATGATGGACCGTCTTGGATTCGAGGAAGACCAGCCGATCGAGAGCCGTATGATCACCAAGGCTGTTGAATCTGCCCAGAAGCGGGTAGAAGGCAATAACTTCGATATCCGCAAAGTCGTATTGCAGTACGATGACGTAATGAATCAGCAGCGTGAGATTATCTATAAGCAGCGCCGCGAAATTCTGGAGTCTGACAATATCAAAGATATCGTCGTTGAGATGATCAAGCCGGTGATTGACCGTGTCGTGAATGCCCACTGCAGTGACGACATCCCTGAGAACTGGGAGCTGCAAGAAGTAGCCGATTATGTGAACAGCAAATTGCTGGAGGAAGACGCCCTGACCCGCGATGATCTGTGGGGTAAGGAAATCGAAGAAATTATCGAATTCATCTTCGCCCGTGTACTGGAGAAATATGCAGCGCGTGAAGAACGTCTCGGCTCTGAGCTGGTACGTGAATTCGAGAAGGTAATTGTTCTTCGTTCCGTAGACAGCAAATGGATGGATCATATCGATGCGATGGATCAGCTGCGTCAAGGGATTCACCTTCGTGCTTACGGCGGTACCGATCCGCTTCGCGAATACCAGTTCGAAGGCTTCGAGATGTTCAATGCGATGACAGCGAACATTCAGGAAGAGGTTGCGACTTACATTATGAAGGCGCACATCGAGGCAAACCAGGAGCGCCAGTCGGTTGTGGAAGAAGATAAGATCTCCACGAACGCTGAGCCTGCTGAGAAACGTCCGGTGCATGTTGAATCTACTGTCGGCCGTAACGATCCTTGCCCATGCGGCAGCGGCAAGAAGTATAAGAACTGCCACGGCCAGGCTTAATTTATCATTGTGAAATAGTGAGCAGGAAGCAAACTGCGAATGTTTTTCACACTATTGCACTTCTCGTTTTGTTCAATCGCACTTAGGTTATAATGACAATAAAAAGCGGCTGGGCCCGGGGGACTCCCCGTTTGCGGCCCGGCCGCTTTTTTGGACTTTGGAAGTTATGGTGATTGCGAATCTGCACCAAAGAATTGGTGCGCTGGTATTTCTAAATGAAGGTGAGAGAGTGACGGAGGGGAAGTTTGGAACTGTAGGAGCGGTAGCATCCGCCTTTGTGCCCGGAAGTCCAAACATTCCCCGCAGTTACGGCTAGCACCGGAATATAGCAATATAGCGGACAATCCGGCGGAGTGCAGCGATCCGGATCACCATATTCCAAAGCCCAAACCCAGCGGCCGCCGCAATTTTTTATTATGAAAGGTGATGTGATTCCAAATGATAGATCCAAGTGTAAAGCAGGACCTGCGTGAAATCGGCAAGAAACTAACCAACCTTAGGGGGTCTCTTTGACTTAGACCTGAAGCTGGAGATGATCGCGAACTTCGAGGAGAAGATGGCTGCTCCCGGGTTCTGGGATGATCCGGAGAAGGCTCAAGGTGTAATTGGTGAGATGAATGCCGTGAAATCGGTGGTTGACCAGTATGAGAAGCTGCAGCAGGACTATGATGATGCGGCGATGATGACAGAGCTGGCTGATGAGGAAGGCGATGCGGAGCTGGCGGCAGAGGTGGCTGGAACGATCCGCAGCGTGGTCGCTAGAGTGGATGAGTTCGAGCTGCAGCTGCTGCTTAATCAGCCTTATGATAAATTGAATGCAATCCTGGAGCTGCATCCGGGTGCGGGCGGCACGGAATCCCAGGACTGGGGCCAGATGCTGCTGCGGATGTATACACGCTGGGCCGAGAAGCGGGGCTTCAAAGTAGAAGTGCTCGATTATCTGCCGGGGGATGAAGCGGGGATTAAGAGTGTAACGCTGCTGATCAAGGGCCATAATGCATATGGGTACCTGAAAGCGGAGAAGGGCGTGCACCGGCTGGTGCGGATATCGCCATTTGATTCCTCGGGCAGACGGCATACCTCCTTCGTGTCCTGTGATGTGATGCCGGAGATTGCCGATGATGTAGAGGTGGAGATCCGTACAGAGGATCTGAAGATTGATACGTACCGGGCCAGCGGCGCGGGCGGTCAGCACATCAATACCACGGACTCTGCAGTCCGTATCACCCATATGCCTACCGGCGTTGTGGTCACCTGTCAGAATGAGCGTTCACAGATCAAGAACCGGGAGCAGGCGATGAAGATGCTGCGCTCCAAGCTCTACGAACGCAAGATTCAAGAGCAGCAGGCACAGCTCGATGAGATCCGCGGGGAACAGTCGGATATTGCCTGGGGCAGCCAGATCCGTTCTTATGTGTTCCATCCGTACAGCATGGTGAAGGATCACCGCACTTCTGTAGAGACGGGCAACACCGGAGCCGTGATGGACGGCGATCTGGACGGCTTCATTGACGGTTATTTGCGGAGTCAGATCAAGACGGAAGCTGAATAAATTGAACAATATTCCTATGCGTCTCCGGAGGTGTAGGGATTTTTTTCGGAATAACAGGACAGGCAAGTAAACATCTAAGGAGCAGGCTATACATGCAAAAAATCAATTCACGCAACAAACCGCCGCTCATTCCGCTGAACGGGCCGCTGCGTCATACCGTGGATATCGCGCTCATTCTGATTGGCTCGCTGATTACAGGACTGGCGTTTAACCTGTTCTTTCTGCCGAATCAGATTGCTTCCGGCGGGGTATCGGGGTTATCCGTGCTCGCTGAGGCCTGGTTTGGGGCAGAGCCGGCTTTTACCCAGTGGGCGCTTAATATTCCGCTCTTCATCCTCGGGATCATCTTCCTCGGCAAGCATTACGGCATCCGTTCCCTGCTGGGGAGCTTTGTGCTGCCGCTGTTCATCTTCCTGACCAAGGACGGGCCGGTGCCGACACATAATCCGCTGCTTGCTTCTATATATGGAGGAATTGGTGTGGGGCTGGGACTCGGACTGGTGTTCCGGGGGCGCGGCTCAACGGGTGGACTGACCATTCTGGCGCAGATTATTCAAAAGCTTACCGGCTTCAGCTTCTCGCTGTCCGTCGTGCTGCTGGATGGTACGGTGATTACGCTGGCTGCTTTTGTGCTGGGCATGGAACAAGCCATGTATGCACTGATCGGACTGTTCGTGACGGGGAAAGTGATCAATGCGCTGGAGGTGGGCTTCAGCACGACGAAGGTAGCGTATATTATTTCCGATCAGACCGAGGATATTTCGCAGGCGATTCTGAATGATCTGGACCGCGGGCTCACCAAGCTGAATGCGCAAGGCGGGTATACCGGGGATAACCGGACCGTACTGATGGCTGTAGTAGGCCAGAACGAAATTACGAGGCTGAAGGCGATCGTCCGCTCGGTGGATCCGGGTGCATTTGTGATTATTACAGAAGCCCATGAAGTACTGGGCGAAGGATTCAAAAGAGAAGCGTAGGCTCCCGCATGGGAAGCTCTGCGCTTTTCTTTTTATATAAGGAAGAGTTGAAGGGGATAACTAGAAGGGCTGAATAAAGTTAACGTTACGTGTTGTATTTATATTAATTCGGTCGTATAATAATACATATTTGCAGGACGGTTATTCACAGGGCATAATGATAGAAATGAGAATCAGGAAGCGGGGATGACAGTGACAGGCAAGCTGAGGGCGGCAATTGTCGGATCAACGGGATATGGGGGCGTGGAGCTGATCAGGCTGCTGCAGAGCCACCCTGATATAGAGATTACTTCAGTGATTTCCTCTTCCAGCGCAGGTGCGCCGATTGAAGAAGGGTTCCCGCATCTGACGGGGATTGTACAGCGTAATCTGGATGGTGTGGATGCAGCGGAGATGGCCGCCAGGGCGGATGTTGTCTTCACAGCTACCCCTTCGGGCGTCAGTGCAAAGCTGGTTCCAGGTCTGCTTGAGGCTGGCCTTAAGGTGGTTGATCTCTCCGGGGATTTCCGGCTGAAGGATGGTGCGGAGTATGAGCAGTGGTATAAGCATCCGGCTCCACCGGAAGCTTACCTGCAGCAGGCAGTATACGGGTTGTGCGAGGTATATGGCGGCCGTGCGGCTGGGGTAGACTTCATCTCGAATCCCGGCTGTTATCCAACCGCTACGCTGCTCGGGCTGGTTCCGGCGCTTGAAGCCGGCTGGATCAAACCGGACAGCATCATCATTGATGCGAAATCCGGAGTGTCCGGGGCCGGGCGGGGAACGAGCCTGATGGTTCATTTTGCCGAGATTAACGAGAACTTCAAGGCCTACAAAATCAACAAACACCAGCATATCCCGGAGATCGAGCAGGTGCTCACAGATATCGCAGGCGAGAAAGTAACGGTAACGTTCACCACGCATCTGGTGCCGATGACCCGGGGGATTATGAGTACGATGTATGCGGGGCTGAACGGTGAACATAGCGAGCAGGAACTGGTGGAACTATACCGTAAGTATTATGCAGGCCGGCCGTATGTGCGTGTGCGGGAGGCGGGAGTTATTCCGGCGACGAAGGAAGTCAGCGGGTCGAACTATTGTGATATCGGCTTCGCTACAGATCCGCGTACCGGACGGGTCACCATTGTATCGGTCATCGATAATATCGTTAAGGGCGCAGCAGGGCAGGCGATTCAGAACCTGAATTTGATGATGGGATGGGAGGAAACCCGCGGACTTGGTTACACGCCAGTGTATCCATAAGGGACAGCGGTCAAACTACACATGAGCGAGAATCAACTATATACCGTCGTGAACGGCGGAGGCATTACTACACCCAAGGGCTTCACATCAGGAGGTCTGCACTGTGGTCTCAAAAAAACCGAACGCAACGACCTCGGCGCTATTCTTTGTGAGGTTCCTGCTACAGCTGCAGCGGTGTTTACCACGAATGTGTTTCAGGCGGCTCCGCTGAAGGTGACGCGGGAGAGTCTGGCGGACGGGACACTGCAGGCAATTATCGTCAACAGCGGTAATGCGAATGCCTGCACAGGGGCTCAGGGCGAGGCGGATGCGTATGAGATGCGCAGTGCGGCTGCCCGTCATTTGGGCGTAAGCGAAGAGAACGTTGCGGTGGCATCTACGGGCGTAATCGGTGAGACGCTGAAGATGGACTGTGTACGCAGCGGGATTGCCGGACTGCCTGCTAAGCTGGATGGCGGTGCTGCCGGGGCAGAGGAGTTCAGCCAGGCTATTCTGACAACCGATCTGGTCAAAAAAGAATGCTGCGTCAAGCTGACGGTCGGCGGTACAGAGATAACGATTGCCGGAGCGGCCAAGGGCTCAGGAATGATTCACCCGAATATGGCGACGATGCTGGGCTTCATGACTACAGACGCTGCGATTGATGCAGAGGATCTGCTCAGTCTGCTGCGCAGTGCGACCAATTCTACTTTTAATATGATTACGGTGGATGGAGATACTAGCACGAATGATATGCTGGTTACGATGGCGAGCGGTCTGGCGGGGAATGAGAAGCTGACGCGGGAGCATGCGGACTGGGAAGCTTTTGCCGCCGGATTCACCCATGTGTGCCGGAGTCTGGCGATGGCGATTGCCCGTGACGGTGAAGGGGCGACGAAGCTGATTGAGGTGCAGGTGAGCGGTGCGGTGCATAATGAAGCTGCTGCTGCGATTGCCAAGACTGTAGTCGGCTCAAGCCTGGTGAAATCGGCAATCTTCGGTGCGGATGCCAACTGGGGGCGGATTATCGCTGCGGTCGGGCGCGCGGGTGTACCGGTATCACCGGAGCAGGTGGATATTAAGCTGGGAGAGATCGAGGTGCTGCGTTCCTCGCGTCCGGTCGCTTTTGATGAGGAGAAAGCCCTTCATTATCTGCAAAAGAGTGATACCGTGCTGATCACCGTAGTCTTGGCTGACGGAAGCGGAAGGGCAACAGCCTGGGGCTGTGACCTTACCTACGATTATGTGCGTATTAATGCTGCTTACCGTACCTAACCAGGTACTTATCAGGTGCTGAGTGGCGGCAGGGCATAAGCTTAAGGGGGCATAGGCTAAGATGACGTTTGAAGATTTAGAGCTGCAGGCCGGCGGGCTGTTCGTAATGAAATGCGGCGGGAGTACGCTGGCTGCGCTGCCGGATTCGTTCTTTGAGGATCTGCGGGAGCTGCAAGCCGGCGGAGTACAGCCTGTCATTGTACATGGCGGCGGCCCGGCAATCTCCGGCAACCTGGAGAAGCTGGGAATTGAGAGCAGCTTCGTGAACGGCCTCAGGGTGACGACGGAAGAAGTGCTTGATGTGGTGGAGATGACGCTCTCGGGGAGCATTAACAAGGCCATAGTCCGCAGAATTCAAGCCGCCGGCGGACAGGCGCTCGGATTATCCGGCGTTGACGGTAACCTGATTATGGCGCGTCCGGTAGCGAACAGTGCTGAACTGGGAATGGTTGGTGAAGTAACCGAGGTGAATGCGGAGATTGTAAAAGGAATTATCGCGCTCGGCTATATCCCGGTAATCGCCCCTATCGGTGTGGATGGCGGAGGCCAGCGTTACAATATTAATGCGGATACAGCGGCTGGTGCGGTTGCTTCCTTTGTAGAATCGCCCAGTATGATCGTAGTTACCGATGTACCGGGAATTATGCGTGAGCTGGACGGGAAGAAGATCGTGCTTCCTTCCGTAACGGTGGCACAGATCGAGGAACTGATCGCGGATGGTGAAATCTACGGCGGGATGATTCCCAAAGTACGCGCTGCGATGGATTGTATTCAGGGCAAGGTGTCGGAGGTTGTGATTGTTGACGGCAAGGAGCCGCGGGTACTCAGCCGGGTGCTGCAGGGCGAAGAGCTGGGAACGCGGATTGTAAGATAAAAGAGCGCTGACGGATAACCGCAGCAGCATGGTGGGAGAGTGACTAAGAATGAGTGAGCTTACGCAAACGGAAAAAGATTCTTTGACAGGGGCAACGCAGGAACGTTCAGCGGAAACGAAGGAACAGGGAGCCGCTTCTGCTCCTGCCAAGCTGAGTGCGGTATTCCCGTCCTACGCCAGATATGATCTTAGTCTGGTTAAGGGCAAGGGCAGCTGGGTGTGGGATGATCAGGGCAACAAGTATCTCGATTTCATGTGCGGATTGGCTGTAACGAGCCTGGGCCACGCTCCGGAGAAGGTGGGCGAGAAGCTGAAGGCGCAGATTGATACGCTATGGCATGTCTCGAACCTGTTCCATATTCCGGGACAGGACCGGGTAGCTGCGCTGCTCACCGGCAACAGCTGTGCGGATCAGGTGTTCTTCTGCAACAGCGGAGCCGAGGCGAATGAGGCGGCAATCAAGCTGGCCCGCCGGTATCACCAGAAGGTGAAGGGTGATGACCGCTATGAGGTGATTACCTTCGAGCAGTCCTTCCACGGCCGCACACTGGCTACACTGACCGCAACGGGCCAGGCGAAGGTCAAGGAAGGCTTCCTGCCGCTGCCGGCAGGCTTCAAGACCGTGCCGCTGCATGATCTGCCGGCGCTGGAGTCGGCCATCACTGAGCATACAGCGGCGATCATGCTGGAGATGGTGCTGGCTGAAGGCGGCGTGCTTGAGGTACAGCAGGACTTCCTGGATGCTGTTGTTGCCCTGTGCAAGCAGCATGGTCTGCTGCTGATCGTGGACGAGGTGCAGACCGGCATGGGCCGGACAGGCAAGCTGTTCGCGCATCAGCATTACGGCATTGAGCCGGATATCTTCACCTTGGCCAAAGGCGTGGCCAGCGGCTTCCCGGCCGGCGTGATGCTGGGCAAGGGATACCTGCGCGAGGCATTCAGCCCGGGGAGCCATGCGAGCACCTTCGGCGGCACGCCGCTTGCGGCAGCCGTCATGGAAGCGACGATTGAGACGATGCTGGAGGATGAGCTGCCGCAGCGGGCTGCTGACATGGGCGATTACTTAAGCGGGCTGCTGAGAGAGAAGCTGGCGGATACTTCGTTTGTGAAGGAAATCCGTGGCAAAGGCCTCTTGATCGGGATCGAATGTACAGAGCCGGTAGGGGAGATCGTGCTGGCCGGACAGAAGCGCGGCCTGCTGTTCGTTCAGGCCGGACCGAATGTCATCCGGCTGCTGCCTAATCTATATGTAACCAAAGAGGAGATTCATCAGGCGGTGGACATCCTTTCGGATCTAATCCATACTTATGCTAACAAAGGAAACGGGGAGGCCAATTCATGAGTCAGGTTACCAAGGGCAGTGCAGAGGCAATCGCAGCCCAGCTCAAAGGCCGTGATTTGCTGGAGCTGAACGATTACAGCCCGGAGGAAATTACGTATCTTATCGAACTTGCGATTGAGCTGAAGCGCAAGCAGAAGAACGGTGAAGTCTACCAGCCGCTGCTGGGGAAGACAATCGGTCTTATTTTTGAGAAATCGTCGACGCGCACACGGGTATCCTTCGAAGTCGGCATGTATCAGCTCGGCGGTCATGCGCTGTTCCTCAGCAAAAATGATATCCAGCTCGGCCGCGGCGAGACCGTTGGAGATACAGCACAGGTCATGTCGCGGTACTTAGACGGAATCATGATCCGTACCTTCGGCCATGATAAAGTGGAAGAACTGGCCCGCTATGCTTCAGTTCCTGTAATCAACGGCCTTAGCGATCTGGCACATCCGTGCCAGGTGCTGGCGGATTACCAGACCGTGTATGAGCACAAGGGCAAGCTGAAGGGCCTGAAGCTGGCCTACATCGGCGACGGCAACAACATGGCGCATTCCCTGCTGATCGGCGGAGCTAAGCTGGGTGTGCATGTAAGTATCGCCGGACCGGAGGGCTACGGGCCAGACGCGGCTGTAGTGGCCGAGGCGCGCGAGATCGCCAAGGGTACGGGTTCAGTAATCACCGTTACCCGCAGCCCGCAGGAAGCCGTACAGGACGCGGATGTAATTTATACGGATGTATGGGCCAGCATGGGCTTCGAGGCGGAACAGCTGGCGCGTGAAGCGGCGTTCAAGGACTATCAGGTCAATGAGGAACTCGTGGCGCTTGCCAAAAGCGACTATCTGTTCCTGCACTGCCTCCCGGCCCACCGTGAGGAAGAGGTCAGCACCGGTGTCATCGACGGCCCGAACTCGGTTATCTTCGATCAGGCCGAGAACCGCCTGCATGCGCAGAAGGCGCTTATGGCGGCTTTGATGGGCTAACCTGCGCCCGGCATGGGTTTAACAGTGAATCGTAGAGTAAAACAGGGATTAACCTGTTTGGATCTTATCTTATATACACCATATAAGATGAACTGGATTGAAATGAGAGGGTTGGAAGGATTGGAAGGAAATTTTGGAACTGCAGGAGCGTCAGCGTCCGCCTGAAAGCTTTCCGCAGGAAAGCTACTTCGGAAGCATATGCTGTCTGCGGATTTCCACCGCAACCAGCGGTACAAATCAAGAAATCTGCAGACAACAGCGGCCGAAAGTCCAAATATTTTCTGTAATGACGCCCAAAACCCGTTTATAAATTTGTAGTTGATCTTATAACCCCCACACCGAAAGGAAGTAGTACCAACATGGCAAAAGAAAAAATCGTCCTCGCCTATTCCGGCGGGCTGGATACCTCAGTCATTCTGAAATGGCTGAAAGAGACCTATGATGCGGAGATTATTGCTTTTACAGCCGATATCGGCCAAAAAGAAGAGCTGGACGGCCTGGAGGAAAAAGCGCTCGCTACCGGCGCTTCCAAAGTCTACATAGATGACCTGCGCGACGAATTCGCGAATGACTTCATCTACCCGATGTTCCAGGCGGGAGCCCTTTACGAAGGCCAGTACCTGCTTGGCACGAGCATTGCCCGTCCGCTGATCGCTAAGCGTATGGTGGATATCGCGATCGCCGAAGGCGCTACAGCGATTGCCCACGGGGCAACCGGCAAGGGGAATGACCAGGTGCGCTTTGAACTGAACGCCGCTGCCTTGTCCCCAAGCATCAAGGTGATTGCCCCATGGCGTCTGGAGGAGTTCCGCAACCAGTTCCCTGGACGCGCGGAGATGATTGCTTATGCTGAAGCAAACGGCATTCCTGTACAGGCTTCGGCGGCTAAGCCGTACTCTATGGACCGCAACCTGCTGCACATCAGCTATGAGAGCGGCGTGCTGGAAGATCCTTGGTTCGACCCAAGCGCACCGGAGAATAAGGAAATGTTCCTGCTCTCGAATGCTCCGGAGGACGCCCCGGATGAAGCGGAATATCTGGAGCTGGACTTCGTTAAGGGTGACTGTGTAGCGCTGAACGGTGAATCGCTGTCTCCGCTGCAAGTCATGGAGAAGCTGAATGAGCTGGGCGGCAAGCACGGGATCGGACGCGTGGATATGGTCGAGAACCGTTTCGTCGGCATGAAGAGCCGCGGCGTATACGAGACTCCGGGCGGAACCATCCTGTTCACCGCTCACCGCAAAATGGAGTCCATCACCATGGACCGTGAAGTGATGAACCTGCGGGACAGCCTGATTACCCGTTACAGCACACTCGTGTATAACGGCTTCTGGTTCGCGCCAGAGCGGCTTGCATTGCAGGCCCTGGTGAAGGAGAGCCAGCAGAATGTGACCGGTACGGTACGCGTGAAGCTGTACAAAGGCAACATTATCGGCGCCGGTGTGAAGAGTCCGGTCAGCCTGTACAACCCGGATATCGCTACAATGGAAGCTGATCCTACACAAGCCTATGATCAGGGAGATGCTACAGGCTTCATCCGCCTGAATGCCCTGCGTCTGAAGGTATCGGCGGGCGTAGCGGAATCCAACAAGTAGAAGCAATTAGCCGTTTGGCGGTTTTTCATACAATCACAATATAAGCGGACAGAAGCAGGCCGTTCCTCCGAAGCCGGACAGGGGCGGCCCTTCTAACGTCAATCGAGGAGGACACAACAGGTGAGCAAGCTGTGGGGCGGACGTTTTACCAAAGGAACGAACAAGCTGGTGGAGGAATATACGGCTTCCATCGGATTCGATAAGGCACTGGCGGAAGAGGATGTACAAGGCAGTCTGGCTCATGTCACGATGCTGGGCCGCTGCGGGATTCTGCCGCAGGAGGATGTAGAGACGATTAAGAACGGATTGAACAAGGTGCTGGAGAAGGTGCGCGCGGGCGAAATTGAATTCTCGGTAGCCGATGAAGATATCCATATGAATATTGAAAAGAATCTGATCGAGGAAATCGGCCCGGTCGGCGGCAAGCTGCATACCGGCCGCAGCCGCAACGATCAGGTGGCGACGGATATGCACCTCTATCTGCGTAACCGCGTAGTCGAGCTAGTGGCGTTGCTGCATGAGCTGCAGGATGCGCTGATCGGACAGGCGAAGGACAATGTGGAGACCATTGTTCCAGGATATACCCATCTGCAGCGGGCACAGCCGATTCTGTTTGCCCATCATCTGCTCGCTTATGTGTCGATGTTCCGCCGCGATGCGGAGCGGCTGACGGACAGCTACAAGCGGATTAATGTGCTGCCGCTGGGTGCAGGAGCGCTCGCGGGAACGACATTCCCGATTGACCGTCATTTCGTGGCGGAGCAGCTTGGCTTTGACAGCGTCTACGAGAACAGCCTGGACGCAGTCAGCGACCGTGACTTCATTGTGGAGTTTCTGGCGAACGCCGCGCTCGTTATGACCCACCTGTCCCGGCTCAGCGAAGAGCTGGTGCTGTGGAGCAGCACCGAATTCAGCTTCGTGGAGCTGGATGATGCCTTCTGTACCGGCAGCAGCATCATGCCGCAGAAGAAGAACCCGGACGTGCCGGAACTGGTGCGCGGGAAGACAGGCCGTGTCTACGGCAACCTGATTGGACTGCTGACAGTACTTAAGTCGCTGCCGCTGGCCTACAATAAGGATATGCAGGAAGACAAGGAAGGCATGTTCGATACAGTCGCTACCCTGACTGGAGCGCTGCAGCTGTTCGCGCCGATGATCTCCACGATGAAGGTGAACAAAGGCCGGATGCGTGAAGCGGTGAATACCGACTTCTCCAATGCAACGGATATTGCCGACTTCCTGGTAGGCAAGGGGCTGCCGTTCCGTCAGGCGCATGAAGTCATCGGCAAGACCGTATTGTACTGCATCCAGGAAGGCAAATTCCTGTTGGATCTGACCCTGGAAGAGTTCAAGCAGTTCTCACCGCTGTTCGACGAAGCGATCTACGCGGTGCTGCAGCCTGAGGCGGTTGTGAATGCCCGTAACGTCTACGGCGGCACCGCTACAGTTCAGGTGCAGGCAGCCATCGAACGGGCTGAGGCGGCTCTGCTGGCGGCAGGTGAGTGGGTTAGGCAGCATGGACATGAGGATGCTGCACAATAAACGCGGCACGCTTGACCAGGGTGCAGAGCGTAAAGTAGCAAGAACCAAAGACTGTCATTTTGCAGTGTATACTGTGGAAGGGCAGTCTTTTTTTCAAATGTACGAATTGGTTAGTGCAGCATTCTGAGGATAGGGGTGAACGGATGGATTGGGAAGTCCACATTGAACGCTGGAGTGCAGCCGCTGCCAGACTGCTGAATATTCAGCAGTATAATGCGCAGAATGGAACTGTTCCGGCAAGCTGCGTGACAGCCTCCAGTTTTTTTCTGGTGACTGTTCATGGAGTGGCCCAAGTGAGCCTGTCGGGAAAGGTCTATGACGCCCGTTCCGTTCATATTCTGCATGGCGGCAAGGAAACGGAACTGCAAATCACACCGCGGGGGAGCGATTTCACCTGCTATTTGATCCTATATCAAGCGTACTGCGAATCGCCGGAGGAACGGGAGAGCTTGGAGCAGTCGTACGCATTTACTCCCTACACACTGTTGCCCTTGGAGGAGAAGTGTCAAACGATGAACCGCCTGTGGCAGCAGGCAGCCCCGATTGACAAGCTGCAGGCACAGTCGCTATTTCTTCCGTTTGTGTACGAGGTGATGCGGCAGATCCGCACATCAGCGCCAGAGATCAGCAGACCGAACATAGTTACTGAAGCTATTCATTATATTCATGAGCATTACAGAGAGCCGCTAACAGCCGAGGCGCTCGCCGGAATGTACAATTGCAGCACGAGCCATTTATTCCGCCTGTTCAAAAACCAGCTCGGCTTCGGCCCGATTGATTACCTTATTCATGTGCGGATCCGCAAGGCCAAGCAGCTGCTGCTGAAATCAAAGGCCCGTATCCAGGAAATAGCCGGCAGTGTTGGTTATGGTGATGTCTATTATTTCAGCCGCCTGTTCAAAAAGCATACCGGCTGCTCCCCGCTGCAATTCCGGGAGAGCCACCGGCAGGGAGTGCAGAATAGTCCATCACGTCTGCTGAAATCGTCTATTGTAACAGATCCGACCTTTTCCCATAATAATAATGAGAATGATTATCAATGGATGAAGGAAGGGGACACAACGATGTTCAGATTTTCAAGACCGGCATTCGCTGCCACGCTGCTGTTATGCACAACCTTATTTCTGAGTGCATGCCAGGCAGGAAGTAATACAGGAGCTGCCTCCCAGCCGGCTTCCACCAATGCCGCTGCGGATAGTGCAGCTGTAGAGATGCGTACATATAAGCATCTGAAGGGTGAAACGGAGATTCCCGTGAAGCCTCAGCGTGTAGTCAGTCTCTTTCATCTGGGCGAGTTGATGGCGCTTGGGGTGAAGCCGGTCGGGGCAACTAACTATATTTTGAATAATCCGTTATTAAGCGATGTATCCGGTATTGAAGATGTAGGGGCTACCCCGGATGCTGAGAAGATTCTGTCACTTGAGCCGGACCTGATTGTTACAACGGCGCCGTTTGCCGAGGTTGTTGAAGGCGGATACGAGGCACTGAGCCAGATCGCACCGACGATTGTTGTGGAGCAGTACAATGACCCGTTCAAGGATGTCGGAATGTTCGGTGATATTCTGGGCAAGCAGGAGGAAGCGAAGCAGTGGACGGAGGCTTTTACCGCCAAACTAGCAGAGTACAAAGAGAAAATCAGCCCGCTTGTCGGAGCGGATGAGACCTTCTCGATCCTCAATGTCCGTTCTGAGGCCATATACATCTACGGAGACACCAATATGGGCGGGAATATTATTTATAAATACTTAGGCCTCAAGCCAACCGATAAAGTAAAGGATGAGGTCATTAACGGTGAGACATGGGAAATCTCTAACGAGGTTATCCCCGAATTCATCGGCGACCGGTTATTTCTGGCTGTAAATGAAGGAGCAGAGGCAGAACTGAAAAAGGTGGACAAGCTGATTCAGAACTCTCCTGCAGGGAAGGCAGGGAAAATCTATAATATTGATTTCAATCAATTTCTGTTCAGTGATCCGATTTCAGTCGAGCAGCAGTTGGACATCATCGTTAACCTGTTAACCGGGAGCAGCATATAAAAGAATGCATGCAGCTTGCCGCTGCAGACTAACAAGGACGCTGGAGTATTTATCCAGGTCCTTGTTTTTGTTAAACTCCTACTTACCCAGCGGCAGCCACTTCAGGACATCCTGGATTTTATGATCCCAATAGCCCCATTCATGCTCCCCGGGTCCTTCCTCGTACGTCAGCGATAGCTTAGTCTTGCCGCAGGCCTCACGGAAGGTCTGATTATCCTCATAGAGGAAATCCTCCGTACCGCAGCATTGATAGAGGAGCGGCTTCGGTCCTTTGGTTTTGTCTGCTTTCTCCAGCAGCCACAGTAAATCATCCGGAGTACCGGCAATATCCTTCTCTCCGAAAATCTGCACATATTCCTTGCCCTTCTGCGCCGGGTCCTCCGGATTCATGAAGTGATGCGCCATATCCAGCGCCCCTGACAGGCTGGCAGCAGCAGCAAAGGTCTCCGGCTTCCGCAACCCCAGCTTCATTGCCCCGTAACCGCCCATCGACAGTCCAGCCACGAAGTTATCCTCACGCTTCGCCGACAGCGGGAAGAAGGAACGGGCTAGTTGCGGCAGCTCCTCACTGATATAGGTCCAGTACCGTCCGCCCTCCGCCATATCTGTGTAAAAGCTGCGGTGTACCTGCGGCATAACAACAGCGATGCCCAGCTCAGCCACATAACGCTCAATCGAGGTCCGGCGGAGCCAGATCGAATCATCATCGGACAAGCCGTGCAGCAAGTACAGTGTAGGGTGAAGCTTCCCCTTAGAGACATTGCTCATGCCAATCTGTGTAGTGGTCTGCTGCGGCAGAATTACAGTCATCGAAGTGCTTAGACCCAGCACATCCGAATAAAACTTGCATTCGATTAAAGCCATTTCGCATATCCCCTTTCAGCCAAATCATAGCACAGCCCATAACCGATATAAATACTAGACTGCTATGGATGTATAGGATAAGATTTTCTGTTTTTTATAGCGGTAAGCATTGCTGGTGCCGGAGTCGAGAGAATATAATGGAAGTAGGCAGAAAGGTTCAGAGGAACGAATCATTCATACAGGACGGAAGACTGAGATTATAGAATTTACTAGAGTGTAGGGAGCGAACGGGATGTCTTTGAGAGACCTATGGAACCGCAAGCGGGAACGGGATAAGGAAGCGGGGTTTACCCTGATTGAGGTGCTGGCCGCCATCGTTATTCTGTCGATCGTTTCGCTGGTGTTGACTTCTTATTTCACCAATGCGCTGTCCTATTCCAAATCCAATCAGAATAAGACAATTATGGTCAATCTGGCGCGGAATGCGCTGTTTTATATGGAGAAGCAGGACTTTGGGGCAATGGGTGATTTCTTCGAGGTAAGCAATGACAGTCGCGATCCGGAAGATCATCCTGAAATTAATGCAGACAATTGTACTAGTACAACTAACTGTACTGCCTATGGAATTATGATTAATGCAGGGGCGCTGCCTGATGTGCTCAATCCGATAATCAATAATATACCCTATAAGGTAACGATAGTTTTCCAGGTAGATCTTTATCAGGATATGAAGGAGGGTGAGGAGGGAAAAGTCGATCCTCGCAAACAGGATATGGCCCCTTACCTGATTCCTATTCAAGTGGAGGTCACTGGCGAAGGTGGTCCTAACGGGCATTCAGTGAGTACGGTGGTGGAGGGCTATATAACTGATGAGAAAATACGTTAACCGTCTCAGGGCACAGCAGGGGTTCACACTTATAGAGCTTATTGCGGCTATAACTTTATTTTCAATGATTCTGGGGATCCTTTCTATGGTTACTATGTTCGGGTTCCGCAGCTATCACAAAATTACAATCGAGAACTCGCTCAGGGATGAAGCGGATATCATCATGTCGTCTATCATCAATGAATTATATACTTTTGCTCCGGAAGGGGTAGAGGAAACCAGCAGCAAGGATGGCATTCTTCTGAAAAAGAATAGAAAGACAGATCCCGACTATGAAGTGGTCAAGATTGCTTTTACAGAGGGTAAGCTTGTGATTGGGTCCGAAACGGATGAGCCTACGGAGAATTCCCGGACTGCAGTGAAGTCAGATCTGACTGGATCAGTAATTTCATCAGCGACACCAGACGGCAGATCTTGCACGGAGGCCTCGCCGTGTGATAGTGGGCTGATTGAGATCACCCTCAAGTTGACGCAAATATATGACGGCAGAGATTATACCATGGAAATGAAGAGTAAATTCGGTTTTTAGGAGGAGCTAGGATGCTGCCGATACCAGGTGCTGGAACGTCACTGCGCCATTTAGGAGTTAAGAAACTGAAGGAAGGCGCCGGGCGTCTCCGGGAGGAGCGTGGTTCTGCCCTGGTGCTGGTGATGTTCATTGTGCTGCTCCTTACCATACTTGGATTAAGCGTACTCACTGCAGCAGTAGGCGGAGCCCAGCGTACAGAGACGCGCAAGAATGATGTGCAGAGTCTGCATTTGGCGGAGAAGACGCTGAATGAGGCTGTAGCGTATATTACAGCCAGTCTGAATAAGGCGGTGGAAAACGGCAATACCGAATGGAGCCAGGAAGAGCTGAAAAGTGAAATTAAAAAATTCCTGTCAGAGCTCAAAGACGGAATTGAGGATGAACCATCGGGTGACGTGCAGAAGGGACTCTTAGCCAGTACTGAGCTGTCGCAGGCTGGCGGGGAGAAAGCAGTTGGTACAATTATTGATGTTATTTTTAATGATAATGTGCCCGATGATACGGAAGATACGGATCAGTACGTTAGCTATACCTTGACTCTTACGGCTCAGGCAGAGGTCAATGGGGTAGTACGCAAACTGAAGCAGAATGTGGTAATTGATACGTATCCTGATTTCCTGAAGTATGTACTGGGCTCAGAGCACAATCTGATCATTAATGGTTCACCCTATATTGAGGGGAATATTTATGCCGGTAATGAGCTGAAGATCAGTGATACTGCCCACTACCTGTACAATGGCAATCATTCATATGTATCCAAGCCGTTTCAACTTGAAGGTGAAGCACATGTGCAATCGTTGAACAAGCTATCCTATAAGGTAGGCGGCAGCGATCCGGTAACCGGAACACAAGTAACAGATATGAAGATTATTCCGGCATCGAGTGTGAAAATTAAAAACCACCGGAGCTTTGTTGAGGTAAACGTGGAGTCTTCTTTCGTTGATAAAGTAGAAGAAGCTACAGAGAGCCATAATAACAGGCAAACTATTCTGGACAGGATACACAGCGGAGCGTTGGCTGGTTATCTTGCCGGAAACAGTAACTTTGATCATCCGGATGTGCTGGGGGAGAAACCGGATCCTGCGGATACATCGGATGAGGGGAAGGAGCGCCAACAAGCATATGATGATACAGTTGCGCTGTTGACCCATCCCACACGATCCTTGGTTTACAAAGGTGATTTGGTAATTGACGGAACGGAATTAACCGGAATTAATTACACGAGTAAAGTAAGCGCATCAGGAGTACCTTACTGGTACGTTGTAGACGGAAATCTGCTTATCGATAATTATGGAGCGGACACACCTATCGATGTGCGGGCCAATATACTGGTAACCGGTAAGGTAGAGATCAGAGGTAAAGTGCAGTTTGACTCTACTATATATGTTCTGAAGGCTGCAGCCGGGGGAGAGTTCAACACAGTAGTAGAAGATGCCACGATTAATGGCTTAAACAACAAGGAGCTTGTTCTAATCTCTGAAGGGGCAATTCTGTTTAACCGGTTAGCTGCTTTCGATGAAGCGGCTACTCCGCTGAACGCCTTCTTCTATACAGATTCTAAAGCTGATCTATACGGGGTAGGCTCCATATTCTCACTTAGCGGCGGATTTTTTGCTAAAGAGGATTTGACAATTAACGCGGTCCGGGGCACATCTGCACGCGGCGGTTCGGATATTATAATAGCTGAAGATGAATCGCTGATCCGCTTCAAAGCCGTCTACAATAACAATGTATTTGGTGACCAGCAGGCGGGCCTCCCCAGGGTCAGGACGGTTAATATCCGCGTAGAGGAGCTGCAGCTGGAATAGATAAGAAGGACCAAAAAATACTTTTGTACAAAATAAGAGCGGAGGCTATCCCCTTAGGGGCGCCTCCGCTCTTATTTGTTATTTAGTTAATAGCGGTCTTCGTTAGTTACAAAAACATCAATGGTGCTTTGGATTTTTGAATCCTCAGTATAGGATACCGTGACTTTGGCAGAGCCTTTAACCTTACCGGTGATAACGCCATTTTCCATAAGAACTACGGCAGGGTTGCTGCTGCTCCAGCTCAGCTTGTCCGTCAATTCTTTAAGGAGGATGCTGGAAGGAGATGGACCAAGTCTATTGATGTCGAACAGGTCCATTTGTTCTCCTACTTTGAGTGTGATTGGACCTCTCAATAACAATCCGTTCAACCGGGTACCTACGGTGACCCTCAATATGGCTGTGATGGGTTGACCCTCCGGCGTCCCGATTACAGAAGCTCTGACAACCACCGGTTGGTTAGCATCTGTGATTTTTAGACCAGCCAGCTTGGCAGTATCAGTGGGTGCTCCTTGGGTGAGCTTTGCATAAGTGCTTCCATCCCCGTCGAGACTCCAGCTATATTCAGCAGGATCAGCATTATCCGGACTAGTCACATTAATTTTCAACTCAATTTCTTCGCCAACATTTACTGCATCCACGCCTAGAATTTCAATCTTTGCAACAGGATTGGTGAAGGTGATTGTTTTCTCCTCCGGACGCGTTCCGCTCGGTTGCTTATCCGTCAGGGCAACCGCAGTCAGCACGACTGTCCCCGATTTGCTGGCTGCCAGTGTAACTTGATCGCTGAGCGGCTTGAGCGGATCGACAGTAAGCGTGGCTCCAGCAGTGTTACTGTCAGGCTTAATCTTCCATTCATAGCCCTGGATGTCTTCATTGACGGTTAAGTAGCTGGCAGTGTAGATATTCGGGGTACCTACGGTACCTTTATCAAAACCGCTGATAGTAAGCTGTGGGGCAACAACTGTTACATATCCCGTAGCTGTGAATGTTGTATTAAAGGCATCTGTGACCGTTAGTTTAATCCTGGCTGTTCCTGGAGCAATCCCCAGAACCGTACCGGATTCCGATATGGTAGCAATCCCCGGGTTTAAGGACTCCCATTTCAAGGCGGGATTGCTGGCATCTGCAGGCAGAATTGTTTTCAGTGCGTCCATATTCAGTTCAGTGTTAAGACGGAGTGTTCCGTCAGCTAATGAAACACTCTTTACTCTGACCTTGGCATCAAACCCCAGATCGTCAAAGCTCATCGTTACTCTTGCCAGTACCGGTGCAGGCATTGGCGTAGGGCTTGGAGCCGGTGTAGCGGTCGGTGCAGGTGTAGGCGTAGCCACTGGCGCAGTGGTTGGTACTGGTAAACCAGTTTCACCGTTGAACTTCACATTCATTGGAGTCCCTCCCCCTACAAGTGAGGTTCCAATCAAGGTTCCATATACATTTCCTTGCAGGAAGTTGATACTGGCTCGTGGTGCTAATACTGTACCATCCATTCTAATACGGTCTAGTGTAAGACTTTCGGCTTTATTGAAATTGAAGATAACATGTGGCGATACAGCTTTCAGCTCTGCATCAGAGAAATTATTATTTTTACATGCATCAATATTACCTGAGTTATCTTTGTCTGAGCAGAAAGCGAACGAACTCGAGCCATTGCCTAGACTCACAGACGAGCCAGTAATATTTATGACTGCGGTGGATCCCTTAGGGATATCTACACCTATTGTGCTTTTCATATCAGCAGCATTAACAGAGAAAACATTAGTTTTCGGGTCAGTTCCTTTGAGACTTACTTCACCCCAGCTAAATGTTTTGGTGACCCCGTTTACCGGCAGGTTAGCAAGAGCATCCGACTGTTCGCGCAGATATTTAAATTCTGCAGTGAAATCAATAGGAGTTCCAGACTTCAAATCACCCAAAATGGTACCATTCTGACTAATTGTTGGTGTGCCCCCGACAATAACATTGCCGTTCACAGAATCATTACTGAAGTTCAAGTTACCACCAACAACTAGCGCATCACGTTCCTTAGCATTGCCTGCAATACCACTGGCAATGCCGCTGGCACTAATAGTAACATTGCCCCCGCCAGCTACTGTTCCTTCAATTCCTCCAGTACGATTAATATCCCCTAGAATAAACACATTGAAATCCCTGGCTATTCCAAGTGGAGGGGTTCTTACCACCTGAGCGGGTACTGGAGTTTGGGTGGCTGCTACAGTAGCAGTAGGGCTGGCTGTAGGGCTAGCAGTAGCGCTGGCTGTAGCACTAACAACCGGCGTAGCTGTAGTTACCTGCAGCGAGTTTAAATCCTCGAAACTCAGTTTGGAGTTTTGCAGGTCATAGTGTGTCTGGTCGGTAGCTGTTACAGTCACGCTAAAGTTGATGCCATCTGCTGAATCCGGTATATAAGTCTTGCCATCCTGAGACAGATGATAAGTCAGCTTGCCAAGATTCTTGGTAAGGGTATATCCTGATGCAGCATTGCCGCTCTGTGTGAGTCCCTGGGCTGCCAGCTCGCTAAATTCCAGCCTTACCGGGAATACTTCAGAATACTGAATATCTGAAATCACCAGATTCTGTACCCCCTGATCGCCTTTATCTACGGCACTTGCCTGAATTATATTAGGTTTGACATTATATGTGATGGTAAAAGGCTCTCCCTTTTCCACAGTTGTAGAAGGTAAGGAGCGGTTGATTGTCAGATTGGCTGTTACTTTCTCAACAGTAACGTTAACGAGTTCGGTAGCAAGAGCACCTTGTTTGTCCTTGGCAGTAATCTCAATCTGCAGTTTGCCGCCCTCACGCAGGGGGTTATTGAAGATTTGGGTTACTGTATCACCTGAACGGACAGTCTTGGCAGGCATGGAATCAACATCAACGTAAGTACCTGTTTTCTCATCGTTGCCGACCAGTTTCCTAATCTTGATCTCTGTAATCAGTTCTTTGTCTTTAAGATCCAGATCGTTAGCCAAATAGCTGACCGTTAGTTTGTCATGATAGGACGGCTTGGTACTCTTATCCAGTGGCGTGTAAACTGTAATCTTCGGAGCGTGATTGGCACCGGTAAACGCCCGGTACATCGTATTGACGAATAGCCGCTGCTCCCAATCAGGGAAGTTCGTGCTGGTGTGGCCTGTCCCTGAGAAGGTAATGTTGCCTATAGAATAAGTATAGAAGTGATTATAGCTGTCGTCCGCATCCCGCTCAGAACCGTTTATGTTATACCAGGGAATGACCTCCGGATTATTGAGATCCAAAGGGAAGAACTGGTCATGTGTTGTAGCCACATTATACCGGCTTGCATCTGAACCTGCTGTATCCAGATTGAACGGGTATTGGGTCAGAAGCCCCTGGTTAACCGATACTACCTTGGTGGAAGGATAGATAGCATTACCACCGAGGTAAGTACGCGGCTGTGCCTGTCCTACCATGTCATGGAAGTACGGGCTCCAGTAGTTATAGTTATTGGCGCTCTCCTGGTATGGAGCATTGGAGTCACGGAAGATAGTGTCATGTGTCAGCATCAGGCTCTGTTTGGTTTTCTCCGCAAAAGCCTTGACCGCCTTGGCAGCTGCCTCGGAGAGCATTGGCGTGCTGACGCGGTCGTACATATCTTGGAATCCGAACACGATCATGTCGTAAGCGCCATTAAGGCCGGAAGTGCTGTCTTCTGTGCTGGTATGCTCGGCAATATAGTTGTTGAACCAGGTCATGTCTTTGGAGGTAATCTGTAATTCGTAATAATCCTTTTTAAATAAGTAATCAGACTTCATGTTACTGGTAGATTGCAGATTGCTGCTTGTCTTGCCTGCAGGCATAACTTGAAGCACCTTGATCACAGGCATAGTCCCTTTGTATAAAAAGTTGCCTGTTTGAAAGTCTTTTAACCCGGCCAGCGTGCTTACCTCCAGCCGCCAGTAGAGCGGCCCCGAGAAAGTGGGAGGAAGCTTATAGCTGATCGTATCTGATGCGGTTTTGAATTCTTTGGTGGCAACAACATTATCTTCCTTGACAGGCAGGGAAGAATCGACGCTTATATATAATTTAACCCGCGCACCTTTTGCCTCTAAGTCTGTAACATTATCAAGCTTAACCGAAAAGTTCAGGGTTTCGTCAGATTGATAGAATGTAGTAGAACCTCCGCTATAGCTGGCCGGCTTGTTGGATATTGTTAGTCTAGGGCGCTGTTTAAGAGTAGCTAACTTCGTCCAGCTGCCGTCCTTAATTGCTGCTGTAAGCGTATTGAGCGCACTCAGATCCTTCACAAAGGTTACGTTAGGCGCAGGGGTGGTGCGGTACGAATTGAATGAGGCATACAATACTCCCCGTTTAGCGGCAGTATCCTGCTGGGTGAAGGTTTCCTCACGAAAAAATACATTCAGCCCCTTGCTGATGTAATAGTCGATAAGCTCTTTGGCCTTGATGCCGGTAATATCGTTCTGTACATTTGTTGATTTATGGGCGGCCTTCCGCTCCTCCTGAGTGCTATTGCTATTGCTGTTAATTAGAGTTTTGCTGAAGGCCCCTTTGCCGATATACACGGCGTCGTATTTACCGTCCCAGTTATCACGCAGCGATACGAAACGCTTCATGGTCATGGTATCAACCTTAATGTTGTCTAAGCCCTGAAGGGCATCGAGCTCGCTCTTGGGGTAAGCGGAAACCTCTGTTAAACTCGCACTGGTAGGATCGGTGATCTCCAGAATGTGGATGGTGTATGCGTTGTCCACCGCGTTAACTGAAAAAATGAATGAATGGACTAAAAAGGCAATCAGTGCGGCTGCAAATAACCCCCCTGAAGCAAGAATTAAAGTTCTCCGCCGGAATAAATTCATCTAGCATCTCCCCCAAAAAAGATATAAAATAATAGTTTGGTAGATTTATCGAAACTTACGTAAAAATTGACCAGGATCTGGAAAACTCAATTGTAAAAAAAGCGGTTATATGCTATATATCATTCTAGGACAATTTACCTCCATAGGCAATAATAATATATGAAAAAAATTCCTTGTTTTTAAGCATTTAGCACTAGATTTCATGAGGATTTCCGGCAAAATGAATTTTACAATCTGACAGGATTACAGAGTGTATATCGGCATATTTTTTCCAGATAATTAGACGATTTTAACCTTTTTTTGCTAATTTCCTTAGTGCTTTATACCGATAAAAAAATATAACTGTGCGAGCTGGAGATGAGTGACTGTGGCAATCATAAAAAAAAGACTGGGAGATTTGCTGGTAGATAACGGCATAATCTCGCAGGAGCAACTGACCGAGGCTCTCGGCGAACAGCGCAAAACAAAACGCAAGCTTGGCGACCTGTTAATCTCGCAGGGATACATTACGGAGCAGCAGTTAATTGAAGTATTGGAATTTCAGCTGGGCATACCGCATGTAAGCTTGTTCAAATATCAGATTGATCCGGCGATTACGCAGATTATCCCGGAAAGCATGGCTAAACGTTATCAGGTGCTTCCTTTCATGAAGGAAGGCGGCAAACTGATGGTCGCGATGGCGGATCCGCTCGATTATTTCGCAATTGAAGATCTGCGGATGAGCACCGGATTCAAGATTGAACCGGCGATCTCTACCCGGGATGAGCTGCAGCGGGCCATTGCCCGCCACTATGGCATGCGCGATTCGATGAGCCAGATGATGGTTGAACTGCCGAGCCAGGAAGAGATCGAAGAGACCGAAATTACCGATGAGGATTCCCCTATCGTCCGGCTGGTTAACCAGATGATTCAGCAGGCGGTAGCGCTGCGGGCATCCGATATTCATGTGGATCCGGGCGAGAACAATCTGTCGATCCGCTACCGGATTGACGGAACGCTGCGGACAGAGCGTGTTATTCCGAAGCAGATGCAGGGCTTCATTACAGCCAGACTGAAGATTATGGCCAAGCTGAACATCGCGGAGCGGAGGCTTCCGCAGGATGGGCGGATCAAGATGCAATTCGATTACAAAATGGTCGATATCCGTGTCTCCTCCCTGCCGACAATGCACGGGGAGAAGATTGTACTCCGGCTGCTTGATCTCAGCACAGGCGTGAAATCGGTAGACAGCCTGGGTTTCAGTGAGGTTAACGCCGCTAATTTTAGAGAGATGATTGCCCGGCCGTACGGGATACTGCTCATTACAGGACCTACAGGCAGCGGCAAAACAACGACGTTGTATGCTGCGCTGAATCAACTGAATGTGGAGAGCGCCAATATTATTACGGTTGAAGATCCGGTAGAATATCAGCTCGAAGGCGTCAATCAGGTCCATGTGAATCCGGCAGTAGGGCTGACCTTCGCCGCAGGTTTGCGTTCGATCCTTCGGCAGGACCCGAATATTGTAATGGTGGGGGAGATCCGTGATACCGAAACGGCAGAAATTGCCGTCAGGGCATCGTTAACCGGGCACCTTGTGCTGTCTACCCTGCATACCAATGATGCCATCAGCACGATTTCGCGGCTTAGGGATATGGGCGTTGAGCCTTATCTCATTGCCTCCTCCCTGATCGGGGTTGTGGCTCAGCGTCTGGTACGTAAAATATGCCCGGACTGCAAGACCATGTACAAGCCGTCCGAGCAGGAAGCTATCCTGCTTCGGAAGTATAACCTGCCGATAGATAGCCTGCACCGCGGGCGGGGCTGCGGCAGCTGCAACAGCACAGGCTACCGGGGACGGATTGCCATTCATGAGGTTCTGACCATTGATGACCATATGCGGCAGCTGATTACCGACCTGGCATCAGTCGAAGAGCTGAAGACTGTGGCCCGGGAACGCGGGCTTGTCCAATTGATGGAGGACGGGCTGCTCAAGGTTACACAGGGAACGACCACGCTCCAGGAAGTTCTGCGGGAGACGGTCTCCCATTAGATCAAACTTAACGTTTCAGGAGGAAGTCAATGCCGACATTCATAAGAGACATTATAGGGCTGCTCCATACAGCCTATGCCTCCAAAGCTTCAGACTTGCATATCTCTGTGGGCTCCGCACCGGTAATGCGAATTGACGGAATTTTGCATCACCTTGAAGGAGAACAGGTAACGGCTGGTGAATCATTAGCTATGGCTGAAGTCCTAATGGGGGAGCGCAACAGCAGTGTATTCAATGAATCCGGTGAAATTGATTTCGCCTACCCTCTTGAAAGCGACGTACGGTATAGGGTGAATGTATACCGCCAGCGGAGCGGAGTCAGCATTGCCGCCCGCTCGATCCCTGCTGAAATACCTACGCTGGAGCAATTAGCGATGCCGCAGGTCCTGGCCTCGCTAGCCCAGAAGCCGCAAGGCCTGATTCTGGTAACAGGCCCTACAGGGAGCGGCAAGTCCTCAACGCTGGCAGCGATGATTCACTCCATCAACCAGACGGAGAGCAAGCATATCGTAACCCTTGAGGACCCGATTGAATTCCTGCACAGCCACGGCAAATGCCTGGTAGACCAGCGCGAGGTCGGAATCGACACGGTGAGCTTCGCGAGCGGTCTGCGGGCCGCTCTGCGGCAGGACCCGGATGTTATTCTGGTAGGGGAAATGCGCGACCTGGAAACAATCTCTGCAGCTGTTACAGCAGCCGAGACAGGACACCTGGTATTAGCAACGTTACATACGACTGATGCCCCGCAGACGATTGACCGGATTATCGATGCTTTTCCGGGCCATCAGCAGAATCAGATCCGTTCCCAGCTGGCTTCGGTCATGCTGGCCGTAGTCAGCCAGCGGTTATTCCCGAGAGCGGCAGGGCGGGGGCGGATCTGTGCAACGGAGATTCTGGTGAATACACCGGCTGTAGCCAATCTTATCCGGACGGAGAAGACGCATCAGCTGAAGAATGTGATGCAGACAAGCCGGGCGCTGGGCATGCATACGCTGGAGATGAATATCCGTGAGTATCTTGCCGGTGGGCTGGTCCATCCTGCGGCAGCCAAAGCGTACATGAATGAGGTGAATGGCTGATGGCATTGTTCGAATATCAGGTCAAGACCGCAGCGGGCAGACCGATCAAAGGCAAGCTTACTGCTACGGATAAGCCGGCGGCGATGGATGAGCTCCGCAAGCGCGGCCTGACAGTATTCTCCTTAGTAGAACGCAAAACCTCCATCCTGCAGATGGATATATATATAGGCAATCCAGTTAAGACGATTCATTTCATTATCTATTGCCGCCAGTTCGCCACACTGATGCGTGCTGGGGTATCCATCGTCGATGCTACCCGGATCCTGGCCGAACAGACCGAGAGCAAGCCGCTGCGCAAGGCGCTGGTGGAAGTCGGCTCAAGTCTCTTGCGGGGGATTGCATTCTCCCAGGCGGTACAGGATCACAAGAAGATCTTCCCGCCGCTCTTCGTCAGCATGATCCGCGCCGGTGAGGAGTCGGGGAATATGGAAGGAACGCTGGAACGGCTGGCGGTATTCTTTGAGAAGCAGCACACCACGACAGAGAAGATCAAGTCAGCGCTGACCTATCCGATTACAGTCGGAATCATGGCAATAGGCGCGGTAATCTACCTGTTATGGGCGATTGTCCCGCAATTCGTTACCATGTTCGAGTCCTTCGATGCCGAGCTACCGGCCATCACGAAGCTGGTGCTGGCACTCAGCAAGAGCATCCAGGGCCAGTGGTATTTCTGGGTCCTCGGCGTACTGATCCTAATTGTGGCGTATCAGGTTACCAAACGTACCGAGAAAGGCGCTTATGCGCTGGATTATGCCAAGCTGAAGCTTCCGGTATTCGGCAAATTGAACCAGAAGGGCTCGATTGCCCAGTTTACCCGGACCTTCGCTTCGCTGTATGCCAGCTCGGTACCCATTCTGCAATCGCTGGCGATTGTCGAGGAAGTGGCAGGCAACAAGGTAATCGGGCGGTATATCCGCAGTGCAAGTGATTCCCTGAGACAGGGCAATCCGCTATCCGATCCGCTCAAGAAGGCTTGGGTGTTCCCGCCGCTCGTTACACAGATGATTGCGATTGGCGAAGAGACGGGAGCGCTGGATACGATGCTCTCCAAGGTCGCTGACTTCTATGAGATGGATGTAGAGAACACGGTTGACCGCCTCAAGTCATTGCTTGAGCCACTGCTCATTGCTTTTCTGGCCGGGGTGGTAGGTGTGATCGTAGCCGCCATCATGCTGCCGATGTTCAGTCTGTACAGCAATATGTGAACCTTGCGGTTCCTTGTTCATATTGAGAGGGGTGACGCCGGAAGGGCGGCGCGGGCGCAGAAGCTGCTTCCGCAGGTGCTGAGCGATGGAGAGAACTGCTTCTATATCAAGAGCAAGACAGCAGGAACACAGCAACATAGGATTAGATTTCTGTCGGAGCATCACACATAACTAATATCGAGGGGGAAACCTAATGTTAGCACAGGCAATTAAGAGAAGATTAGGCAAGGAAGAGAATCAGAAGGGGTTCACGCTGATAGAGCTATTGGCGGTTATTGTTATTCTGGGGATTATTGCGGTTATTGCGATTCCGCTGATTGGCGGGATTATTAATAACTCAAAGGATGATTCAGACTTAGCAACGGCACGCCAAATATATGAGGCCGCCCGTTTGTATGTTATTGGAGAACGAGGTGGTGATTTTACTGTTGGTAATGTAACCCTTACTGAGCTTCAAGATTCTAATTATATTGAGAAAAACTTAGTTTTACCGAGTACTAAAGTACCAATTACACCTGGAGGAACTGCTGTTTCTTTTAATACGGATGGAACGCTTAATAATGTAATGATCCAACCTAAGCCAGCTGGTGCTGCTACAGGCGGGGTGTATCTAGCTAAAGAAATTCTTGGTACTAAAGATGCACCTAAGCCTGAAGACGGTAATATTGAATAATACTTAACCACCCCAACACAAGACACTTCACTCATCATCAATTAATCCAGTACCGCAAAGATCATCAAAGGAATCGGAACCATTCCGGTTCCTTTTTTTGAAATCCCCGAAAGGGACGCGAAACCATCATGACTATTTTCATCGCTATATATATCACGCTATTAGGACTAACGCTGGGGTCCTTCTTCAACGTAGTCGGGCTGCGCGTACCGGCAGGAGAGTCCTTGCTGCATCCGCCCTCACAATGTCCCAAATGTGGCGCAAGGCTGAAGACGCTGGATCTGATCCCGGTCGTGAGCTACCTGTTATCACGGGGGAAATGCCGGCACTGCGGGACCCGGGTCCCGCTCTTGTATCCGCTTGGTGAAGCAGCAACAGGGCTGCTATTCCTGGTGATGTATCTGAAGTTCGGGATTACCCTTGAAGGGCTTACCGGAGCACTGCTGGCCAGCCTGTCCGTTATAATTACAGTCTCAGACCTCAGGTATATGCTGATTCCGGATAAGGTACTGCTGTTTTTTGTGCCGGTATTTCTGGTGCTGGTTCCCTTTATGACGGAGCATCCGCTGGGGTATCATGTGCTCGGAGCGTTAAGCGGCGGCGGAGTACTCCTGCTGCTGGCCCTGTTTGGGGGCATGGGCATGGGCGATGTTAAGCTGTTCGCGCTGCTTGGCTGGATCATTGGCTGGCCGGGGGTTATTCTGGCGTTCTTTATAGCCTGTGCGTTTGGCGCCGGGGTTGGCGGCGTACTGCGGCTGCTTGGCCTCATCGGCCGGAAACAGCCCGTCCCGTTCGGACCGTATCTGGCGTTTGGTGCACTTATTTCATTTCTGTTTGGCCCGGAGATCATCGGCGCATATCTTTCGTTTATCGGTTAGGAGGAACATCATCGGATGATGGGATTAGGTCAACGCGCAATCGGGATTTCCATAGAGGAATCTGCGATCCGCTTCGTCAGCTTGAAGAAGAACAAAACCTGGGAGGTCCGCAAGAAGAAGGTGCTTCCGCTGCAGCCGGGGATGATTGTCGAGAACCAGATTGCAGATGGAGAATCCCTGCTGGATATTCTGAAGCCCTGGGTCAAAAAACAGGGGCTGCGCGGATCCAAGGTAGCCCTGGCTATTCCGCCGGCGCAAATCATTATCCGTAAAATGAGTATTCCGAGCACCAATGAGAAGCAACTGGACCAGCTTGTGAAGCTGGAGGTAGAGACGGGACTGCATCTGCCGTTTGAGAATCCGGTATACGATTATGTTACGACAGGTATAGATGAGAACCAGAGCCATCTGCTGGTCTTCGCCGCACCGCGCAAGCCGATTCAGGACCATATCGATATTCTGGAGGCTGCCGGCCTGCGGGTGGGTGCAGTAGAGATTTCAGCTACGGCCCTGGCCCGGAGCATCATGCTGAATCAGGGTGAAGTCTTAAATGAGACGATGCTGATTCATCTGGAGCAGTCGCTGCTGGATATCTATATGTTCCGTGAAGGAAATCCCGTATTCATCCGTTCTATTAATGTTGCGGATTTGCAGACAGGCAGAGCAGAGGCGGCTGTACCTGTACAGGAAGAGCTGAAATTCAGATCAGAAGTGGCAGCCGCGCTTGAGAGTGAAGAAGAGCATCTGTCACCGGAGCAAATGCTGGAGATTACTGCCGAAATATCCCGGATGCTCAACTTCTACCAATACAGTCTGCATGACGGCAGCACACGGATCAGCAAGGTGCTGATTACAGGAACGCCGGTTCTGCGCAGTCAGCTTCATGATGAGCTTAGCCAATCCCTGAATGAGCAGGAGGTTGTGCCGGTAAGTCTGGACCAGCTGGAAGCCAGTGCAGGGAGAGTGCAGAATCACCAGCTGAACAGCTTTAGAGTGGCGACCGGAGCGGCGCTCGGCTCTAGAGAGCCGCATATTAATCTTCTGCCCCGTGAGGACCGTGAAGCGATGATCTTCCCTTATCTGGCTATTGCCCTGATCGGCATCTGGCTGCTGGGGATGGCCGGGGTCGGAATTCTGTATGCGGGCAATAAAGGGCAGATCAGTGACCAGGCAGAGCAGCTGCAGGGTCTCCGGGACCGGAGTACCTTGCTGCAGCTGGAGCTGGCTAAAGCGAACAACGGCGGTTCGGGCAAGCTGGACCGTAAAGCAGCTATTGATGAGATTATGAACTACAGGGCGCTGAATATTGTCTCTGTGCTGAATAAGCTGGCCTCAGGCTTGCCGCAAGGATCTTCGCTGGGTAATGTAGGCTATACCTACCTCAGTTCGATTGATTTGACAGTGAAGCTGCAGAGGATGGAGGATGCGGCCGAATATCTGGCGGAGCTGCGCAAGATGCCGTTCACTGTGGAAGCGAGTATTCAAAAGCTGACCGAAGGCAATCCCGGCGGTAATACGCAGGCACAGGCGACGCTTACGAAGTACTATACGGCAGTTTATCGTGTGAATCTGGCTAATGCTGTTACAGCAAACGGCAGCGGGGAGGCGGATACCAATGGAACAAATGAATAAATACCGTTCGCCGATTGTACTTGGGGTTCTGGTGCTGTTCCTGCTGTTATTTGCATTCTTCCTGCTGGGATTTAAACCTACGAACGATAAGATTAGCGAGCAGGAATCAGAGATGTCACAGCTGGAACAGCAGAACAGCCTGATGGAGACTAAAATCGAAGAGCTGAACAGCTCATCAGCAAATGATGATGCACAGGAGGAGCTGCTGGCCCAGCTTCCGCGCGGTGACAACAGCGAGCAGCTGATTCTGGATCTGCGTAATATCGGCGCACTGACCGATGCGCGGCTGAAAGAGATCGGGTTCACGCTGGAGGATACGAATCCCATTCAGGAGATGACCGGTTCTGCAAGTGTAGTCTATCCTACAGTGAAGGAACTGAAGCTGACGGCAACGGTAGAGGGGACTTATACCAGTCTGCGGAACTGGCTGACAGCGCTGCAGCTGCTGCCCCGCATTATTAACGTAGAAGCGTACAGCTTCCAGCACTCGAATGATTCGGGGAATATCCTTTCAGCAAGCGTTACGTTTACGGCCTACTATGAGCAGTCTGCGGATACCGCAAGCCTGGAGCAGAGGTAGCTGTACTGGATCAGAATCAGCCTTGACAGGAACATAGTTAACCGGCTCCATTCTCCATTAACAGGAGGATGGAGTTTTTTTGTGCACTTCCCCCTTCTCCCGTTTCCACCCGGGGGTGGTTTGGGTATTTTAGCTTAAAGGCGATCGTAAAGTATATAGTACGCACCGCAGCAATGGGAGAACAGGGTTCTTCACAACCTATAACAGGACTAAGAGGAGGCGTTTAGGATGGGTAAAAAGTGGCTACTTGGTACATTGGTACTTTCACTGGGACTGGTCTCTGCAGGCAGTGGGGCACTCGCGGCTTCACCATCAGCAGGTTTAGAGGGATTTAAGACGGTGGCTGTCTCGGCACCGGGTAAGGAAGGACCGGCAACCATCAATAATTTGACGGAGAAAAGTATTATTCCGCTCATGATTCATGCGAAGGCAATCTATACGTATGCGAGCCGGGGCGGCAATACCTTTAATCCGGAGCTGTTTCACTATAATACGGTGGAATACCGTTATCTTTCGGGCGATTTGGGGACGAAGCAGCAGCTGATGAATTATGTGAAAAGAGCCTACACCCATAATGCGGCAGCTTTTTATACACAAACACTGTTTCTGGAGTATAACGGAAGAATGGGGCAGCCCAATGTAGATCTGGGCAACACACTGGATTACAGCAGGGCTACTGCCCGGATGGTATCCAAAGACGCATTAACTGCAGTCTTCGAGCTGAGTGTGCCGCCGAGTGGAACAACCGGAGTGAATGAAAACGTAGTGGTGAAGCTGAAGAAGGTGAACGGTTACTGGAGAATTGATGTATCGCCGGATACAGTGTTCTAACGCGGGGATAGAGGAGGAACGGCTCTGCCGCCCTTTAGCGCAGCAGTTCCGCAGGGTGGAGAATGCCGGCAATCCGGCCGTTATCTGTTACGATAATGCAGTCCTGTCTCATCGCTTCCGGGCGCTGCATGGCTTCGGCCCATAATGATTCGGGAGAAGCGGAGATGTCCGCTGTCAGCGGACTGCGGTTCATCAGCTTCGATACCGGTTCATTGTAGAACTGGTCGATACCCATCCGTCCGGTTGCCTTGAGGAAAAAGCGCTCGCACATGATCAGTCCTACAGGTTCATTGCTGCTGCTGCGGACAACGATGCATTTGGATTCCGGATGCTGGAATTGTACACGCAGAGCTTCACGGCAGGTTAGCGAAGGTGAAATGGCCGGAGCCTGGCGGAGGATGGCTGACAGGCCGGCTGTTGATGTTATAGTCATAAGTACACTCCTTTCAGATGAAGTCTACTCTAACTGTAACGCGCAAACGTAAATTGTAACGGCTCCCCGGGTAAGCGCTGTGTAAAGGTTATATAAAACGGCTGTGCCGCCCTTGCTTCAAGGCTGGCACAGCCGTTTTTAGGTTTTTAGGGTTCGGGGTAATTTTCTTATTCACCCTTTACGCCGTCCTCGACCAGCTGTTTGCCTGAAGCTTCCGGAATTGTTGATTTACTCATGCCGCCGCGGCTGATGGCAATGACCCGTTTCTGGGCGTAATACACATCGCGGGAGAGCTTCTTCCTCTCGGCAGCCTTGCCGTCAACATAACGGGTAATATAGGTCTCGACGATATAACCGGTTTTACCAGCCTGAACTATCCTTGTTCCGCCCCGGGGAAGCGAGGCATCGCTCACGTATTTGTCGGTCGGGTTCAACACCTCTACCGTCCGTGATTCCAGACCGAAAGTGACATTCTCCGGAAAGGTGCCGAACAGCTTAACCGTCAGGGTGCGCCCTTTGACTTCAGCTTTTATAATCAAATACTTGCCGGTATTGTTGCGGAAGCGGAAATTGATATACCCTTCGGCAAATGTGGCATCCTGCCCTTTGGGCAGATAGCTGACCGGAAGCGAGTGGTTGCGCCGTTCCACAATCTCAAGCCCGGAGCGCAGCGCGGCATTGTACAGGGTGCTTGAGACCTGGCAGATGCCTCCGCCTGTACCGGGCTGCAGCTTACCGTTTACAATGACCGGTGCTTCACGGAAGCCATATTCCGCCTGGGCTTTCTGGATGGCTTTCCCGTAGTCGAAGATAGCGTCCGGCGGCAGAATGGTTCCATTCACCGCTTTGGCTGCGGCCTCCACATTGTAGCTGCGTCCGGGTCCGCTGGACCCTAAGAATGTGCTGAACTGGGTAATCTTCCGCGCAATACCCTGATCCTTCAGCGACTGCAGCGTGATGTCCGGCGCTTTGACCGTTAACGGGACGTCCAGGCTGATCCGCATCTTTTGCGGGTTTCCTGTACCGCCAATGCCGGCGGGCAGGGCTGCACGCAGGGCAAGCTCCAGAGCCTGCCAGTCTACTTCGTAGGAGTTGGTTCCGGGTGTGTACACTATACGGTCATCCTCTGTAATTCTCCGCACCGCATCAGCAGGAACGCCGAAGGTCTCTCTCTCCCAAGCCGGACTAAGCTTGTGCTTCAGTTCCGTAAGTTCCAGATGGATTCCAATGGTCCAGTCCGCGGACCAGCTGCGCCGGGCCTGGACCCGCTCCAGCAGTGATCCTTCGGTCAGCGTCTTCAGTGCCTGACTGAAAGCTTCTGCCTCGTAGGTAACACCGGCCTGCTGCAGCGTAAGGCTCAGCTCAGTATTGTTCTCTGTCTTCAGCGAGAGCGGAATAGTCTCAAGAGCCTGAAGCCTGGTATCCAGCTCAGTTTGTACTGCGGCGATGTCCAAACCCCCGATGTCCCATCCGGAGATAACGGTCCCTTTGGGCAGGGTGCGCTGGGTGCCATATAGATGAAGTCCTCCGGCGGCAAGCGAGCCGGCCAGAATCAGGCCGAGTCCCAGGATGAGGACGGCGTGTATTTTTTTCATGAACAATCTCCTTCAGAGGCGCGGATTTGCGCTGGAGGCAGCGCCAGCCATGGAAATAAGACTTAATGAATGCATTGAAATGCCGATATATAGAAGTGTGGGTACGGCAGGAAAGCTTGTATTTTAATGTATATGTAAAGATTCGGTAAAACTTTCGGGTACTCAAGGGGTTAGGGATTTGTTACAATAGATACGCCTGCGATAATAATGAAGTTTATGGAAGCTTCCGCTAGGCGGGGGCGGATTATGTCAGAATCGGGAAGTGATAAGATGATAGAAATGCAGGATGTATGGAAGACCTATCCTAACGGAACCCATGCACTACAAGGAATATCTGTCAAAATCGACCGAAATGAGTTCGTTTATGTCGTCGGACCGTCCGGCGCAGGTAAATCAACGTTTATGAAATTAATTTATAGAGAAGAAACACCGACCAAAGGGCAGATTTCCGTAGGCGGTTTCAATATAGGCAAGCTGAAGCCCCGCAAAATTCCATATGTCCGCCGCAACATCGGCGTAGTGTTTCAGGATTTCCGGCTGCTGCCGAAGATGACAGCGTATGAGAATGTGGCTTTTGCGATGGAGGTCATTGAGGCGCCGAAGAAGATCATCAAGAAGCGGGTGAACGAGGTGCTCGATCTAGTGGGTCTGCGCAGCAAAGCCGGCCGTGAGCCCTCACAGCTCTCCGGGGGAGAGCAGCAGCGGATTGCCATCGCCAGAGCGATTGTGAACAATCCTTCCGTCATTATTGCGGACGAGCCTACCGGCAACCTGGACCCCGAAACCTCATGGGGCATTATGCAGCTGCTGGATGAGATTAATTTCCGCGGAACTACCATTGTTATGGCTACCCACAACCGGGATATCGTCAACAAAATGCGCAAACGGGTGCTGGCCATCGAGAACGGCAATATTGTCAGAGACCAATTGAGAGGGGAATACGGTTATGAGTTTTAAAACCTTCTTGCGGCACATGCGGGAAGGCTTCAAAAACGTATTCCGTAACGGCTGGATGTCGGTGGCTTCCATCACCTCCATCGTTGTGTCTCTTTTCGTACTCGGAGTGTTCATCCTGCTGGTGCTCAATGTGAATGAAGTAGCGGACAAAGCAGACAGCCAGGTACAGATCAATGTACACCTGACGCTGAATACCGACCAGAAGATGCGGGAGACGCTGGAAAACGAAATCGGCAGCATGCCGGAAGTCAGCAAGGTGGAGTTCATCTCCAAAGAACAGGGACTCAAGGAATTCCGTGAGGATTTGGGGCCGGATGCGGCCGATCTTCTTGAAGGCTTCGATGAAGATAACAATCCGCTGCCGGACAAGCTGCTTGTCGAGGTAATTGAGCCGACAACCGTATCGTTCGTGGCAGAGAAGATAGAGGCGCTGAATGAAGCGCATAAAGAGCAGCCGATTTACAAAGTGAAATATGGTGAAGGCTCTGTGGAGACCTTGTTCAAGGTGACCCGGGCTGTACGCAACATCGGGTTTATTTTCGTAGCGGGACTGGCGCTGATGTCGATGTTCCTGATTTCGAATACGATCCGGGTAACGATTCTGGCCCGCCGTAAGGAAATCGGCATTATGAAGCTGGTGGGAGCAACTAACTATTTTATCCGCTGGCCGTTTTTTGTTGAAGGTGCATTGATCGGGCTGATCGGTTCGCTGGTCACCTCCGGGTTGCTCTACGCCGGTTACAGCAGTCTGGAAGCTTCCGTACAGGGAGATCCGATGCTTGGGCTGCGGCTGATTCCGTTCGAGGATATCTGGCTGCTGCTGTGCGGCTTGCTGGTCGGCCTGGGCGTGCTGATTGGCGTGTGGGGCAGTACGGTGTCGATCCGGAAGTTCTTGAAGGTATAGCAGAGACTTAATCAGACTTAGACAAAGGACGGGGAGTGCGAGTTGAAGAAGATTGCTGCCGGAATAGCCGTAACGTTGCTGGCTGTCACAATGTTCGGGCCCTCTGACGGATATGCCAAGAAAACAAGTGTTGCCGAGATTGACAAGCAGCTGAAGCAGCTGCAGCAGGAGGTCCAGGCGGCCAAGGCTGCACAGGAGAAGGCGGCTTCCCGCAATCAGGAGGCTCAGCACTATAAGAATAAGACTACGCTTAACCTCGAGTATGTTCTGGAGCAGATTGAACAGGTGAAGGGTGAAATGACGACCATATCCGGTAAAATCGCCAGCACGGAAGAGTCGCTGGTCGTGACAACGAGCGAGCTGGATGATGCGGAGGCCCGCGTGGCTTCCCGTGAAAAGCTGCTGGAATCCCGTGTCCGCCTGATGTACACGGATGGAGCTGTGTCCTATCTGGATGTGCTGCTGTCTTCGACCAGCTTCTCCGATTTCCTGGACCGGGCGGACTCCCTGAAGATGATCGTCGATCAGGACCAGGATCTGCTCGTGCAGCATAAGCTGGACAAGGAGACCGTTATCGCGAAGAAGCAGGAGCTGGAAGGGCAATATGCCCAGGCCAAGCAGCTTTATACGGATCTGGAATCCCAGCGCAGTGTGCTGAAGGAGAAGGAAGCCGAGAAGCAGGAGCTTATTGCCTATTACGATGAGGAAATTCAGGAAGCCGAAGTGATTTCGGAAGAGCAGAATGCCAAGCTGGTCCAGCTGGCCAGTGACCGCTCCGCTCTGGAAGAGCAGAAGGACAAGCTTAAGGCCGAGGAGGCAGCGCGCAGAGCAGCAGCAGCCAAAGCGGAAGCGGCGCGCAGGGCAGCAGCAGCGGCCAAGGCGGCCAAAGCTGCGAGCAGCAGCAGAAGCTCCGTAGCGAGTTCGGCGGAATATGCCGGCGGGAACGGGCCGTTCCTGCTGCCGGTAGGCTCGGCACGCATCTCTTCCCCCTACGGTATACGTACACATCCGGTTACCGGTGAGGTAGGCAAAATGCATACCGGTGTCGACTTCGCAGTTCCCCAGGGGACGAATATTCACGCCGCGGATGCTGGTACAGTACTCGTAGCGGAATGGTGGAGCGGTTACGGCTACTGTGTAATTGTTGACCATGGCGGCGGGGTATGGACGCTGTACGGGCATATCCGTGAAGGCGGCATTCTGGTGAAGCCGGGTGACCGGGTGGCACGCGGACAGACCATTGCGGAATCCGGTGCAACCGGACGGGTAACCGGCCCGCATCTGCACTTCGAAGTGCGGATTGACGGCAAGACCGTAGATCCGATGCCGTATCTGTAGGTTCGGCCCTTAAGGATAAGTTGAATAATGAAGTAACTAAATAAATATTATTTCATCCGGCGGCATATACTGGAAGAGATGCCGTTCTCATGGAGCGGACCATGCGGGTGATCAGATGGACAAGAAGGGACGGTGGGAACATCATGTTAAAGAAGAGTACTGCGGCGTTTATGATCGTCGCCGCGCTGCTATGCGGCAGCCTGCTGACCCTCGGCGTAACCGGCTATACGCATGTATCCGGACAAGCTGCAGGTGAAGGGCTGGTAGCAGCTCTGCAGCCGACCGGACTGCAAGATAAGGAATCCAAGAAGCTCGGGACTGCACTCAGCCTGATTGAGAGCAATTATTACGAGACGGTAGACCGGGAGAAGCTGATTGACGGGGCTGTTAACGGTATGATGGAAGCACTGGGCGATCCTTATTCCAACTATATGGGCAAGGAAACTGCAGAGCGGTTTGAAGAGAGTATTGAGGGCTCCTTCTCAGGAATTGGTGCTGAGGTCTCCTCGGACAACGGTAAGGTAGTTGTAGTATCTCCGATCAAAGGCTCCCCGGCTGAGAAGGCCGGCATTCAGGCCAAGGATATTATTCTCTCCGTGAACGGTGAATCGCTGGAAGGGCTGGATCTGAATGATGCGGTGGCCAAAATCCGCGGCCCTAAGGGAAGCGAGGCCAAGCTGAAGATTCAGCGTACCGGCACAGCGGAGCCGCTTGAATTTGCCATCACCCGTGATGATGTGAGACTGGAGACGGTCTACGCTACGATGGAGAAGGACAGCATCGGCGTGATTGAGGTTACACAATTCTCGCAGAATACAGCGGACCGGTTCAAGGAAGAGCTGACTAAGCTGGAAGCACAGGGTATGAAGGGGCTTGTGCTTGATGTCCGCAACGACCCGGGCGGCGTGCTGCCGATTGTCATTGAGATGGCTGAGCAGTTCGTACCAGCCGGCAAGGCTATCGTGCAGGTGGAAGACAAGAACAAAAAGCGTGAGGTCAGCACCTCTAACGGATCGAGCAAAAAGTATCCGGTAGTTGTTCTGATGAACAAGGGCAGCGCGAGTGCCTCGGAAATTCTGGCCGGCGCCCTGCAGCAATCTGCCGGAGCCAAGCTGATCGGTGAGAATTCATTCGGTAAAGGTACCGTGCAGACCAGCTTCGAAAAGCAGCTCGGTGACGGAAGCCTGCTGAAGATAACGATTGCGAAATGGCTGACACCGGACGGCACCTGGATTCACGGCAAGGGCATTAAGCCGGATATTGCGGTAGCCCAGCCGGATTACTTCTCGGTGGCACCGATTAATAAAAGCGTAACGCTGCAGTACAACATGAACAGCTCGGATGTGAAGAGTGCGCAGACGATGCTGGAGGGTCTGGGCTACAAGCCGGGCCGCAAGGACGGGTATTTCGATGCCGCAACGAAGGAAGCGGTCAAGAAATTCCAAAGCGCCTCCAAGCTGCAGGCAACCGGCGCCATTGACGCCAAGACTGCTGAAGCGCTGGAGCTGGCACTGATCAAGGTGATTCAGGATCCGGCCCATGACAACCAGCGCAATAAGGGAATCGAAGAAGTCCGGAAGGAAATTAAGGCTGCAGCGTCGAACAAGTAAGAAGGCTGATTCCAGCCTTCTTTTTTTCTATCTTATGACAAGGTATATATATTTGGAGTCCCGCTAAGTACTTAATTCAGCGTCTATGTGAAATCCCCACTTTGCAGGGTTGTTTGATCACCTGGATGAAAAGGAGTGTGACGAACGGTTTGGAAGTATTGCCGGAACTGCTTACCAGTTGGGGCACAGCAGTTGTCCATCTGCTGACTCAGCCCTATTATTATATTGCACTTATATTTATTGCCTTGTATTACCGCAGACAGGTAGCGCTGGAACGGAAGCTCATTCATGTAAAGCTGCACAGCTGGGGCCGGGAAACGTGGCGGACTGTATGGACAGGCGCCCTGATGGGACTCGTAGTCTCCCTCGCCGCTGTGGCGCTGGGGATTTCTCTGTCTTACCCTGCAGTAGCCTGCATCTGGGTTGTCAGTCTGGTATTGATGCTGTTTCGTGTGCGTTATTTATGCTTTGCCTATTCCATCGGCTTGCTCGGAATTATTCAATTCGTACTCTCGTTCTTCCCGGATACTCTGCAGAGCGGAGCAGCAGGTGAGATTGCCGGGGCGCTCCGCGGGCTGGACATTCCGGCACTGCTGGCGCTTGCGGCGCTGCTGCATGTGGCCGAAGCGCTGCTGGCGCGCTGGCAGGGGGCGGGGCTTGCGACGCCGCTGTTCCTGGCCGGCAAGCGCGGCAAGGTGGTTGGCGGCTATCAGCTGCAGGCCTTCTGGCCGCTGCCGCTGTTCGTGCTGATTCCCCCCGGAGCGGGAATCAGTGAGCTGCCCTGGCATCCGCTGCTCGGCGGAGCCTTAGGGCTGGTGTCCCTGCCGGTCATCATCGGCTTCAGCGAGATGACCCAGGGCATGCTGCCCGGACGCAAGGCGGCCCGCACGTTCGGACGGCTGCTGATCTATAGCGCCGTCCTGCTCGGGCTAAGCCTGCTTGCGGACCGCTGGAGCCCGCTGACTGTGGTCGCGGCGCTCACCGCTGTTCTGCTGCACGAAGGGCTTAGCTGGTACAGCGCTCTGGAGGAGCGCAGCCTTAGCCCCATCTTCGTGCATCCCCCGGCCGGCCGCAAGGTGCTGGCCGTGCTGCAGGGCAGCCCCGCGCAGGAGCTGGGCATCCTGCCCGGCGAGATCCTGCTGAAGGTCAACGGGGTCCTGTTGACCAGCGCGGCGCAGCTGCATGAGGCGCTGCGCATGAACCCGGCGTTCTGCAAGCTGGAGGTGCAGAACCGCGAAGGCGAGAGCAAGTACCTGCAGCGTCCGATCTACGCCGGCGACCACTACCAGCTCGGCATCATTCTGGTGCCGGACCCCGATGAGCGGGTCACTGCTGCGGCCAAGCCGTCCAGCATCTTCAGCATCATCGGGATGCAGACAGGCACCCGGGAGCGCGGGCTGCCGCCTGAGCGGCTGGGCCGGGCGAAGAAGGCCTTGCCTGCACCTGCAGAGTCCAAGCAGGAATCGGCCGGGAGCTGACAGAAGAGCTCCATAAAGTATGAACTTCTTAACGGAAAAAGCATGGAAGCAATAGTGTAGAAGCAATAGTGTAGAAAGCAACGGCCTGCTCTCCCTAACTTGTATTTTAGGGAAGCAGGCCTTTTATTATTTTGTTTAGAGGTTTGTCTAGGGAGTCGCACTGTGTATACGAAAAACCGAATACAATATGCTGCTGTGAGGGTGCTCGGACCAAATGTATACGGAAAACCGAACACAATGTGCTACTGTGAGGGCCAACGGGCCAAATGTATATGGAAAACCGAACACAATGTGCTACTGTGAGGGCCAACGGGCCAAATGTATGCGAAAAACCGAACACAATCGCAATGTGCTACTGTGAGGGCCAATGAACCAAATGTATGCGAAAAACCGAACACAATGCGTGCCCCCACCCCGCGCATAAACCACCCCCCTCATCCCACTTTCGCCCCTCGCACCCAATCATCTGCCAGAACCCCCTACCCGCCTACCTCATCCCCTGTTGACTCTTCAAGTAGAGGATGGCAATCTGCGTGCGGTCGCGCAGGCCGAGCTTGCTGAGGATATCGGTGATATAATTTTTGACTGTGCCTTCGCTTAAGAACAGCTTGCCGGCGATTTCCTTGTTGGTAAGCCCCTCTGCAATAGAGGACACTATGGCCAGCTCTGCCTTAGTCAGCCCAAAGTCTTCCAATAATTGGGCAGTAGGAGTCTGCTCCATCCGGTGGGAGGGCTGGAGGAGGCCGGCCAGCTTGCGGGCGATATCGGGATGGATGAGCATATTGCCCTCGTACACGGTTTTGATGCCCTGAATAATCCGGTCCGGCGGGATATTCTTCAGCAGATAACCGCTGGCCCCGCCCCGCAGCGCTTCAATTATGTATTCATCATCGTCGAAGGTGGTCAGCATCAGAACCGATATATGCGGATAAGCCTCCTTGATTAAGCGTGTGCCTTCTACACCATCACAGCCGGGCATACGGATGTCCATCAGCACCACGTCTGCTCCGCCGCCCAGTGATTTTAGCAGCGTAAGTGCTTCGCGGCCATCTCCTGCCGCCCCAGTAACCTCAATCTCCGCGTCCAGCCCGATCAGTACCTTCAGGCTCTCACGGATGAAGGAGTCATCATCTACGATCATAACTTTTATCATTCTACATCCTGCTCCTTTACTCTCCCGGTTGGGCTCCACACATCTTCATCTACCTCAGGGTTCGCTATACTTCTAAACTCTCCCGCTGCCTGTAGACAGGCAGCCGGGTGATGACCGTGAATTGCGGCTCCGGATTCAGCTCAAGCGTCCCGCCAAGCAAAGCGGTGCGCTCACCCATACCCTTCAGTCCCATCCCTCCGCCGTTCTCCAGCCGCAGGAGCGATTCTTCGCCGGGCAGCCTGCCGTTATTTCCGGCCTCCATTCTGACTTCATACTCCAGGTAGGATAAGGAAATCCAGACCGAATCGGCTTTGCCATGCCGGAGTGCATTGGTTATAGCTTCCCGGGCATTATTGTAGAGCACGATTTGAATGCTCGGATATAGAGGGAAGGGAATCCCCTGAACCTTATAATTGGTGGCAATACCGGTATCCCGGCCCACCTCCTCCAGCAGCCGGTCGAGCGCATAGGCGCCTTCGAGCTGCGGGGCATAATGAATCCGCTTCAGTGCGGCCCGCATATCATCCATGCTGCCGGCGAGCTGATCGCGGATCTGCTCCAGCATACCCATGCCCGCTTCGGGAGCAGCCGGCAAGGTATGGATGACCGCTTCCGTCATCATCTTCACACGGATCAGCCGGTGGCCGATATCATCATGCAGCTGGCGGGCAATCCGCACCCGTTCCTCTGCCTGTGCGGCGGATTCGACCTGGGCAGTGAACTGAAGCAGGCGGGCGCGGGCTTCTTCCAGCTCGAAATGCTTTCTGCGCAGCTCATCGTAGAGGAACAGTGTATCTGTGCGGCCGCGGCCGGCTCGGAGCAGTTGGACGATGAGTGCGGCGGACAGCAGGAAGGTAAGATTGCTTATTGCTATCGTGGCTGCAGATGAACCGCTGAGGGCAATATTCAGCACAACCAGGTGAAGACTGAACAAGGCGGCAGCCGTATGCTTCTGCTGAAGCCGGGAGTAGCAGAGCATTGCCGAAATGGCCGGAAACATCATCAAAGCACCATACTGCTGGCACAGCCAAACCGTGTACAGCAGTTCCAAGGCTCCAGGAACAATAGCAAACCTGGGAGGTATCTTGGAACCAAGGGTAGCAAGCAGCAGGAGCAGCAGGAAGTAGAGTGTGAACATATCATAATCGGCATATTCATAGACGTAGATGGCAATAACCGCAGGAATGATAATAAGGACATACCGCAGCAGATTCAGTTCCCTTGTCAAATGAAGTCATCCTTCCGTCTGCATTCAGTTGCTCTATCCATCTTAGCATAAGAGGACCACCCGTCAGGAGATGACTTTAGTCACCTCCGGAATATGACCTTCTGTACCTTCGGCTGCGCGGCGGCTGCGTTACAATATTCCTATGAGAGCTAACCGAACAGGAGTGAATAGAAATGGCGCTTGCGGTGTTAACCGACTTAGTGAAACGGTATGACAACAAACTGATTGTGGATCATGTGAATTTCAGCATACAGGAAGGGGAGATCTTCGGTCTGCTCGGCCCAAACGGTGCCGGAAAAAGTACAACGATCAGTATGATTTGCGGCCTGCTTAAGGCTGACAGCGGCGAGATCATCATTGACGGCCTGTCCGTAAAGGAAAGACCCCTTGAGGTTAAGAAGCGCATCGGGCTTGTTCCCCAGGAGCTGGCGTTATACGAAAATTTGCCGGCGGCAGATAATGTAAGCTTCTTCGGCAAGCTGTATGGCCTGCGCGGCAAGCTGCTGAAGGAACGGACCGAGGAGGCGCTTGCGTTCACAGGTCTTAGCGACCGGGCCAAGGATAAGCCGTCCACCTTCTCGGGCGGGATGAAACGGCGCCTCAATATCGCCTGTGCCATCATGCACCGGCCGCGTCTGATTATTATGGATGAGCCGACGGTCGGCATTGATCCCCAGTCCCGCAATCATATTCTCGAATCGGTCAAAACACTGAATAAGCTGGGTTCGACTGTCATCTATACCAGCCACTATATGGAGGAGGTAGCAGCAGTCTGTGACCGGGTAGCCATTATGGACAAAGGCCATATTATTGCCTGCGGCACGGAAAGCGAGCTGCGCGAGCGGGTTGCCCATGAGGAGAAAATAGTGGTCAGAGCAGCGAATATCACTCCTGCCCTGATCAGTGAGCTTAGCCGCCATCCGCGGATCAGCCGCGTAGAGGTGATGGGGGATGCAGTGGAGCTGTACCTGCCCTCCTCGCAAAGCGAGCTGCAGGATATCCTGTTTATCTTCGCCAAGCATGAAGGGGTGATTGCTTCACTTAACATAGAAGAGCCGGATCTGGAGACCTTATTCCTCAGCCTGACCGGACGGACACTGCGGGATTAGAGGAGGAGATTATCATATGAACACTTGGACCATTATGATTCATGAACTGCGCAGATTGTTCCGCTCGCGGACTTTGGTGCTTAACATGTTTCTGCTGCCGCTGGTGCTGATCTTTCTGCTGGGCGCTTCGCTCTCGGGAGTGGTAGGGGTTAAGGAAGCAGATCAGATAGAACCGGTACGTGTAGCTGTGGTGAATGCCGGGGATGGAGGAGCAGAGCCGTCTGCTATGATTACGGCTTTTCTGGAGACTCCGGAGGTTAAAGATATTATTATCGCCGAAAAGGCTGAGAGCCGGGCAGCGGCCGAAAGCGGGCTCCGCACAGGAAAATATGCCTACGCTGTTATTGTTCCCTCCGGTTTCGACTCAGGGGTGCAACGCGGAGAGCCTGCTCAGCTGGAATTCATTCTTGGCAAGAATCATACCGATAATCTGGTCGCGGGAACGGCTTTTGACAATTTTTTGAGTACGCTGAATTATAAACAGGCTGCAGTTGTTAAGCTCGGACCGGAAGCTCTTAATGCTTCCCCGGCTTCCCCGGAGACTCCGGCGGTGGTGCTGGGAGATCTGAATAATGGCGGCAGGAGCTATACGGCTTCCCAGTTCTATGCGGCTTCTATGCTGCTGATGTTCCTGCTGTACAGCGGACTGACGGTAGCCGGCTCCCTTTTCAATGATAAAGAGAACCACACGCTCTTCCGGATTCAATCGATGCCGGTGAAGGGCTCACAGCTGTTCATCGGTAAAATGCTGGGGGTAGGCCTTGTCAGCATCGTGCAGTGCCTGGCGATTGTACTGCTGTCAGACTGGCTGTTCGGTGTCTACTGGGGGAACCGTCCGGGACTGCTGGTATTGTTCTGCCTGCTGATGATCATCGCGTCCATGACTTTCTCCATAGTAATCTGCCTGTTCAGCAAAACAGCTTCAAGCGCAACGAATGTTATTAATGTACTGACAGTAGTGATGACTTTTGCCAGCGGCGGAATGGCGCCGCTCCCTGAGTCGTGGGTAAACAGTGTAGGCGCGTTCACACTCAACCACTGGGTGCTGCAGGCAATGATCCGTATGATGCTGCATTCCAGCCTGCCGCAGATTCTGCCGAATCTATGGGTGATGTGCCTCATATGTGTGGTTCTGTTCGCTGCAGTAATCGTCTCTTACCGGAAGGTGTGCTACCATGAATAAAATAATAACCATCGCCTGGAATATGATCAGACGCAGCATCGGCAGCGTTAAAGGGGTCATGATATTTATCCTGCTGCCCAGTGTTGTGGTTGCGGCAATTATCTCACTCACCGGGGGCGTGGCGGAGGGGCCGGCGACAGTCCTGTACGCCAATGCGGATACAGGTGCTGCCGGCAAGCATCTGCTTGCCGAACTGGAGAAGACCGGAGATTACAAGTTTGAGCCGAGCACTGATGAAGCGTCATTAAAGGAAGCGGTCATCGGGCAGGAGGGGGCAGCGGGGGTATGGATTCCGGCCGGTTATTCAGCCGCACTGCTTGCCGGGCGGCAGCCGCAACTTAAGATCTATGAGCTGCGGGTAAGCGAAAGCTCGATTGTCCTCAAGATGAAGATCAATGCAGTCGCCGGAAACATGACCTCAGCTGCAAATACCGTTGCTGTATTCAGCAGCGGTGCCGCAGATCAGCAGGCGCAGTTCGCTGCCGTACTGGAGCAGGCAGAGCAGCATAACGTGGGGAGCACACGTACAGACTATGATCTATACCCGCGGGAGACACTGGGAGTCATTACCGGTCTGACGCTCATGTTTCTGATGGCGCTCGTTACCAGCTCGGTATCGCTGATTATGGATGACCGCAGGGGGCGGACGATGATGCGGATGTTCAGCGCTCCGGTCACTTCTTACGAAATTGCCCTCGGCAACTTCCTCGGCAGCTTTCTTGTAGGGATCATTCAGATTATTGTGGTGCTGACGCTGGGGAAGTGGGTGCTCCGTTACGATTATGGAATGCCGATGGTGCTCTACTTCCTGGTTTTGGCCGCATTCATGCTGGTCTCCATGGGCATCGCCAGCACCGTAGCAGGCCTGATCCGCAATCCGCGCAACGCCGGTATGCTGAATTCACTGATACTTACACCGACCTGCATGCTGGGCGGCTGCTTCTGGCCGATCTCGATCATGCCGGATTATATGCAGAAGCTGGCTAACTTCACACCGCAGAAATGGGCGATTCAAGCGGTGGATATTGCGGCAACCGGCGGGGGCTGGAATGAGTTGTGGCTGCCTTTTGCCATCCTCGGTCTGATGGCTGCCGTGCTGCTGGTGATTGGCTCCGCAATTCTCCGCCCCAGTGAAGCGGGGATTAGCTCTTAAGCCGCTGTGCCGCCTGAAGGACTGCTGTCTCTGGTTACGCAAACAGGCTTAACTGAAGCATTCAGGTTTACAGCCCTTTTATTTAAAGATATACTGGAGATAATGGTTTGAAGCCAGCTGAATAGGAATGTGTTTTTAGGAGGAGCCTGTCACCAAGGGCTTCTCTTTGTCTTTTTATGGTCTTTTATAGAGAAAAGGAGTGGAAGAGGAATGGAATTCATTCTGTATTTACTGCTGATTCTGCTGTTCACCAAGCTGGCCGGGGATTTATCCGTGCGGCTGGGACAGCCGGCGGTGCTGGGTAAGCTGATTACCGGCATCCTGCTTGGCCCGGCAGTGCTGGGCTGGGTGCAGGAGGGCGATTTTATTCATTACATGTCAGAGATTGGCGTGCTGCTGCTGATGTTCATCGCCGGCCTGGAGACAGACCTTGCCCAGCTGCGCCAGAACTGGAAATCGGCCTTCGCAGTTGCTATTGGCGGCATTCTGCTGCCCTTTGCAGGCGGTTTCGCGGTGGGGGAATGGTTCGGCTTCGCCTATCATAACGCGCTGTTCCTCGGGGTGATTCTGAGTGCAACCTCGGTTAGTATTTCGGTTCAGGTGCTGAAGGAGATGAACCGGCTGAATTCGCCGGAGGGTTCTACGATTCTCGGGGCGGCGGTAGTTGATGATATTCTGGTCGTGGTGCTGCTGGCGGTGCTGATGAGCTTTTTCGGTACCGGTGCTGAGGTTTCTATAAGCCTTTTGATTGGCAAAAAACTGCTGTTCTTCGCCGTTGCTGTCCTCGCCGCCTGGCTGGTTGTCCCCCGGGTGATGCGCTGGCTCGTCCCGCTGCGGGTCACTGAAGCAGTGATTTCAGCAGCGCTGGTTATTCTGTTCGCCTATGCTTATTTCGCTGAGCTGATGGGAATGGCCGGAATTATCGGCGCCTTCGCTGCCGGGATAGCCATTGCCCGGACCCCCTTCAAGCATGAAGTGGAGTCCAAAGTAGAGCCGATCGCCTATTCGCTGTTTGTGCCGGTCTTTTTCGTCAGCATCGGTCTCAGTGTCAGCTTCAAGGGGCTTGGCAGCCATATCGGCTTCGTGGCCGCCGTGTCGCTGGTGGCTATACTGGCTAAGTGGCTGGGCGGCGGAACCGGTGCCCGGCTGACAGGATTCAACAACCGCTCATCGCTGGTCATCGGGGCAGGCATGATCTCCAGGGGGGAGGTTGCCCTGATTATCGCCGCTACAGGCCTTTCGAGCGGACTGCTGCTCCCGGAGTATTTTACCGGTGTCATTATTGCCGTAATTATAACTACACTTGCCACACCTCCGCTGCTTAAGGGTCTGTTCCGCTGAGGGGTTATTGCAGAATTCGTTCGTTAATCGTTCCAATCTAAGGCTGTCCTCGAAGAGGCAGTCTTTTTTTAATTGGCGTTACTGCCCCCTTGTGCTTGCGGCAGTGTACCTCTGGCAGGAGGAATGACCCGCCTTGAGACGGAGGGCGAAACCCTTCGCCGGACGGTTTTGCTGTTAGTCTAAAGCTTCTACACTTAAGCAAGAAACCGGCAAGTAACATACATAACTGAAAAGACATACAGCTTGGGTACATTATGGGGTGGAAGGGGTACAAGGAAAATGACATGGTTTACGAAATGGTCGTTTGGTAATAAGGGGGCAGTAGGGCTGCTGGTCGTGATGGCACTTGTGGTCGGAATATTGAGCTATACTTCGCTGCCCATGGAATTCATGCCGGAGGCCGACAATCCGCAGGTGACCGTTGTTGTTCTGGGTCCGGGGCAGGACGCCCATTCCATGGAGACCGGGGTGACCAAGCCGATTGAAGCAGCAACCTCATCAGTGAAGGGATTAACGGAACAGATGTCTACTTCGGCTGACAGCTATGCCAAGGTGGATATTTATTTTGACGGCAAGACGGATATGAAAGAAGCGGCGCAGGAGGTTGAGAAGGCAGTTGGTGCCCTGCAGCTTCCGCAAGGTGTAATGGACCCGTTCGTCATCCAGCTTAATACCTCCATGATTCCTGTGGCCCAGGTAACGGTCGCGTTCGATGAAGGGCTTACGAAGGAGAACCTGGAGCTGGCCGAGAACAAGATTCTGCCTGAGATGCAGAAGATTGACGGTGTAGCCAGCGTAGCCCTCTACGGTAAAACCTCCCCGCAGGTCCGGGTAAAGCTTGATCCGGCAGTGATGGCTGCCAAGGGAGTTAACACTGCCCAGGTGCTGGGCTTGCTTCAAGGGCGGAATGTATCGGCTTCCCTCGGCGAGCAGACGATTGGCGGCCAGACGGGCAATGTGAATGTGGTCTCGTCGATTGAGAGCATTGATATGCTGAAAAAGCTGCCTGTTGCAGCAGGAGCGGTATTAGGAGATATTGCTGCAGTTGAGCCGAAGCTTGATCAGGAGAGCGTCAGCCGCTCGAACGGCAAAGATGTGCTGTTCCTGATTGTGACCAAGGAAGCCAGTGCCAACGCGGTAGATGTGGGCGATCAGGTGCGCAGTACAGCAAAGGAGCTTAGCGCGAGTATCAGCAATGCTGAGGTCTCGATGATCTTCAGTACGTCCGATATGGTTGTGACCTCGGTAGACAGTATGCTACGTGAGGTGCTGCTCGGTGCCCTGTTTGCCACCATTGTGATCCTCGTCTTCCTGCGGAATATCCGGGCTACTCTGATTACGGCCGTATCCATTCCTTTGTCCCTGGCGGTTACCCTGTACCTGCTTAAGGTCTCCGGGATTACGCTGAATATAGTTACACTGGGCGGCGTTGCCGTGGCCGTCGGGCGGCTGGTCGATGACAGTATCGTAGTTATTGAGAATATTTACCGGCGGATGCAGCGGGAGAGCTTGTCCCGCGGGATGATCATCAGTGCAACCGGGGAGGTGGCCCGGGCGATCACTACCTCAACGATTGCAACGGTAGCAGTATTTCTGCCGATGGGGCTGCTGCGCGGCGGACTGCAGGCCTTCCTGCTGCCTTTTGCCCTGACGGTTACGTATTCATTATTGACCTCGCTTGTAGTTGCGTTAACGGTGGTTCCGCTGCTTAGCTCATGGCTGCTGAAGGGCTCTGCACTGAAGGAGCATGAGCCTTCCCGCAAGTTCAGCCGCTTCCTGGAATGGAATCTGCACCGCAAGTGGATTACGCTGACTCTCGGGCTGCTTCTGCTTGCCGGTTCCATCGGTGCTTATGTAGCCATGCCCAAAGGTGCACTGGATGCTACAGACGCCAGTATGGTAACCGCCCAGCTGGTCTATCCGAACAATGTTCCGGTCAAGGAAGTGCTGGAAGCAGGCAAGCGGCTGGAAGCCGAACTGATTAAGCAGCCGCAGGCGGAGATTGTGATCATGCAATCCGGTAACAGTGCGGACTCGGCCAAATGGGGCAATGTAGCCTCCCTGACCGAAGTGGATTATACGATTATGATGAAGGAGGATGCGGACGCTCAGGCATTCATGGATCATGTCCGCAGTCTGCAGTCAGCCTACGACGGAGCCACCCTGTCGGTGAATGTGTCCAGTATGATGGGTTCCAGTTCAACCAATGAATACGTTGATATTGTAGGGGATGATCTGCCGGCCATCAGTGCGGTAGCCCAAGAGGTCTCTGCTAAAATCAAGGGGATTACAGGTGTGGAGAAGGTCTCCAGCAATATGGAGGATACGAAGCCAGTCTTCGCGTTCGCAGTAGATCCGGCTTTGGCCAATGCCCAGGAAATCTCCATGCAGCTTGGCGCTATGCTGAATCCGGTACCGCTGGGTCAGATGGAGCTGGACGGCGCTCCGGCAGCGGTGGTACTGGAGCCGCTGGTCCAGCCGGCATCCACGGAGGATCTCCGGAAGATTACCATTATGACGTCCGCCGGTCCGCAGCCGCTGTCAGAGGTGGCAGAGCTTACAGTAAGTGACCAGCCCGCGATGCTATATCACAAGGAAGGCAAACCTTATGTGAGAATTACAGCTGAGGTAGATCCGAAGCGGGTCTCGGAGATCGGTGCAGATATCAAGACAGAGACAGACAGCATTACATTGCCTGAGGGTGTGACGCTGTTCGCGGGTGGCGCCTCAGCAGATCAGGCGGGTGATTTCAGTGACCTGGGGATGACTGCTTTAATTTCGATTGGACTCGTATACCTGATCATGGTCCTGACCTTCAAAACACTGCGTGCGCCGCTGGCGATTATGTTCTCGCTGCCGCTTGCAGCCATCGGAGCCATTGTCGCGCTGCTAATCTCAGGAGTAACTCCTGACTTTACCGCCTTGTTCGGTGCGCTGATGCTTATCGGAATCGTAGTCACTAATGCCATCGTGCTGATTGACCGCATCAAGCACAATGAAGAGCATATGACGGTCCGCGAGGCGATCCTTGAGGCGGCCGGCACACGGATGCGGCCGATTCTGATGACGGCTATCGCTACCGTCTGTGCGATGCTGCCGCTGCTGTTCGGGCAAGCTGAGCAGGGCAGTATTGTCTCGCAAAGCTTAGCTATTGTTGTAATCGGCGGTCTGACCGCTGCTACGCTGCTGACCCTGCTGGTTGTTCCGGCCATCTATGAGCTGCTCTACTTCCGCAAATCGGCTAAAGAGCGCAAGCAGGCTGCTGCAGCCGGAGCGGCGGAAGGGATTTTGGAACTGTAGGAGCGTTAGCGAGTGCCTTTGTTACCGGAAGTCCAAAACTCACCGCAATGGCGGCCTATCCTGTCTAAACGCAATGAGAGCAGTGCGGAAATGTCCGCACTGCTCTTTCGGTTTAGTTCCCCGTACTCTCATACTTGGACAGCCCGTACCGGAAGATGCCATAGGCCGCCGCAGCACTTCCGATTGCCGCAACCGGGGCGAACAGCCACCAGCCGGACCAGCCGCTTTTGCCGAAAATATAAGTTGCCGGATAAAAGCTAATGAACGCGTAAGGCAGTACAGTGGAAATAAAGATGCGGATGGCCTGCGGAAACAGGCTTATCGGATATTTGGCCAGATCAGACAGGTTATGGACCATCAGCGGAAACACATTGCCTGCATTGTGGATCCAGAACGCTGACGAATTGCCCGCAAGGTTAATCGATACACGAATGACCACGGCAGAGAGGAAAAGCAGGATGAGCATGAGGGCTTTGCCTGCCGTCCAGTGAATCGGGCTGTGCATCAGCGACTGCCAGATGATCACTCCGCCAATCAGCAGATTACCGAGCCCGTTGATTCCGATTCCTGTACAAAATACCTGCAATACAACGGGGACAGGCCGCAGCAGATAACGGTCCAGCTCACCCATGTTGACGAGCCGGCCCATCCGCCACGTTCCTTCAAAGAACAGGGAGCCGATTCCCTCCGTCAGGAAGATCATGGCGTACATAAAGGTAACCTCCCAGAACTGCCAGCCGTTAATATCCGGAATCCGGTCATAGATGACCCATAAGAAAACAAACCCCAGCACCTGAGTTAAGGCAGCGGAACACATCAATATATAGAAATCCTTATTATATTCGAGAATAGCCTTGAGCTGCTGCACGTACAACCGTTTGTAGAGATACAGCATTTGCGGCAGTTTCATTCTATGTGCACCTCCTGTTCTAGCCTCCATGGATTGTCACCTGGCGTACCGCCCAGTTCCACATTGCCTTGCCGGCAATCCAGAGTGCTGCCCCCCAGAAGAGCTGGATCCCGATCAGCCGCAGGCTCTCCCCGGTATCTGCCTGCTGCAGGAAAATCATTGTCGGAGTATGAACGATTGCCTGGAAAGGCAGCAGCAGAGCAAGCTTTTCCAGCCAGTCGGGAAAGAAGGCGAGCGGAACCAAGGCACCTGATAAAAGATTGGTCAGCGCAATTCGTGTCCAGACGATGCCAAGTGAGCCGGTGGACCAGAAGCATAGCAGCGCCGCCAGATAGACGATGCCGAATTTGACGACCACTGCACCTAGCAGACTGACGGCGAACAGCAGGTAGACAGGCAGCGAATGCGGGAAGGTTACCCCCGTCAGGAAGGTAGCGAATAAGACCAGCAGAATAAGGCTCATCATCCCTTCCAGCAGGCTTGCACCCAGGGTTTCCGCGAATCTTGCGGTCTGGAAATCGAGCGGCTTCAGCAGGTCTACTGAGACGCTGCCGTCAAGGATTTTACCGGAGATGGCCGTTTCGGAATACCAGGACAGCACGGAATTAGCCAGGAAGGTGACGAGCAGATAGGTCTTCATCTGGTCCCAGGAGTAGCCGCCCACTACCTCACGCCCGCTGTAGATTCCCTGCCAGAGGAAATAAATGGCCAGCAGATTGATGGAATTCGTCAAGAAGCTGATGAGATAGGTAATCCGGTAAGCCAGCACCTTCTGCAGGGAGCGGTTGGCGATACTTCTGTACTTTTTTAACTGGACAGCAGTCATCATTATGTATTAGCCCCCTTAGCCGCCGGTTCTGCTCAGATCAAGATTGCCGTCATAGACGGCCTTGATGACCTGCTCAATATTGGTATCTTCCATCCGGAAATCTACGACCTCGCCATGCTTCATCACCCGGCTGACGACTTCACTGGCAGTATATTCATAACGGTCAAAGGTTATTGAGAACTCCTGCCCGCTCTGCTGCGCAAGCTTCAACCCCGCTGTCTGCGCGAGCTCAGCGTATAGCTCCGGCATAGGCGCGCTAACCTGGAAGAAGATGACGCGGCTTTTGGCAAAACGGGCTTTGACCTCGCTCAGACTGCCGTCATAAATAATCGCCCCGTGGTCGATGATAATCAGACGTTTGCACAGGTCTTCAATGTCTCCGAGATCGTGGGTGGTCAGCATTACCGTAGTCTTCTGTTCCTGATTGATCTGCTTGATGAATTCGCGGATCTTCTGTTTCACGGATACGTCAAGGCCAATCGTCGGTTCATCCAGGTACAGAATCGGCGGATTATGCAGCAGGGCTGCGGCCAGATCGGCGCGCATCCGCTGACCCAGCGAGAGCTTGCGTGCGGACAAGTGAATGAACTCGTTCATCCCCAGCATTTCCGTAAACAGCTCCATATTGGTCTTGTATACGCTATCAGGAATCTGATAAATATCCTTAAGCAGCGAGAATGACTCGATAATCGGGATATCCCACCACAGCTGGGTACGCTGGCCGAACACTGCGCCGATCTGGGCGGCATTGTCCATTCTTTTTTTGTAAGGATTGATACCGTTTACAGAAATAGTGCCGGAGGACGGCATCAGAATTCCGGTCAGCATCTTAATCGTGGTTGATTTGCCGGCGCCGTTCGGGCCTACATAAGCTACAGTCTCACCTGCTTCAATACTCAGGTCCAGCGGCTTCACCGCCACCTTCTCGACATGCCGGGGCAGAAACAGATGTTTAACCGCACCTGCGAGACCCGGCTCCTTCACCGGCTGCATAAAGGACTTGCTCAGCCCTCTGGCTTCAATGATACTCAAGGTTAACCCTCCTGACTTTTGGATTGAGTTTGTACAAAACTTGTACAGCAATCGCTTTGAAAGCGTGTTCCAATTTTGCGGCCGATGCTTTTTTTTGAATCGCAATCTATGTAAGACACGTATGAATAAATATATCATTGCGGCAGTGTCAAAAACTAGCACATTTTAGCGAATACATACAACTATTTGGATCATTTTGGCAGGTGGCGGAATCGTAAAAAAGCGGCCATCCCGGTTAACTAGACTAACCTGGATTTGCCGCTTCGCTGAAGGACAGCTTTGAGGAGTAAACCTACTAACAGGGGCAGGGCGAGCTGGACTTCTAGTCTCCAATGCACAGTATACAAATCTATTAATTGGAGCTGCTTGAGCAGAACATAGAGCACGTTGTATATGAGGAAGGTACAGCTGAGTGTGAGCAGTGGAATCAGGCTGAGGGTGTTTTTGCTCTGCAGCAGCCGAAAGCCCGCAAAGATGAGGAGGGTGTAGACGGCCATAGTCACCAGGGCATAATTACTTCCAAAACGTAAAAATGAAACCAGGGCGGTGGCGAGATTGAGTGCCGCGGATAGGTAGCCGGTGCGAAGCAATGCAGAACCTCCTAGTGCAAAAATAATAGCTAATTAAAGATTTCTACATTTTACAGCGTCTGCCGGCTCATTTACAGGTCCACTGCTGAATGTTCTTTATTCCGTGATTGTATGTTATAATACTTTATTTTAAAATCGGTTGTAATGGGTAAGTTTGGAGGGGGATCATTGTGAGAATCTTTGAAACAGCCAGAGCGTGGATTGTGCCCGGAGATCTGGGGGCGCATGAGCTTGAAGCCTTCCGGCCGCTTGGCGCCGGACAGGCAGAGTTGCATAACGGAAGCTCCGGGGGAACAACTGCTGAACAAGCCAAAGAGCATATTTATCATAGAGCCATGATCTCTTCCATCCGCAGTGAAATGAATAAATTAAGCCAGCTGCTCTCGATTCCTTATGTCGTATTCCTGACGGACAAGGCGGGGACGATTCTGGAGCTGGTGTGTTCTTCGCAAGGCACCCGGGAGGAAATGGATCAGGCTGAGCTGCGGCCCGGAGTCAGTCTTTGCAGGCAGCAATCGGGAATGAATGCCGTGTCTCTCGCTATGGAAATGAACTGTATCGGTGTAGTACGGGGAACAGAGCATTCGGACATGACCTTTAAGAACTGGAACTGTGTATGCGCACCTCTGCAGGACAATGATACGGTCTACGGGTATGTCGATATTTCTTTTAATAGAGGAGAGCCGATTGAATTTGCTATTCCGTTCGTGCAGCAGATCGCAGAGAATGTGATGGAGAAGTGGATGGACAAGAACCCGGAAATGCAGCAGTACAGGCTGGAGGCAGCTCTGCAAGAATACAAGCTGACTGCACGGGAGCAGGAAGTGGCACAGCTGTGGCTGCTGGAGAAGAGCGCACTGCATATCGGGAGTGAACTGGGCATCAGTGAAGGCACGGTGCGCAATATGCTGAAGAGCATTTATAGTAAAATGCGGGTGAATGACCGCTGGCAATTCGTTAAGCGGCTTACGTCGTAGCGAGGTATTTTCTGGAGATAATATTTACATATATATAAAAGCCGGACAGGGATACTTGTGTATCGCCTGCCCGGCTTTTTGTTATTCAGCGGATGGACCTCCGGAGTGCGGTTAACCGCAGGAACAGTTCAGTACCGGCTTACGCGCGGCCTGTGTCTCATCCAGACGGCTGATCTCCGTAGTATGAGGTGCATTGATGACGATCTCCGGGGTCTCTTGCGCTTCCTTCACAATCCGGATCATCGTCTCGATGAAGCCGTCAAGGGTCTCCTTGCTCTCGGTTTCCGTCGGCTCAATCATCATACATTCCTCTACAGTGAGCGGGAAATATACAGTCGGCGGATGGTAGCCGAAGTCGAGCAGGCGTTTGGCTACATCCAGCGTGCGGACACCGTACTGCTTGAGGTTTCTGCCGGACATGACGAATTCATGCTTGCAGACACCCGGGAAGGGGATTTCGAAATAAGGCGCCAGCCGGTGCATCATATAGTTGGCATTCAGCACAGCGTTCTCGGATACCTCGCGTAAGCCGTCTGGACCGTAGGTGCGAATGTAGGCGTAGGCGCGGACAAGGATACCGAAGTTGCCGTAAAAAGCTTTGACCCGGCCGATAGACTCCGGCCCGCCGGCATCAAGCGTGAAGCTGCCGTCCCCGTTCTGCCGGACTGTCGGCTGCGGCAGGAACGGAATCAGCTTCGCCTTCACACCGACCGGTCCGGCGCCCGGACCGCCGCCGCCGTGCGGGGTGCTCATCGTTTTGTGCAGGTTAAGATGCACGACATCAAAGCCCATATCGCCCGGGCGGGTGATGCCCATAATGGCGTTGGAGTTCGCTCCGTCATAATAGAGCAGGCCTCCGGCTTCATGGACAATCGCAGCAATTTCAACGATTTGTGTCTCGAATAACCCGAGTGTACTCGGGTTTGTCAGCATGAGTGCAGCAGTATCGCTGCCGACCGCAGCTTTCAGTGCTTCAAGATCGACCATGCCCTTGTCATTGGAGGGGATGGTGACTGTCTCAAGCCCGGCCGCAGCAGCGCTGGCCGGGTTAGTACCGTGCGAGGAATCCGGCACGATTACCTTGGAGCGGCTCTCGCCGCGGCTCTCATGGTAGGCGCGGATCATCATCAGGCCGGTCCATTCGCCGTGCGCTCCGGCAGCAGGCTGCAGGGAGACGGCGTCCATGCCGGTCAGTCCGGCGAGATCCTTTTGCAGAGTGTACATGAGTTCAAGAGCGCCCTGGATGCTCTCTTCCGGCTGATATGGGTGAATCTTGGACAGGCCGGGGAAGCGGGCGACATCCTCATTGATCTTCGGATTGTATTTCATCGTACAGGAGCCAAGCGGATAGAAGCCGTTATCGACGCCGAAGTTGCGCCGGGACAGTGCGGTATAATGGCGGATCACATCCACTTCGGAGACTTCAGGCAGAACGACCGGCTCGCTGCGCAGAAGGCCTTCCGGGATCAGTGAGCTGATGCTCTCTTCCTGCGGCACATCACACAGCGGCAAGGAGTAGGCCGAGCGGCCGGGACGGCTTAATTCGAAGATCAGACTTTGTTCCGGTTTCATATGCAGCCCTCCAGTGCAGTGGCGAATTCGTCGATTTCGGTTTTGCTTCTCTTCTCAGTCACGGCAACCAGCATATGTCCGGCCAGCTCCGGATAATCCCGGCCCAGATCATAGCCGCCGAGGTAGCCTTCCTTGAGCAGCTTGGAGTTAACTGCGCTGACGCTGCTGCCTTCCGGCAGCTTCAGGACAAATTCATTGAAGAACGGGGCGGTGAAAATACGCTCTGCACCGCTGATGTCAGCCAGCCTTCCGGCGGCATAATGACTCTTGCGGATATTCAGCTCGCCGACCTCGCGCATGCCCTCTTTGCCCATGACGGACAAGTAAACGGAGGCACAAAGTGCCAGCAGCGCCTGGTTGGAGCATATATTCGATGTGGCCTTCTCGCGGCGGATATGCTGCTCACGGGCCTGGAGTGTAAGTACGAAGCCGCGCTTGCCGTTACGGTCCACCGTCTGGCCGACGATCCGGCCCGGCATCCGGCGCATCAGCGGCTCGGCTACGGCGAAGAATCCGCAGGTCGGGCCGCCGAGCGATGCGGCAATCCCGAGCGGCTGTGCATCGCCGACGACGATGTCTGCGCCAAGCTTGCCGGGGGTTTCCAGCACGCCGAGAGCAATCGGGTTGGCACTGACCACCAGCAGGCCTTTGACGGCGTGAATCAGCGGCTCGATCCCGCGCAGATCTTCAATGGCGCCGAAGAAGTTCGGAGACTGAACCAGGACAGCGGCCGTCTCTCCGTCGATAGCCTCAGCCAGCTTAGTAAGATCGGTAACTCCGTCCTTATAATCAATCTCCACAACCTGCAGGCCCCAGGCATGGGCGGAAGTATACAGCACCTGGCGGGCTTCCGGATGAACGGTGCGCGAGACAATCAGCTTCTTGCGTTTGGTGGCTCCGGCGGCCAGCACGGCTGCTTCGGAGAAGGCGGTTGCGCCGTCATACATGCTGGCATTCGCTACCTTCATGCCTGTCAGTTCGCAGATGTAAGACTGAAATTCGAAGATGGCCTGCAGCTCGCCCTGGCTGATTTCCGGCTGATAAGGTGTGTAGGCGGTATAGAATTCCGAACGGGAAATAACATGATTAATAACAACCGGTACATGGTGGTCATAAAGCCCGGCACCAAGGAAGCTGGCATGGGTATCAAAATCGGCATTCCTGTCAGCAAGCTGCTTCATATGGCGCAGTAGCGCATATTCGTCGAGCGGTCCGGACATCGGCAGCGTTCCCTGGTAGCGGACGGACTGCGGAATATCAGCGAACAGCTCATCTATGGATTGAATGCCCACGGCTTCCATCATTTCTGCGCGGTCTTGCTCAGTCATGGGCAAATAGCGGTGTTTCATTATGGCTTCACTCCCTGGCTCTTTTTGTAGAATGGGGCTTTGATCACGGCGGCCTTCAGCTGCTTGCCGCGGATCTCCACGTAGACTTCTGTACCGATTTCCGTATAGGCTGCATCAATCAGCGCAAGGCCGAGATTCCGCTTCAGCGTGGGCGACTGGGTGCCGGTAGTCACTTCACCGATCTTCACGCCGTCTGCGTATACGGGATAGTGGGAGCGGGGAATGCCGCGGTCAATCATTTCCAGGCCGACAAGCTTGCGCGGCAGTCCGGCTTCCTTCTGCTTCAGCAGGGCTTCGCGGCCGATGAAATCTGCTTTGTCCAGCTTCACGAAGAACTGGACACCCGCTTCAAGCGGCGTAATATCTGCTGACAGCTCCTGCCCGTAGAGCGGCAGCTTGGCCTCGAAGCGGAGCGTATCGCGTGCGCCGAGTCCGGCGGGGGTGAGGCCGTGCGGAGCGCCAGCAGCCAGCAGGCCGTTCCAGAGCGCTGCCGCCGTATCTGCCGGCGCATAGAGCTCAAAGCCGTCCTCGCCGGTGTATCCGGTACGGGAGAGCAGGACGGTTACACCGCATACCTCCGCGTGCTCGATGAAGTGAAACGGCTTCACTTCCTGCAGGGATACCGGAGTGACTTCAGCGAGAATCGTCTCGGCCAGCGGTCCCTGCAGTGCAAGCAGCAGCGTCTCATCCGAGACATTCTTCAGGCTGACACCGCTGAACTCAGCAGTGAGATGCTCCTGCAGCCACTGGAAGTCCTTGCCGATATTGGAGGCATTGACGACCAGCATGTACCGCTCCTCGCCCAGCCGGTAGACGAGCAGGTCATCGACCACACCGCCGCTTGGATAGAGCATTAGGGTATACTGTGCTGCACCATCCTCAAGCCGGCTGACATCGTTCGTAGTCATCAGCTGCAGGAAAGCTTCAGAACCGCTGCCTGTAACCATGAATTCGCCCATATGCGATACATCAAACAGTCCGGCCTGCTGGCGGACCGCCTCATGCTCTTTAACGATTCCTGTAAACTGTACGGGCAGCTCCCAGCCGCCGAAATCAATGCATCTGGATTCCGCATAAGCGGAATAGAGATCATAAAAAGGCGTTCTTCTCAATGACTCCATCTCGTCACTCCCCTGTTCTGTTTACATGCGAAAAAGGACAGGCGAAAGCCCATCAATGCATATCAAACATGCACTGAATAGACGTTCGCTCTGTCCTTTGTACCTGAGAGTTACCCTGCTGCGCTGCCCGCAGGTTTCCCCGTTGGTGATCCGTGGCCTGCCTTGCAGGCTGCGGATGCTCTCCAGAGATGCGTCCGGCAAAGGTCCTTTTGCCTGAGAGATTCACCCGTCCCGGGCTTACTCCTTCGGCGCTGTCCTCGGTGCGGGACAGTCTCTCCCTATGCCATCATTCGCAAACCATATGTTTTTCTACTGACTCCATTAAACCGGGTTTACAAGCATGCTGTCAATCAAAAAACGTCAAAAAGATGACAAATTTTATTTTCCTGTCAGTTATATTGACATTAGGCAAGGTCATAACTTAGGCTATAACTAAATTTAGAACTCCAAATGTGGAAAAGAGGCGGCTTGGAAATGAGTGAAGTGCTGGACAACCTGCTATACAGCGAAGAGCATGAATGGGCACAGCAGGGTGAAGGACGCGTAGTACGTGTCGGGATTACGGATCATGCACAGCATTTGCTGGGCGATATCGTGTTTGTAGAGTTCCCTGAAGTGGGCGCAGCTATTTCCGCCGGGGATAGCGTAGGCAGCATCGAATCGGTTAAGACGGTATCGGAGCTGTATTCACCGGTATCCGGCACGGTTACTAAGATCAACGACGCGCTGGAAGCCAGCCCGGAGCTGATCAATGATCAGCCTTACGGCGGGGGATGGATTTTTGAGCTGGAGCTTGACGGCGAGTTCACGGACGCGGTATCCGGACTGCTGGATGCGGCTGCCTACAAGGAACTGGTCGGCGAATAATTCCGGATTTCAGGCGCGGATCTGCGACCAGATAATCAGGTAGAGTATATAAAATACGGCAGACTTCTCTTATTACATTAGATGTTACTAATGTGAGAGGTCTGTCTTTTTGCGTTTGTTCACAGGTCAGGAAAGTCCAGTAAACCGGGATACAGCTGCGGGGCCAGCTGCCACAATAGCGGCAGAAGGGCTAGGCCAATTACAGCGAATAAGAGACACAGCAACAGGAAACGGTATCTTTTTCGGGGACGGGCAGCAGGTTTGAGCACGAAGTGATAGACCCCCGCAGAATAAAAGGGGAACAGGACTACACCTGACATACCTAAACAGACCAGAAATGTGGATTCGCCGGCAGAGGTAGGGATCATGGCATCCGGGTTATAGGCAGGGTTAACCTGCAAAAAGAGGACTACAAACGTCAGGTAAGCAAACAGCATTAGCAGCGGGAAAAAGCGGATACGCCGGTCCTCGGACAACCCGTAGAGCATCCACCAGACTCCAAGCCAGGGCAGGGCAAACAAGCCTCCGGCAAGCAGATAAGAGAGGGAAATCCGGACCAGCTTATCCGGCGGATAGACATGAGCCAGGTCTCCCCAGAAGTAACCGGAAGAGAACATGATTATCAATGCAGAGATGAACCCGGCGAAGAGGGTAATTATTGCCTGAAGAAATACAATTATTATCAGCGAACCCAGCAGGCGCAGGAAAATGAGAAAACGGGTAGCATCCGGCGCAGTTCCATTGTCAGCGTGCATATCAGTCCATCTCCCTTATTCATTCTCCTGGAGCTGCCGCAGGACAATCAGTTCGACACGGCGGTTCCGCTGGCGGCCTTCGGCTGTCGCATTATCAAAGCCAGGCCTGGTATCCGCATATCCGGCGTACTGGAAAGTATCGGGATTAAGCCGCTCGCTGTCCAGAAAGAAGCGCAGTACAGAGAGCGCGCGGGCACCGGAAAGCTCCCAGTTGTCCCTGTAGATGGATGCGGCTGTGACCGGAGTGTTATCGGTATGGCCTTCAATGCTGATAGTGGCACCGATTCCGCGGAACAGGCCGGAGAGCTGGCGCAGCGCCGGGAATGCGGGCGGTTTCAACTCGGCTTTGCCGGCGTCGAACAGAAAGCGGTCGCTGAGGGTTATAGCGATACCCTGCGGTTTGTCAGCCACAAAGATCTGTTCCCCGAGATTGTTATCCTCCACGTACTGCGTAATGACTCCCATCAGGGCAGCCAGCTTCTCTTCCTGTTCACGGAAGGCAAGCTCGCGTTCTGAAGGCTGATGTTCTGCCGTTTGATCATTTGGCACAGGGATCCCAGTTCCGGTTGCGCCCCCGTTCGTGCTGCCGTCCGCGTTGTTCCCGTTAGAAGCAGATGACCCGGTATTCCCCTGGTTTCCGTCGAGCACGCCGGTTCCGCCCTCAAGAACAGGGTTGCCGCCGCTCTTAAAAGTATCAGATAATGAGCCGGTTACAATCTGGTACTTTTGCGTATCCAGGCTGCTCATCGCGTACAGTATTACGAAAAAAATGAGCAGCAGGGTAATCAGATCCGCATACGTAATCATCCAGCGGTCACGGCTTTCTCTGGCTCCGGTCCGCCTTTGCCGGCGGTTTCTTTGTCTCATAGGAGATTCTCCGGGTTATTGCTGTTTCTGCGCGGGGCATCCGGGAGGAACGAGCCGAGCTTCTGCCGGACCAGCTGCGGATGATCCCCGTTCTGCAGGGCAAGGATACCGACCAGTAGCATTTCCATACTGCTCAGCTCACTCTGGCTGCGGGATTTGATTTTGGAGGCGATGGGTAAAAAGATTAGATTGGCACTGGCTACGCCATAGAGGGTTGCTGTAAAAGCTACAGCGATGGAGGCCCCCAGATTGGACGGGTCCGTCAGATTACCCAGCACCCGTATAAGGCCCATTACGGTACCGATGATGCCCATGGTCGGAGCATAACCGCCGGCTGCCTCGAAAATTTTGGCGTAGCCTTCATATTTCAGCTCCTTGGCGTCCATCTCCAGTTCAAGAATCTGCCGGACCTGATCAGGATCGGTACCATCGACAATGAGCAGCAGGCCGTCACGGGTAAAGGCATCAGGATGCTCCTCCGCTTTCTCCTCCAGGGCGAGTACGCCGCCGCGTCTTGTGACTGCCGCCATGGAGATGAGCTCGTCAGCTTTCTCCCGGGTGTCCGCTTTATGTCTGCCAAAAGCAAAGCGGAGAGCCGCGGGTACACTGCGCAGCCTTGCAGCCGGAAAACTGATTAGCACTGCGGCGAGCGTGCCCCCGAACACAATCAGCGCGGCGTTAAGCTGCAGCAGGCCGGACAGGCTCCCGCCTTCCCACAGGAAGCCGCCAACCATTGCGGCAATGCCGGCCAAGAGGCCGATAATTGAAGTGATGTCCATGAGTTCAGGCTCCTTATATTTCTATATATTATGGTTTGCAACAATCTGGGCTACACTGTATAATAAACGGGAACAAGTATTCTTATCTTCCATATTTTTCAGACTTGTATGGAGAGAGAACGTTTAGGGTTACAATTATAATATATTCATATAGTTTAGACGATAGAGGGGAGACGGGCAAATGAGTGATATTGTCGTCAGTACGCAGACTTTTGCACTGGAGTCCGAGTATACACCCCAGGGCGATCAGCCTCTTGCCATAGAAGAGTTAGTGGACGGCATCCGGCAGGGCAAGAAGCACCAGACGCTGCTGGGAGCAACAGGTACAGGCAAGACCTTTACCATCGCGCAAGTGATTTCCAAACTGAACCGCCCGACGCTGGTTATCGCGCACAATAAGACACTGGCTGCGCAGCTGGCAAGCGAGTTCAAAGAATTTTTTCCAAGCAACTCCGTCGATTACTTCGTCAGTTACTACGATTACTACCAGCCAGAGGCGTACATTCCTTCCTCCGATACCTACATTGAGAAAGATTCCAGCATAAATGAAGAGATAGACAAGCTGCGTCACTCTGCGACAAGCTCACTGTTCGAGCGGCGTGACGTTATTATTGTTGCGAGCGTGTCCTGTATTTATGGTCTCGGATCTCCGGAGGAGTACGGAAGCCTGCTCTTGTCGCTGCGTGTAGGCATGGAGAAGCCGCGCAATCAGATTCTGAGCCGGCTTGTGGATATTCAGTACCAGCGCAACGATATTAACTTTGTGCGCGGGACATTCCGTGTGCGCGGTGATGTGATTGAGATCTTCCCGGCCTCACAGGGTGAGCATGCCATCCGTGTTGAACTGTTCGGTGATGAGGTAGAGCGCATTACGGAAATTGATGTTCTGACCGGCGAGCTGATCGGGGAACGCGATCATATTGCGATCTTCCCGGCTTCCCACTTTGTCACCAAGGAAGAGACGATGCGGGTAGCGCTCGTCAATATTGAGCGGGAGCTTGAAGAGCGGCTGGCTGTGCTTCGTGACAGCGGCAAGCTGCTGGAGGCCCAGCGGCTGGAGCAGCGGACACGCTACGATATTGAGATGATGAAGGAAGTCGGCTTCTGCTCCGGGATCGAGAACTATTCCGGACCGCTCACCTTCCGTGAGCCGGGAGCGACTCCATATACCTTAATGGATTACTTCCCGGATGATATGCTGATTGTAATAGATGAGTCCCATGTGACACTGCCGCAGATCCGGGCGATGTACAATGGTGACCGGGCGCGCAAGACCGTGCTGGTAGAGCATGGGTTCCGCCTGCCGTCTGCGCTCGATAACCGCCCGCTGCAGTTCGAGGAATTCGAAGATAAGGTGAGCCAGATTGTCTATGTCTCGGCTACACCTGGACCCTATGAAATGGAGCACTGCGACACGATGGTCCAGCAGATTATCCGGCCAACCGGCCTGCTTGATCCGATCATTGAGGTGCGTCCGACTGAAGGGCAGATCGATGATCTGATCAGTGAAATCCGTGACCGTGTAGAACGTGATGAACGGGTTCTGGTTACGACGCTCACGAAGAAGATGTCTGAGGATCTCACCGATTACTTCAAGGAAATCGGAATTAAAGTACGCTACATGCACTCTGATATTAAGACGCTTGAGCGGATGGCGATCCTCCGTGACCTCCGTCTCGGTACTTTCCATGTGCTCGTGGGTATTAACCTGTTAAGAGAAGGGCTTGACCTGCCGGAGGTTTCGCTTGTTGCCATCCTCGATGCCGACAAGGAAGGCTTCCTCCGCTCTGAACGCTCGCTGATCCAGACGATCGGCCGCGCCGCCCGTAACTCCGGCGGGCGGGTCATCATGTACGGTGACCGTATCACCGATTCGATGGAGAAGGCGATGAGTGAAACTGCGCGCCGCCGTGAAATCCAGATGGCACATAACGAGAAGCATGGCATCACGCCGACGACGATCAACAAGAAAGTGCGCGAAATCATTGAGGCGACCAAGGTCGCCGAGTCCAAAGCCGATTACCTTACCGGTGCAGGCGGTAAGCTAAGCAAAAAAGACAAGATGAGTCTAATGCAGCGTCTGGAGGCCGAGATGAAGGACGCCGCCAAGAACCTGCAATTCGAACGCGCCGCCGAGCTGCGCGATGCCCTGCTCGAGCTCCGGGCAGAGTAATCCTTCCCGGCATATCTCACCTTACCGATCACGGAACGGCGCTTCACTGGCCGTTCTTTTTGAAGATAGATTTGCAGTCCGCACTTAGCGCGTCCCGAAGGGACAGCCTGTACTTAAGCCCTTGCGCATCCCGGAGGGACAGCCGCAGTTCAGCCCTTGCGCATCCCGGAGGGACAGCCTGCAGTTAAGCTCTTGCACATCCCGGAGGGCCAGCCTGCAGTTGAGCTTTTGCGCATCCCGGAGGGACAGCCTGCTCTCAGAGTATAGCGGTCCCGCAGGGATTAGCGGGCCTACCGCCCCAGTAGCCCATTCCATCCCATCCTAACTCTTTTCGCCAAGCTTTTATGCGGGTGTCCAGAGGGTGCAACCCTTGGGGCCCTCCCTTGGAAGGGAGAGTTTGGGAGGGATCGAAAATATTTTTGTCAAATGTTTTGAAATTTTATAAGTTTCCATAAAAGGAGAGGTACCGTTGGCGAACGAAAGTATAGTAATTAAGGGTGCAAGGGCCCACAACCTCAAGAACATCGACGTAACGATTCCGCGTGACCGTTTCGTCGTGCTGACAGGACTGAGCGGCTCAGGTAAATCGTCGCTGGCCTTCGATACCATCTACGCTGAAGGACAGCGCCGGTACGTCGAGTCGTTGTCTGCCTATGCCCGCCAGTTCCTGGGCCAGATGGAGAAGCCGGATGTGGATTCCATTGACGGGCTGTCCCCGGCGATATCGATTGACCAGAAGACCACCAGCCGCAACCCGCGTTCTACCGTAGGTACGGTAACAGAAATTTATGATTATCTGCGCCTGCTGTTTGCCCGGATTGGGCATCCGCATTGCCCGGATCATGGCATTGAGATTACGTCACAGACCGTTGAGCAGATGGTTGACCGGATTATGCAATATCCGGAGAAGACCCGCCTGCAGATTTTGGCCCCGGTAATTACCGGGCGCAAGGGCGAGCACAAGGGCATCTTTACGGATATCTCAAAGCAGGGGTTTGTTCGTGTGCGCGTGGATGGCGAGCTGCGTGAGGTTACGGAAGAAATTGTGCTGGAGAAGAACAAGAAGCATACCATTGAGGTCGTTGTTGACCGGATTGTCATTAAGGATGATATAGAGACCCGTCTGACCGACTCTCTGGAAACTGCGCTCAAGCTGTCGGGCGGCCAGATTCTGGTTGATGTGATGGGCCAGGAAGAGCTTTTGTTCAGTGCCAGCTTTGCATGCCCGGTCTGCGGCTTCAGTATAGAGGAGCTTGCTCCACGTATGTTCTCCTTCAACAGCCCGTTCGGCGCCTGCCCGGAATGTGACGGACTGGGTATGAATATGGTGGTCGACCCGGATCTGCTGATACCGGATACGGAGAAATCGATCGAAGAAGGCGCGTTCCTGGCCTGGACAGGCAGTACATCGAATTACTATCCGCAGTTCCTGAAATCCGTCTGCGAGCATTTTAACATCCCGCAGAATGTGCCGGTGAGCAGCCTGCCGCAAGAGCATATGACCAAGCTGCTGCATGGTACAGGCAGCGAGAAGATCCGCTTCCGGTACGAGAACGACTTTGGACAGAAGAAGGATGCCCTGGTAGCTTTTGAAGGCATCATTCCTAACCTGGAGCGCCGTTACCGTGATACCGCCTCCGAGGGAATCCGTGAGTTCATTGAAGGCTTCATGAGCGCCAAGCCCTGCCACTCCTGCAAAGGGAAGCGGCTGAAGAAAGAAATCCTTGCCGTAACCATCAATAAGCAGAATGTGGCGGATGTTACAGACCTGTCGATCGGGGATTGTCTTCATTTCTTCGAAAAGCTTGAACTCAGCGAGAAGGAAACAGCTATCGCCCACCTGATTCTAAAGGAAATCAGCAGCCGGCTCGGATTTCTTGTGAATGTCGGGCTGAATTACTTGACGCTCAGCCGTGCGGCGGGATCATTGTCCGGCGGTGAAGCACAGCGGATCAGGCTGGCTACACAGATTGGTTCCAGTCTTATGGGAGTCCTGTATATTCTGGATGAGCCGAGCATTGGGCTGCATCAGCGGGATAATGACCGCCTGATCGCTACACTCGCTCACATGCGGGATCTGGGCAATACCCTGATCGTCGTAGAGCATGACGAAGACACGATGATGGCGGCAGATTATATTATTGATATTGGTCCGGGGGCCGGCATTCACGGCGGTCAGGTAATTGCCCAGGGCACACCGGACGAGATCATGCAGGACCCGAATTCCCTGACAGGGGAATATCTGAGCGGACGGAAGTTCATTCCGGTTACTTCTAAGCGCCGGCCGACTGATGACCGCTGGATTGAGATCCGCGGGGCCCAGGAGAACAACCTGAAGAACGTGAATGTGAAGATTCCTCTGGGTGTCTTTACGGCTGTAACCGGGGTATCCGGCTCGGGCAAATCATCGCTCGTTAACGAGATTCTTTACAAGAGTCTGGCGCGCCAGCTTAACCGGGCGGTTAAGGTCCGGCCCGGCCTGCACAAAGAAATCCGCGGCCTGGAGAATCTGGATAAAGTCATCGAGATTGACCAGTCGCCGATTGGACGAACTCCGCGTTCCAACCCGGCCACCTATACAGGTGTGTTCGACGATATCCGTGATCTGTTCTCCAAGACCAACGAAGCTAAGGTCCGCGGCTTCCAGAAGGGGCGGTTCAGCTTCAATGTGAAGGGCGGGCGCTGTGAGGCCTGCCGCGGAGACGGCATTATCAAGATTGAGATGCACTTCCTGCCGGATGTATATGTGCCTTGCGAAGTCTGCAAAGGCAAACGGTATAACCGCGAAACGCTGGAAGTCAAATATAAAGGCAAGAATATCTCCGACGTGCTGGAGATGACGGTGGAGGATGCAACGGAATTCTTCAAGAATATTCCGCGCATCCACCGCAAAATGCAGACCCTGCTTGATGTAGGTCTGGGTTATATCAATATCGGCCAGCCGGGGACAACTCTGTCCGGCGGCGAAGCACAGCGCGTGAAGCTTGCATCCGAGCTGTACCGCCGCAGTACGGGCAAGACACTCTATATTCTGGATGAGCCGACAACAGGCCTGCATGTGGACGACATTGGCCGTCTGCTTGAAGTGCTGCACCGGCTGGTGGAGTCCGGTGAATCCGTACTGGTTATCGAGCATAATCTGGATGTAATCAAAACTGCGGACTATATTATTGATATGGGACCGGAAGGCGGCAGCGGCGGCGGTACTGTGCTGGCTACCGGAACCCCGGAGAAGCTGATTACGGTCGAAGAGTCGTATACCGGCCGGTATTTGAAGCCGGTTCTTATCCGCGATACGGAGCGTACGCTGGCGCTTGAGCTCCAGACCTCGGATACGGTGTAGCTGGAGAAGAGAATGATTGAAAACACCCCCAAGCCCGCTTTTAAGCGAAGGCTTGGGGGTGTTTTTTATATAAGCAGAAGCGGAAGAGATTATTCCCTGTTATTTGCGTACAGCAGGTCCCTATAACTCGCTGCGGATTCCGAAGATGAGCTTGAAACGGTTCTTTGTTTTGGCCGTTTTTTTGAAACCTTCCTGCGAATCCAGGACCCAGACGGTTCTTCTGATCCAAAGTATGAGATACAGGGAACGGCATTTGACCGGCCCGGCAATTCCCCGCACTTCGATCTCTGACCCATCAGGCAGCTCAGTTTCGGTCCACACCAGCCATGTATTTCCTATTCCGAATTCAATGTATTTCAAGAGGGGATTCCCTTCCTTCTGCCGTATTTATTTGACCAGGTGAAACGGAACGGTGAGCTTCTGAAGCAGATGCAGCAACAATCTGACTCATCATAGCACTACTTGGTCAATGATGGATGCCTCTTTAGTTAACCGAGACTGTGCTGTTTTTAGAATAAAAGTGACGAAAACATGAACTTTTTCCGTATTTACTATTGCGTCAATGAAATGGTAACGGTAACATAGAAGGTGATATGAATTAGATGAACTGGCTTGACCACACTTTCAGGGAGGGATTGCCATGCTGCTTGCAGAAGCTGCCGCGCAAGGACCGTCTAAATTTCATACCTTCGATGTATTTATGATTGCCTTCACGATTTTAATTCTTATTGGTGTGGTCCGGCTCCTCAGAGCCCCGCAAAAGAACAAGTTTGCCATCGGCTTCTCCGTGGTGAGCCTGCTGGTTTTTCTGGTATCTGACTATGCGATGATTATGCATTGGTTAAGCTGAGTTAAGGGATCAAGGATACATGGGCACAAATTCATAAGCAAAATTTCTTGGAGACACCTTTACCGTCCGGCGGCGGTTTAGAGGTGTTTTTTTTACACAAACGCCTCTTTTATTCATATAATTCTTGCCATTTAGATAGCATCAAGATGTGATATTTGATACAATAGATAAGTTAAAAAGCTGTAAATGACCCGCTGAATGGCGGTTTAGGAGGATATAAATGAAAGAGCAACAAATACGCAGAGAAGATGTGGAGCTGCTCGCTCCGGCGGGAGACTGGGACTGCATGCGTGCAGCGGTGGCGAACGGGGCGGATGCTGTCTTTTTTGGCGTAGAGAAATTCAATGCACGGGCCAGAGCCAACAACTTCCGGATGGACGAGCTGCCGGAGATTATGGCCTTTCTGCACAGCTACGGAGTGAAGGGGTTCCTGACCTTTAATATACTGGTGTTTGAGAACGAACTGACAGATGCGAAAGAACTGATTGATGCCTGCGTCGATGCCGGCGTGGATGCGGTAATTGTACAGGATTTGGGTCTGGTGCAGATGATCCGCGAGATTTCGCCGGACTTCCCGATTCATGGTTCTACACAGATGACGATTACTTCACCGGAAGCCGTGGAGTTTACGAAGCCTTGGGGGCTGGAACGTGTAGTCCTCGGCCGTGAAAATAACCTCAAGCAAATCCGCACGATTGGTGAGCAGGCCCGCCTGCCGATGGAAGTATTCGTGCATGGTGCGCTGTGCGTGTCCTACTCGGGACAGTGTCTAACCTCGGAAATGTGGGGCGGACGCTCGGCGAACCGCGGGGAATGTGCCCAGGCTTGCCGCCTGCCGTATGATCTGATGGTGGATGGAGTGGTGAAGCCGATGGGGGATGTGACTTACCTGCTCTCTCCTAAGGATCTTGCTGCAATTGACCTTATGCCTGAGCTGATTGAGGCAGGTGTAACCTCCTTCAAAATTGAAGGCCGGCTCAAAAGCCCGGAATATGTGGCGAATGTAGTCAGCAAGTACCGTAAGTCGATTGATAAGTATTTTGACGGCAACTGGACACCGACTTCAAAGGAAGACCGACGTGAGCTGCAACAGAGCTTCTCCCGTGGTTTCACCCACGGCTTCCTGGAAGGTACTAACAACAAGAAGCTGGTAGACGGTACCTTCCCGAAAAGCCGTGGAGTATACATGGGGACCGTCGAGCAGATCCTGCGCGATGGTGTAGTCTGCCGTACTCATGCTCCGCTTAAGCGCGGGGACGGGATTGTTTTTGATGCTGGAGATCCAACGAAGAAAGAAGAGGGCGGACGCGTCTATGATCTGCGCCGCAAAGGCGTTAAGCTGGAAGGCGAGGCCGGCGAGGGCTGGATTATCGACATCGTACCCGGCCGCAACGATGTTGATTTGCGCCGTCTGCATGTCGGCGACCGCATCTGGAAGACGAATGATCCGGCGCTGGACAAGGCGCTGCGACAGTCGTACGAGACCGAGAAGCCTTACCGCGTATTCCCAGTAGAGGTGAAAGTGGAAGGCCGCGCAGGCGAGCCGCTGGCTACCTGGTGGACGGACACGCAGAAGGGCGTGACCGTACAGGTGAACTCGGAGCTGCTGCTGGAGACTGCGCAGAAGCGTCCGATGGATACCGCGCTGCTGGAAGAACAATTCGGCCGCCTGGGCGGGACTGTGTTCCAGCTGGAGCGCCTGACGTCGCAGCTGGAAGGCGACGTAATTGTACCTATGCGCGAGCTTAACAGCATCCGCCGCCAGGCGGTGGAGCTGCTTGCGGGCGAGCGCCCGAAGCCTCCCGTGTATGTGAAACGGGAGGTAGAGGTCTACGGCGGCGTCTCCCGCAGGGACACCGCTGGCGTGGGCGGCGGTGAAGCGGAGCTCACCGCGCTGTGCCGCAGCCTGCCGCAGGTACAGGCTGCGCTCGAAGCCGGCGTAAGATGCATTTATGCCGACTTCGAGTTCATCAAGCAGTTCCCGGCGGCAGTAGAAGCTGTGCGGGCTGCAGGGGCCAGTATTGCGCTGGCCACGCCGCGGATTCATATGCCGAACGAGAACGGCTACCATGCTAACATCCTGCGGCTGCAGCCGGATGCTGTGCTCGTGCGCAATACCGGCGCGCTGTATTATTATCTGCGCCACCGGATGGAGCATCCGGATGCTGTTCATCCGCGGCTGATCGGCGATTTCTCGCTGAACATCGCCAATCATAGAGCAGTCAATCTGTTCCTCGAGGCTGGCTGTGATATGGTGACGCCGTCGTATGATCTGAACATCCAGCAGATGGTTGATCTGCTCGGACGCAGTGACACCTCCCGGATGGAGGTTGTTATCCATCAGCATCTGCCGATGTTCCATACGGAGCACTGTGTATATTGTACCTTCATGAGTGAAGGAACCGACTACACTAACTGCGGACGCCCATGTGAGGATCACCGCGCTTCACTGCAGGACCGGATCGGTATGGCTCATCCTGTCCGGGTGGATGAAGGCTGCCGCAATACGGTTTATAATGCTGTTGAGCAGTCGGGTGCAGAATATCTGAACCACTTCCGTGAACTCGGGGTATCCTCTTACCGCGTAGAGTTTCTGGAGGAGACGCCGGAGCAGGTAGCTGAGGTCATCAGCCTATACAGCCGTGCATTGCGCGGAGAAATTTCTGGTACACAGGTCTGGAAAAGCCTGAAGGCTACTAATCAGCTTGGCGTTACACGCGGGCAATTGGTGAATGCGAAGTGATTCTTAATTAAAGCCTAAATTATTATATAGTGTCAGGGTGACTCAAGGGCGAATAAGAAGCGTCTGGGCTCACTCTGGCTTTTTTTTGTATATACAGTAACTGATCCTAATATATAACAATATAACTGCCAAAAAACTTCCTGAACTGCTATAATGGATTTAATTATGCCGGAGTTCGCTAAAAACTGCGGTAAAGCTAGAGAAGACAAAAGGAGCTATGTCATGAAGATTCGTAAAGCCATTATTCCCGCAGCCGGTTTAGGCACACGATTCCTGCCTGCGACCAAAGCAATGCCTAAAGAAATGCTGCCGATTGTAGACAAGCCAACGATCCAATATATTGTTGAAGAAGCAGTTGCTTCTGGCATCGAAGATATTATCATCGTAACCGGGAAAGGCAAACGTGCTATTGAAGATCATTTCGATAATTCATTTGAACTGGAGTTCAACCTGGCAGAGAAGCAGAAGTGGGAACTGCTGGAGTCAGTACGCAAATCATCAGAGATGGCTGACATCCACTACATCCGTCAAAAGGAACCGCGCGGACTGGGACATGCTATTTGGTGTGCCCGTAAGTTCATTGGTAATGAACCGTTTGCCGTACTCCTTGGTGATGACATAGTTGAGTCAAACAAGCCTTGTCTCAAACAGATGATTGACGTATATGATCAATACAAATCCTCCATCGTAGGCGTTCAGCAGGTACCGTGGGAAGAGGTTTCCCGGTACGGCCTGGTAGATGGTACGGAGCTGGCTGATCGTGTATACAAAGCCAACCGTTTGGTGGAGAAGCCTAAGAGAGAGGATGCCCCTTCCAACTTGGCGATCCTGGGACGTTATATTCTGACACCACGTATCTTTGATATGCTTGGCGAACAGCAGGTCGGTGTAGGCGGAGAAATTCAGCTGACGGATGCCATCTCCCGTTTAAGTGAAGTAGAGCGGATCATTGCATATGACTTTGAAGGAAGACGGCATGATGTCGGGGAGAAAATGGGTTTCATTCAGACAAGCATCCACTATGCGCTGCAGCATGAGGAGCTAAAAGAAGGCTTGCTGCAATATCTGAAGCAAGTTATTGAGGATGAAGAGAGGCTGTACATTAGATAGCAGGTTGTGTTTGCACTGCAATAATTCGGTGCTTTTTCAATAAATTATTACGACAAAAAAGCGGCTCGACTGTCCTTAGACAGCGGGCCGCTTTTTCCATATAGCTTTTAGTACTGCGTATTCACAATCGTATCAATCGCAGCTGCCTCTGCAGGATCAGCAGCGATGAGCTTATCATAGACGGCCTGATCTTGAGCTGATTCCATCTTCTTCAATGCGGCCAGATACCAGCGTGCAGCTTCGCGATTGGAGACATCGCTGTAATCATCAGTCAAGGCAAGCTTTAGGGTTGCTACAGCCGCCTGCACTTGACCAGCCATATACTGAAGTCGTCCTGCATTCAAGTTGACCGCAGCAGGAAGGGACTGGCCCTGCAGATCAGTTGCAACCTGACTATAGGCTGTAAGTCCAATATTGATATGAATAACCTTGTTTGTCTCATCCTGCTGGCTAAACGACTGCTGTGCCAGTTCATAGGCACGGGCAATCAGTGAACTGTACCAGTTGGTATCCCAAAGTGTTGCGCTAGCAGCAATATCAGCATATGAATCTGTAAATCCGAGCTTCAAGGTAGCGGCTGCTTGCTCAGCCTGCCCGGACAGTGCCTGCATTTTAGCGGCATTCAAAGCAATTGTTGGAGTAATGGAGAACGGCCGGCCCTGCAGCTGTTCAGGCGGTAAAGTCTTAAGATGCTCAACTCCATCGACTACATGCTGATATGCGTCTAAGCCGGCTGTCAGATATTCCTGTTTCTTAGCTTCATCATTCTGAGCATCGGCTGCCGCAGCGAGAGTCTCAGAACGGCTAATCAACGTTTCGTACCAATCGATATCCCAGTTGAATTTGTCTGCATTATCACGGTATACGTTAAAGCTCTGGTCATTGTCACCCTTGAGCTGGTAGTAACTGGCCAGTTGTTTCAGCAGATCCTTATTATAAGGCTCGTCTTTTAATGCACGGCTCAGTACATCATAAGCTTCAGTCAAATACTGCTCATCTTGTGTTTGTCTAAAGACCGTCAGATCAAGGGAAGCCAGATAAATTGCCGATTCCGGCTGGAACGGGCGGCTCTTCAGTGCCTTTGCAAGCGGGGTCTTAATCTCTTCATAGGACTGACTCACGCTGACCAAAGTCTTGCCTTTGAGGGCATCATTGCTTGATCCGATATAGCTGATGGACAGGAAGATCAGGAACACACTGCCGACCGCCAGCGCAGCGAAATATCCGAAACGCAGTCCGGGTTTATTCCAGCTCCGGCGCAGCGGCTTACTGTCCATAACAGCTCCCATGCCTGCCAGCCCGATGAATATCAGTATTCCCATGAACGCATAACTTAAGTTGAAGTCCAGCAGGCTGTGGATCAGGATGGACAGGGCGATAATGCAGAAAAAGAACCCGTTATTAAACTCATCCTTCTCCCGCTTGAGGTAAGTGCGAATATATTTGTAGAAAATATATCCGATAAAGCCCATGAACACAATAAATCCAACGATACCGACTTCAATCAGATACTGCAGGAAGAAGTTGTGAACCTGCCGGCTTGTGTACGGATTGTTCTGATAATGCTCATATAAGGAAGACCAGCCGCCGCCGCCGGCGCCCAGAATCGGGTAGTCCTTCACAACCTTCATAGCATCTTTATAAAATGTGATACGTTCAAGTACACTGTGCTGCTTAAAGTTAATATTCTCTAGCCGGGTTTGAATGTTACCAGGCAGAATGCTGCGAACGCTTGTACCAATGAACAGGAAGGCAATGAATGCAACAAGGATAACCGAACCGAGCGGAATCCATAATCCGGTTCCCTTGCGTGCTTCCCAGCTTCCCAGCTTCGCCTGCAGCTTTGGAGCAGCAAAACGCTGGATAACCCAACTTAGAGCAGCAACTACAGCAGAAGCGCCCAGAAGGTAAGCCCAGGCTTTCAAAGCAGCCGATGAAGTGAAAGCAGTGTTTAGCTCCGTTCCGAGCGTAGTTAGCGGACTAGTGACCAGCAATGCAGCAATACCGGAAACTGCCAGATGAATAATCCAGAGAATCTGCTGGGCAGGTTTAAGGAACAGCAAGAGCAGAATGAACACCACTGGCAGCATGACAAGCCCACCGCGGGAAAGAGTTAGCAGGAGTGACACAATAATTGGTACAAGCATGAAGCTGTGGGTAAGGACGCCGTACCATTTTTTTGAGCGAACCAGCGCATATACGGCAACGAATAAGAAGGCCATCAGAAACGCTGCATACGTATTTGCATATTGGAAAATGGAGGTGAGGCGCAGACCGTTAGAGTCTGTCATTACAGCATCCAAATATTTACCACCACGCACGGTGTTGGAGAACCAGCCAACCAGACTCCCGGCGAATTTCGAGCTCCCGAGCCAGTTTAGCAGCCCGAAGCCGACAATAAAGTAAGCAATCGCCAAAATGGCATTCTGAATGACAACATTTAGTTGCTTTTGTTGAAGCAAATATAACGCTATAATGAATACTGCGGCATACATGCTCTGAATAAGCAGCAGATTCATCGCCATATAATGCGAAGCAGCGCCAATAAGCGACAAAGCATATGTGATCGGAAGCAGCAATGAAGCCACTGCCAGTAAGTCGCGCTCACCATCTAACTTGAACTTTGTGAAGTATAAGCCAATCCAGACCAGCAGCATCAGGCTGCTCAGCAGCGTTGACACGAAGATTGGCTTCTCAAAGTCGATCTGCTGTCCGTTAAACAATCCCACCTGAAATGGGGTCCAAGCCAAAAATACAATAAAACCAATAACCAAAGCCCATATGTAGCTGGATATTTTTTCAACATTTCTCGACTGTACAGCATTTTTACCGTATACTTGTTTCGACACGTTATAATCTCCTTTTCCTGTAGGTACGAGGATATTTTAGCATAATATTAGCTTCAGCAAAATGTAGTATATGAGAATAATAAAATACACTTTTTACGGAGGAATTACATTGAGAATTTTAGTAATGGGAGGAGCTGGCTTTATCGGTTCCAATATAGTTGATCAATTGTTACTGGAAAATCATGAAGTTGGTATCGTTGATAACTTGTTAACAGGAAAAAAAGAAAATATAAATTCAAAAGCGATTTTCTTTGATATGGACCTAAACTCCCCTATGCTTGAAAGAGTTTTTGAAACATTTAGTCCTGAAGTTGTATTACATTTAGCAGCTCAAGTAAATGTCGCTAAATCTATTCGTGACCCGTTGCTTGATCAGGAAATAAACATCCGCGGGACTGTAAGTGTTCTGGAAAAATGCAAAAAATATAATGTAAGGAAAATTATTTATTCATCATCTGCTGCTGTGTATGGAATTCCAAAAAATGAAATAATAGATGAAGACCATCCTACGGACCCTATTTCTTTCTACGGAATCTCTAAGTTAGTTCCCGAGTATTACATAAGAACATATTCGAAGCTATATGGTCTCCAGTATTCAATTTTGAGATACTCTAATGTTTTTGGTCCACGACAGGATCATATGGGCGAAGCTGGTGTAATATCCATTTTTGCGAATCAGATAATAAACAACAAGGAAATAACAATATTCGGAAATGGTGAGCAAACCAGAGACTTTATATATGTTCAGGACGTAGTAAATGCAAATATATCAGCTATTCATAGTGAAGTTGATGGGATCTATAATATTAGCACCAATTGTTCAATTACCTTAAATGATCTTGTGAGAAAAATGGATATTCAATCAGGTAAATCGACAGAGATTCGTTATGAGGATGAACGAATGGGTGATATACAGCATAGCTGTCTAGATAACAGAGCTGCCATAAAGGCGTTAGGATGGAAGCCTGTTTATTCCATAGAGTATGGATTGAAAGAAACAATTAATTATCACGCAGAGAGCTCTATTACAGAAAAGAATCAAACTAAGGGGTAGTAGTTATGATGAAAAATTATTGGGCTAATTTCATAAAGTATAGACATTTGCTTCGTGAATTAGTGATTAACGATATTAAATTAAAATACAGAAGATCAGTATTAGGCATTATATGGAGTGTTTTGCAGCCCTTGATGATGATGGTTGTACTGACCTTGGTATTCTCCAACTTATTTAAGAGTGATATCCCTTACTTTCCGGTGTATGTTCTGACTGGTCGGATCGTTTGGGATTTATATTACCAAGGTACTGCTTCATCAATGGGATCAGTGGTGGCAAACGCCTCATTAATAAAAAAAGTCTACGTTCCTAAATATATCTTTCCGTTGGCTAGATGTCTATCTTCATTGGTTAATACGGGGTTTTCTCTTGTAGCTCTATTGATAGTTATGTTAGTGGTAGGAGTGAAAATTACACCAGTAATTTTATTGTTGCCCATTCCTATTTTTTATGTATTTTTGTTTGCGACAGGTGTTGGGCTTCTACTATCTGCTTATAATGTGTTTTTTAGAGATATAAGCTATTTATATGAGGTTTTTACTACCGCGTGGATGTATTTCACACCTCTTTTTTATCCACCAACTGTTTTACCTGAAAAATATCAATTTATTTTTACTATTAATCCTCTTTATTATATGGTTGACTTTTTTAGGCAGATTGTTATGTACCAAAGTTTCCCGACAGTTAAAGACAATATTATTTGTCTGTCAATTGGAATAGTTAGTTTTATAATTGGTTTTTATGCTTTCTATAAAAAACAAGATAAATTTATTTTATATGTTTAATTCAGCTCGGAGGTTTAAGAATGGAACCCGATAATATAATTGAAGTCAATAATGTATCCATGTTGTTTAATCTTAGCACTGAGAAAGTGGATAATCTTAAGGAGTACGTAGTAAAGCTTTTTAAAAGGCAATTATTTTATAATGAATTCACTGCTCTGGAAAATATAAATTTTAACATAAAAAGAGGAGAGACATTCGGCTTAGTCGGATTAAATGGGGCAGGTAAAAGTACACTACTGAAAATTATTGCAGGAGTTTTAAAGCCTACCACTGGTAACGTAAAGATAAAAGGTAGTTTGGCCCCGCTTATAGAATTAGGAGCCGGATTTAATTTTGATCTTTCCGCTAAAGAAAATATATATTTAAATGGGGCTATTCTGGGACATTCAAGAGATTTTATTGATCAGTGTTATGAGAGTATAGTTGATTTTTCAGAATTACATGATTTTATAGAGATTCCAATCAAAAACTTCTCTTCGGGAATGGTGGCAAGATTAGCGTTTTCAATAGCTACAACGATCAAACCGGAAATTTTAATTGTTGATGAGGTTCTGGCCGTTGGAGATTATAAATTTCAGGAGAAATGCAAACAGAAGATGAATGAACTGTTGGGGGATGGGGCTACTGTGCTGTTTGTTTCTCATTCTGCCGAACAAGTTAAAGAAATATGTAACAAGGCGCTTTGGATTGAAAAAGGAAAAATGAAGATGATCGGAACAGCTGAAGAAATAGTGGATTTATATAGTATAAGTTAAACGCAGAGGGGGGTCATATTGAAGCCATTAGTTTCTGTTATTATCAGAACCAAAGATCGTCCTTTATTACTAAGAAGAGCTATCCGAAGTGTTTTAGATCAGTCATTTGAAGCTTGGGAAATTCAATTGATTAACAATGGTGGCGACAGCAATCTAGTAAAGGCAATAGTGCAAGAGTTTGATTGCTCATTAAATGACAGGCTTCACATTATTCATTTAAAGAAAGCCTACGACATGGAGGTTGCGACTAACATTGGAATCAAGAACAGCAACGGGGAATATATCGCGCTGCTTGATGATGATGATACATGGAGTACTGATTTTTTGAATTTTACAATTCAGGAGTTGGAAAATGATAAAAGATATGCTGGTGTGGCAACACAAACCAATCTGGTATATGAGAAGATAATAAATGATGAAATCGTTCAATTAAAAGAGAGTTTATTTAATCCCAGCCTAAGACATGTCACTCTTTTTAAGTTGGCTAGAAAAAATCTATTTACTACTAATGCTTTTGTTTATAAAAAATCTGCATTGGAGACCATTGGAGTTTATCGTGAAGATCTGCCTGTTTTGGGCGACTGGGAGTTTAATATAAGATTTGTATGTGAAAATGAAGTTAAGATTATCTCGGATAGTCTTGCATTTTACCATAAAAGAGTTGATACAGACTTAAATGAATATGGAAATTCAAAAATTATAAACCATCTATACTGGGATTGGAAGATCAGAAAAGAATATTTGAAGAAAAATCCGTGGAATCTTGGTTTTTTGATGATATCGTTTGGAATGTTAAATGCTATTGTGAGAAATATTAAAAGTGTTCTGTATAAATAGGACTAATGAATGGATGGATAAGATGGAGAAAGAAGTCGATGTATCTGTTATTGTACCTGTTTATAATGTAGAGAGATACTTGGAAAAATGCTTGAATTCATTGGTTAACCAGACATTGGAGAGTCTGGAGATCATCATCGTGAATGATGGATCAACCGATGCATCTCAAGATATTATAGATAAATATGAGGCGAGATATCCAGGGAAAATTTCTGCGTATCAGAAGGAGAATGGTGGATTAGGGGAAGCGCGTAATTATGGGGTCAGAAAAGCCAGAGGGCAGTACATTGGTTTTGTTGATTCTGACGATTGGGTTGATCCCGAAATGTATAAGTCTATGTATGAGATGACAAGAAAGGGTCATGATATCGTTCTGTGTGATTTTCTCGTTGTTCAGGAAGGCTCGCAGAACGGGCATGTGGCTAAAGGTTTTAGGGGACAGACCTTTCAACCCAAAGAAATATTGATTTATTCAATCGATCCTGCTACTGCCTGCAATAAGCTGTATGCCAAAAGGTTTTTTGATCTGATTGGGTTCAGTAGAGATTGGTATGAGGATATTGGAACTACTCCGATCTACTTATCTTATGCAGCTAGCATAGGTTATGTGGAACTTCCACTATATTATTATCTACAACGGGGAACTTCTATAACATATAGTACGGATCTCAGAACAGTCGGAGTAGTGAATTCATGGAGAAGAGTTCTGGAACATTCAAATCAATATTATAAAAGAGAATTAGAATTTGCAGTTTATAAAAGCATAGTAGTGTTTTTAGATTTCAAACCAGCCTTTGCAGATGATTTTTTGGGATTCGCAAAGGAACATGGTGAGATTTTTGCGGTAAATCCTTATTTTCAAGAGGCAGTAAAAGATGGGAAGATATCCGATCTGTTAACAAAAGAGCTAATTCCGAAGAAGATACATTATTTTTGGTTTGGGGGCAATCCGAAAAGTGAGTTGATTCAAAATTGCATTCAGTCATGGAAAAATTACGCCGGGGATTACGAATTGATCGAATGGAACGAATCTAACTGTAATATGGAAGAAAATACGTATGTGAAAGAAGCATATGAAGCTAAAAAGTGGGCATTTGTCGCAGATTATTTTCGGATAAAGGTGCTTTACGAACAGGGTGGATTTTATCTTGATACGGATACGGAATTAGTGAGAAGAATCGATGCGTTGAGAATGCATTCTGCATTCTTTGCTTTTGAATCGAAGACAATTGTGCATGCAGGGATTCTTGGTGCTGTGCAAGGGCATGTCTTAATGAAGAAGTGGCTGCAAACCTATGATAATGAACACTTTCTCAATCAAGATGGTACAAGAAACACAGGCTTTACTGTAGTTAAGAGACTTACGGCTTTATTGAAAAGCGACTATAAAATTAAGCTGAATGGAGAGACACAATTACTCAAGGATAATGTTAAGGTTTACTCTGCAAATGTTTTAACCATAGATGTCTATGATGGCCAGAATATAGCGGTTCATCATTATGATGCATCCTGGTGGGATGTCAAAGAGGAAATTTCATATAAACATATTGTGTTAAAAGATTATTTTTATAGAGGCCCTTTTGATATGGGAAATCTAAAGGATAATTTGAGACGACTCTATCATAGCGGGAAAAATATCATAGATAATGAAAATTCATTCAAGGCAAGATGTCTTCGGTTGATTATTGTTCCTTTGCATAAATTTTATAAGAAGTTTAAGCCCTAAATGAGAGGTGGGCATGGAAATGTCAATGGTATTAAAAAAAATAATGAAAAAAATTCCTCAAATTGATAGATTAATTAACGAGCGTAATTTGTATTATCGGGCGTGTGAGGAGCTTCAACAAGTAGTCGATGAAAAGCAGGGAATAGTGGATTTTAAGGAAAATGAATACAAAAAAATTATGAATCAATACTCAAATTTAGAGCAAGAGTATAGAGTTCTTCTTGTTCAGAACGAGCAGAACGAGGGATCCATTCAAGTTCTTCAAAAAAATATTTCTGAACTGAATATTAAAAATGCAACTATACAATCCAGTATGCAATTAAAACTTGAACAAGCTATTGAGGAAACCAAGAAACTAAAGCTGGAAAATGAAAACTTAGTGAAGAAGCAGAAGGAAATTAAAGATTTCAAGTCCAAGGATTTCTGGGAAAATCATTATAAAAATGGTTTCAATTCAGGGACAGGGTCCTATAATCATTTGGCTGAATTTAAAGCACAGGTGATTAATAATTTTATCGAGGAAAATTTAATACAAGATGTAATTGAATTTGGATGCGGGGATGGAAATCAACTATCTTTAATGAACTATAAAGAATATGTTGGAGTGGATGTATCGGAAACGATTATTCAAAAAAACAAAATTAAATTTAGCTCTGACCGCTCCAAAAAATTTTATACTACTAATGAATCTGAGATTTATTTAGATAGAAAGTATGATCTTTCTCTATCACTTGATGTAATCTTTCATCTTAATGAGGATGATGTTTATGAGAGATATATGGACAATTTATTTGCTAGTTCAAATCAGTACGTTATTATTTACTCCAGTAATCATGAGGAGTTTACGGAATGGCTTGAGTTTAGAAATAGAAAGTTTATGAGATACGTACATGAAAAATTTGGAGAATGGATGCTTGTCGAGTTTATACCTAATAAATATCCTTTTCAACTAGGATATGAAGATATAACCTCACCCTCAGATTTCTATATATTTAAAAAAGGTGAGGATATCGGTTAAATTGTTTTTTAATTAATCTATATGAATGGATGGATAAAATGGGAAAAGAAATAGAAGTTTCTGTTGTAGTACCTGTTTATAATGTAGAAAAATATCTAAGGAAATGTTTGGACTCATTGCTTAACCAAACATTAGAGAGTCTGGAGATTATCATTGTGAATGATGGATCAACAGATGCATCCCAACTTATCATTGAAGAATATGCAGCCAGATATCCTGAAAAAATCTCAGCATATCAAAAGGAGAACGGCGGGCTAGGAGAAGCTCGAAATTTTGGCGTAAGAGAAGCGAGAGGGAAATATATCGGTTTTGTGGATTCGGACGATTGGATTGATCCGAAAATGTATCAATCTATGTATGAAATGACAAAACAAGGGCATGATATCATACTTTGCGATTTTATGGTTGTTCAGGATGGCTGGGAGTCTGGTCATGTTGCTAAAGGCTTTAGGGGTGAATCATTTACTCCAAGTCAAATCGTTATTAATTCGATGGATCCAGCAACTGCCTGCAATAAATTGTATGCCAAAAAATTTTTTGACCTACTTACTTTTTCGAGTGATTGGTATGAAGATATTGGTACTACCCCTATTTATATGTCCTATGCTAACAGTATAGGCTATTTAGAATTTCCAATGTATTATTACCGACAACGGCAACACTCTATTACATATAGTGTGGACGAAAGAACAAAGGGTGTTATTAATTCTTGGCAAAGAGTATTAGATAATGCATGTGAGCGCTACAAATCAGAGATTGAATTTGCTGTTTATAAAAGTATAACAACATTTATTGAATTTAAGCCGGAATTTGCAGATGATTTTTTGGAATATGCCAAAGATAAACAACTAATATTTAGCCGAAATCCCTATATACTGGATGAAATTAAAAGTAATAGAATTGTCAATCTGCTGAATAAGAAATTGATACCTAAGAAGATACATTATTTTTGGTTTGGGGATGGCCCGAAAAGCGAGTTGATTCAAAAGTGTATTCAGTCTTGGGGGAAATATGCAGGGGATTACGAGTTGATCGAATGGAATGAATCTAATTGTAACATGGAAGAAAATGTGTATGTGAAGGAAGCATATGAAGCTAAGAAGTGGGCGTTTGTCGCAGATTATTTTCGGATAAAGGTACTTTTCGAACAAGGTGGGTTTTATCTTGATACTGATATGGAGTTAACTGGAAGAATTGATGCTTTGAGATTACATTCTGCGTTCTTTGCTTTTGAATTGAAGGCAATCGTTCAGGCGGGTATCTTTGGTGCCGTGCAAGGGAATAGCTTGATGGGTAAATGGTTGCATACCTATGACAATGAGCACTTTCTTAACCCCGATGGCACAAGAAACATAAGCCTCACAGTAGTAAAGAGGCTGACAACTTTGATGGAAAAAGACTATAAAATAAAGCTGAATGGCGAAACACAATTGCTTAAGGATAACATTAAAGTTTATTCTGCGAATATCTTAACCATAGATATTTATGATGGTCATAATATAGCGATACATCATTACGATGCCTCGTGGTGGGATGTTAAAGATGGAGTATCATACAAAAATCAAATTCTAATAGATTATTTCTCAAAAGATATAAATTCAAGTTATTCTCCTGAAATAGAAGAGGTTGTCAATAGATACAAGAACATTATACACACCTATGAAACCACATTGTCCTGGAAAATCACTCTTCCTTTGAGGAAATTAGGCGCTTTGCTAAGATGGTTAAGAAAGGTTTAAAGTATGAAGAAAATAATATTATTTTTAATTATTATATGCAATTCTTTTTATCTAACAGAGATTGTGGATTTGTATACTCTTCAATCAGTATTACAATACGCTCTTGTTTTTAGTTACTTTGTTGTAGTTCAGTTTTTCGGATACTATTTGATCAAAAAAATTAATAATGGACATGCTCCTCTACTTAATAGAAAGAGAATTATATTTTCTGTTATTATCTCACTTCTGATTATTGGTGCAGGTGGAGAAATACTTAAAGATCAAGAAAGTCAATCTTCCTTAGTAACTATAACGGCTTCCGGTGAGAAAAATCCTCTTTCAAATTCGAGCGAGGTATGGATTACAGGTGTTGTTGTTGATGGGTTGGAAATGGATTTGAGCGAGGTTAATCGTCCTAATTCATGGGAATTGAGAGAAGGCTCTTTAATTAGTTTTACTGATCAACCTGCCTCTCTACAAATTCCATTTCAACGTTCAGAAAAGATAGAGATATTATTTCTAAAGCATCCTTGGTCTGGTCAAGTAAATATTCAAGAAAACTCTGTAAGTGAGAAGGTAGATCTCTATTCCACAGAGGCTTCAAGTTATTCTTATGAAGTCAAGGGGAATATATTGAGAATTTCCAGTGTTGAAATTTTATTATATCATTTTGCTGCATTTGTATTCTTTATTTCGTTAACGTTAGCATTACTGAATCTAGGTAATTATAAAAACAAACTGTATTGTTTATTTTTTGCATATTTATATTGGATTGTTTTTATTTTAACTGGAAGTCTCTCAGTCAATAAGATCATGGACGGTTTCTTAATACTTATCTCTATAGTATGTGGAATTACATTTATGAAAACTATACAATCAGGTGATTTTTCGAAATATTTTAGTAATACAACACAAAAGATGTTCTTCGTGGTCATTACATGTTACTCTTCATTTGCTATTCTCAACAACAAGTTGTTCGTGGATTCTAACGTCTTTTATTTTGACATCAAAAATATATCTGTTTTCTTTTTGTTTTGCTTGTGGTTGATACCTTTTGAGATATCTTTTATAAGATTTGTTGATCGGTTACATCAGAAGAATATACTTCATAAAGACCGCTCATTTACGAGCAATAAACTTTTTTTGTGGATTCAACTGTTCGCACTTATGATGGTTGTTTGGGGATTGTACTTGATTGCTTTTAATCCTGCCAATATTTCCCCTGACTCAATAAGCCAATGGAAAGAGGCTTTGGGAATAGAACAATTAAGTGACTGGCATCCTGCTTTTCATACCTTGGTTATAAAGATGATTGTAAGCATCTATCCCTCTCCCGTATCGGTTGCATTGTTTCAAATGTGTTTTGCTGCTGCGGTAATAAGTTCATTTCTAGTACTTCTGGTTAATTGCGGCATGCCTAAAAAATGGGCTTTCATTGGGGCGTTTTTATTCGCAGTTGTTCCAAATAACGGAAGCAATATAGTGACATTGTGGAAGGATATACCGTATACCATCTCTTTACTATGGCTCACATTAGTGTTCGCAAGACTTGTTGTGAGGAAGAATAACTTTTCAGCTAATATTCTCAATTTAATTAGTTTAACGGGTGCATTGAGTTGTGTTTATTTGTTTAGACATAATGGTGTAATCCCTTTTGTAATGGCTATTATAGCATTATTCATTTGGGTGATTTTAAAAAAGGATTATAAAATAATTATAAGTTTGGTTGTAGCAGTTATTTTGGTTGCGGGAATCAAAGGTCCTATTTACTCGGCCTATAAAGTTATTCCGAATCCAGCAGGTGTACAATACTCAGCTCCTGTTCACGGAATTGCAAGTGTAATTTATCACGATGGTGATTTATCATCTATAACATCCAATTTCATGGAAGATATAATGCCGTTAGAAGAATGGAAGAGACTCTACACTCCATATTCTGCAGATCCGTATATTTTTGATAACCAATATGAATATATTAATAAGCTGTCGCAAAAGAGTACAAAAGAAATTCTATCGATGTATCTGAGTACTCTTGTGAAAAATCCAATGGTAGTAATTAGTGATCGTTTGGCTGGGTTGAATCTGATATGGGACGTTACTCAGCCGGCAGATGCCTACAATAATAAATACAGCAATGGAGTTTACGAAAATGATATGGGTTTGGTAAGACATCCCAATAGTCTCACAAGCTTCTTTACAGCAATTCTGGATCGTGCCTCTCAAAATGATATGCTTAATATAATATTTTGGAGGGGAGGACTATACATGATCCTGTTTTTGCTCTTAATCTATTATTGTTTTATTCGTAAAATGAACAACATGTACCTGGTCTTCTTACCTTTGGTAGCGAATGTATTATCGTTATCTGTTTCTATGGCGTGGCAGGATTACAGATATATATACTTTGAGTTCTTTATATTCTTCTTTTTATTAGGCTTTATTATTTATAATAATGATCAAACTGCAGAAAATGCTTGAATTACTCGTTGGATGAAAAAATAATTATTATTTATTAAAAGGAGACAAAATGGAAATCGCAATATTAATACCCTGTTATAATGAGGAAAAAACGATTGGAAAAGTAATATCGGATTTTAGAAAGGAATTACCAGAAGCCAAAATCTATGTTTATGATAACAATTCAAATGATCAAACTGCTTCTGTTGCAACTCTTCATGGAGCAATTGTCAGAAAAGAATACAGACAGGGAAAAGGGAATGTTGTAAGATCCATGTTTTTTGATATTGAAGCTGATTACTATATCATGGTTGACGGAGATGACACTTATCCAGCCGAGTTTGTGCATGACTTATTGAAACCTTTGAAAAATAATGAGGCTGATATGGTAATTGGGGATAGATTATCTAACGGTACCTATACCCAAGAAAACAAGCGTAATTTTCATGATTTTGGAAATAAATTGGTTAGAAAACTTATTAATACGCTTTATAAGAGTGATATCAACGATATTATGACAGGGTACAGAGGTTTTAATAAATTCATAGTTAAGTCTTTTCCTGTAATGAGTACGGGATTCCAAATCGAAACAGAAATTAGTATTCATTCCTTGGATAAGCGATTTCTTATTAAAGAAATTCCTATTGATTACCGTGATCGTCCTGAGGGAAGTGTGTCAAAGCTTAATACTTATAAAGACGGATATAAAGTGATTAAGACTATCTTTACACTTTTTAAGGATTACAAGCCGTTGGTGTTTTTTTCGATCTGGGCTGCCTTTTTTTTAGTGTTAGGCTTACTGATTGGCATTCCTGTTATAGTTGAGTTTTTTCAGAACAGATATATTACGAAGGTTCCATCAGCTATCCTTGCAGTTGGTTTGGTTAATCTTTCTATTCTTAGTCAAGCTTGTGGATTGATATTGGACACTGTATCCTCAAATTCTCGCAAGCAATATGAGTTGGATCTTCACAGGGTTAAACATCTTTATAAGTAAATAATAACCAGATTTGAACGAGAGGATTGAAAAAAATGTTCTTTAAAATGCTTCAATCCTTTAGGAATAATAAAAAAGGAATTGTATTCATTCTTTTTTCAGCATTATGTACCTCTGTAGGTCAAGCTTTATGGAAGTTATCTGATCAAAAAAGTTTATTATACTTATTTTTTGGGTTTTGTTTATATGCGTTGGGAGCCTTATTAATGCTTATTGCATTCCGTCATGGTGCGCTGTCTGTTTTACATCCATTGCTTAGTGTGGGATATCTATTTGGTTTATTTATCGGATATTTTTTCCTGCTGGAGATGGTTACTTATAAAGAACTTATCGGTACCCTGATTATATTATGTGGAGTGATTATGATTGGGGGTGGAGATAGTTAAAGAAGCAATCATTCTTCTTCTAATGACACTTATGGGTGCATTTGGTGGTTACTCATTTAAAAAACTCTCTTCATATAAGATAGGTGTCAATAAAGGCTTTGTTGTGTTTTTGTTAGTTGGTGGCAGTTTATATTTTATAAGTGCAATCTTAAATGTCATCTTATTAGGGATGTTGCCTTACACAAAGGTATATCCTTTAACCTCTATAACATATTTGTGGACCTTAATAATCTCCTATTATTTCTTATCTGAACGTATTACCTTAAGAAAGATTTTTGGAATATTATTAATAATCATAGGAGCTTTCTGTCTTATCCAATGAAAGAGCATATACAAATAAGTTTATTAAAAATTTGAGGGGATATATTTTATGAAAGGCATAATCCTAGCCGGAGGCACAGGCTCCCGTCTGTTTCCTTTAACCAAAGTGACCAACAAGCACTTGCTCCCTGTCGGCAAGTACCCCATGATTTTTCACGCCATCTATAAGCTCAAACAAGCCGGCATTCATGATATTCTAATTGTAACCGGCAAAGAGCATATGGGTGATGTGGTGAATTTGTTGGGGAGCGGCAGCACTATGCAGGTTTCTTTCACTTACAAGGTCCAGGACGAAGCAGGCGGTATCGCACAGGCTCTTGGCCTGGCAGAGCATTTTGTCGGAGGGGAGCAATGTGTAGTCATTCTGGGCGACAATGTGTTCGAAGAGGATATTACTCCATATATTATGAACTTCGAAGCTCAAGGCAACGGAGCTAAAATTTTAATCCAGAAGGTTACAGATCCCCAACGCTTTGGTGTACCTGAGCTGCAAAATGATAAGATTAGTTCTATTGAAGAGAAACCGCAAATTCCTAAGAGCAGTTTTGCAGTAACCGGCATATATATGTTTGACAGCAATGTTTTTCAAATTATTAAAAGGCTCACTCCTTCCAATCGCGGCGAGCTTGAAATAACGGATGTTAACAATGCATATATTCAAAGGAATGAACTGACTTACGATGTTCTAAACGGCTGGTGGACGGATGCTGGAACACATGCTTCACTTGCGAAGGCGAATGAACTGGCTAAAGATATAATGTATGATGAGTCGTTTGGTACATTAAAACTATAGATATGAGGAGGAGCCCTGTATGAAAGTCACTCCTTTACAACTTCAAGGCGCAAGCCTACTCGAACCGGTGGTCCATGGCGACAACCGGGGTTTTTTTATGGAGAGCTATAATGAAGAAGTCATGCATAAGTCAGGAGTGAACTTTAAATTCATCCAAGACAATCAATCTCTCTCGGCAGAGGTTGGCGTACTTCGGGGATTGCACTATCAGTTGAATCCCAAAGCCCAAACGAAGCTGATCCGTGTACTTACCGGAGCCATTTATGATGTTATTTTGGATGTTCGCCGCAGTTCTCCAACTTTTGGACAATGGGTCGGGGTTTTTCTCAGCGAATATAATAAGCGGCAGCTGCTGGTCCCTAAGGGGTTTGCTCACGGCTTCTGCACACTTGTGCCAAACACCCAAGTTCTATATAAGGTGGACGAATATTATTCCCCTGAGCATGATCGCGGCATACTATGGAGTGATCCGGCGCTTGGGATTGACTGGCCGACAGCGAATCCGGTGTTGTCTGGCAAAGATCAGCATCATCCGTTATTAGAGGATGCTGAGTTGAATTTTGATTAATACTCAATGTACAGAATCGTTTCCGCTCTGGAATCGATAGCATACAATTATTTCTTTTTGAAAAAGGTGGTCAAAACCAATGAAACTCCTCATCACCGGCGGAGCCGGCTTCATCGGCAGCAACTTCGTAATATACATGCTGCAGCAACACCCTGATTACAAGATCGTTAACGTGGATGCGTTGACTTACGCAGGTAATCTGGAAAACTTGAAATCAATCGAGAACCATCCAAACTATACATTCGTCAAGGCGGACATTACCGATGTGGCGGCAATGGATGCGCTGATCGGTGATGGCGTGGATATTGTAGTTAACTTTGCGGCAGAGTCTCACGTAGACCGGAGTATCCTGGAGCCAGAGGTGTTTGTGAAGACGAATGTCTTAGGCACACAGGTACTGCTGGATGCGGCGAAGAAATACAGTATCACTAAATTCGTGCAAGTGTCTACGGATGAAGTCTATGGAACCCTTGGGGCTACAGGTCTCTTCACAGAAGAAACACCACTGACTCCAAACAGCCCATATTCCGCAAGCAAAGCGGGTGGAGATTTACTGGTACGTGCTTACCACGAAACATTTGGGCTGCCGGTTAATATTACCCGTTGCTCCAATAACTACGGTCCTTATCAGTTCCCGGAGAAGCTGATCCCGCTTATGATCTCCCGTGCACTGGCTGATCAGGCGCTGCCTGTCTATGGTGACGGAATGAATATCCGTGACTGGCTCTATGTTGAGGATCACTGCAGCGCGATTGACCTCGTTATTCATGAAGGTGTTAACGGTGAAGTGTACAACATCGGCGGCAACAATGAGCGGACCAATATGCACATCGTAAACACCGTACTGCAGGAACTGGGTAAACCGGATTCCCTGATTACTTACGTACAGGATCGACCAGGCCATGACCGCCGCTACGGTATTGATCCAGCCAAGATCACGAATGAACTGGGCTGGAAGCCGAAGCATACGTTTGAGACTGGGATTAAAGAAACGATTCAGTGGTACCTCAACAATCAAGAATGGTGGACCCGCATCCAGTCGGGAGAATACCAGAAGTATGCCGAACTTCAGTACGGCAGCCGTCTGGGGGATTCTCTGTAATGGCGAAGATGAAGGTTTTCGTAACTGGTTCGGCCGGACAACTGGGGCAGGATCTTATGCTTTTGCTGCAAAGCCAAAACTTCGAGGTGCTGGGCTGCGACCGACAGGAGATGGATATTACCGATTTGGACCAGTGTCAGGAAATCATCGGCGCCTTTGCTCCGGATACAGTCATTCATTGCGCGGCTCATACTGCTGTTGATGCGGCAGAGACCGACATTGATGCAGCTTATTTGATTAATGCTACCGGAAGCCGGAATGTGGCGCTTGCTGCTGAGAAGGCAGGAGCTAAGCTGGTGTATATCAGCACGGATTATGTATTCGATGGCATGGGAGTAGAGCCGTATCATGAATATGACAATACCGATCCTAAGAGTATCTACGGCAAGTCCAAACGTGCCGGAGAGATCCTGGTCCAGTCCTTGTCTTCTAAATTCTTCATCGTCCGCACCTCCTGGGTGTACGGCAAATACGGCAACAACTTTGTGAAAACGATGCTGAAGCTGGGACAGGAGAAGCCTTTGCTGCAGGTGGTGCATGACCAGAAGGGTTCGCCTACTTATACCGTAGACTTGGCACGTTTCTTACTTGAGCTGATTCAGACTGAAAAGTATGGTATCTACCATGCTTCAAACAGCGAAGCTTGCACCTGGTATGAATTCACAGAGGCAATCTTTGCAGAGGCTGAGGATATTCTGGGGCTACAGTTTACAGCGAAGCTTGAGCCGTGTGCCACCGAGCAGTTCCCGCGTCCTGCTCCGCGTCCGCGCAATTCGGTCATGGAGCATCTGGCCATCCGTACCAACGGGTTTCAGGATATCCGCCCATGGCGGGAGGGACTGAGAGATTTCTTGCTGGAGCTGAAGTAATAATTGGATAGATGAACCCCTAGACTGCCTAAGAAGCAGGTTGGGGGTTTTTGTCTATTTAACGGTAATAAGGCCTATCATAGCCGGCTACCTTTCTTTTCGTTATAATGATATATATGAATCACTAAAAAAACTATTTGAGAAGCAAAAAGAAGCGAAGGGGAAATTTGGAGCTGTAGGAGCGATAGCGATCGCCTTTGTCACCGGATTTCTACCTTTAACAGCGTTATGAATTAGGAAATCTGGGGACAACAGCGGCCGGAAGTCCAAATGTTCACCGCAGTGATGACTAAGCTTCAAGTTCAAATCTTAAGTGCGTCTTATATAGATTTCCAATACCGAAACCACGAATCCGAGGTACCCTATGAAATCCAAAACAGTAAGTGTACATATCGTTACCTATAACAGCGCGGATGACATTATTGATTGCTTGTCAGCAGTGCTTGCTCAGGATTATCCAATTAAAAAAATTGTGGTAGTCGATAATGCCTCGACCGATGGTTCGGCGGACAAGGTTCGGGCGTTCTACCATGAGCTTAACTCAGGCTCGCCGCAAGCGCCTGTACCAACGCTTCCCCCGGCGAACCAGAATTCAACTATTATTGCAGATAGCAGCGGCCATAATCATTGTCCATCCCTCGTCCTCCTGGAAAATGAACGTAACACCGGCTTCGCCCCCGCACATAACCAGGCGATTGCCGGGACTTCTACAGACTATGTGCTGGTGCTCAATCCCGATCTTACGCTTGCATCTGATTATGTATCCCGGCTGGTCGCCCGGATGGAGACTAACCCGCAAATTGGCAGCGCAACCGGTAAGCTTCTGCTGAAGGCGGACCACCAGCTGGTGGACAGTACGGGACTGCGTATGAATAGGGCACGCCGGGCATTTGACCGCGGGGCGGGGGAGCCGGCTGACCAGTGGAACGAATCCGGTCCTGTGTTTGGGGCGTCCGGAGCTGCGGCGATGTATTCCCGGCGGATGATTGAGGATATCAGCGTGGAGGGAGAGTTTTTCGACGCCGATTTTTTTGCCTACAAGGAAGATGTTGATGTGGCTTGGCGTGCCGGGTTATTCGGCTGGCAGTCGTACTACGATGCTGAAGCTATCGGTTACCACGAACGGGGCTGGAAAACATCCGGCCGCAGCGGCAAGGCGATGTTCATCAAAAGGATTTCCTATATTAACCGCTACAAAATGATCTATAAGAACGAATCCTCCGGCAGAATGTGGCTGACCCTGTTGTATTCCCTGCCTTACGAAATTGCTGCACACGGCTATTCACTATTGAAGGAGCCTAAGCTGCTGGGGGCCTGGTCATCCTTCTTCGCGCAGCGGGCTGTGCTTAAGCGTAAGCGCCGGTATATCCAAGGCAAGGCTAAGCAATTAATGAAACAACGGGAGTAGTAGCAAACGTATGAAGCCTTCTCTGCATTAATAAGCACCTCTACCACTATTATCCTCGATCTCCCCTGTAAAAACCTCCCTGACACGGCTCTGCCTATCAGCGGGGGTTTTGTGTTATAATGATTGTCGATAGATTACTATATTTGTCAGGAGAGTACAGCAGTGAATGTAGATGTCAGTATATTAATTCTCAATTACAACACATGCCGCCTGACAATGGATTGTATCAGGTCGGTCTATGATTCAGAGACAAGTTACTCCTATGAAATTATTTTAGTAGACAATAACTCCCATGATAACTCAGTAGAGATGATCAGCAAGGAATATCCGGATGTGCTGCTGATTGCCAATTCGGAGAATGTAGGGTTTGCCAAGGGCAATAATCAAGGAATGGAAGCTGCTTCCGGGCGGTATGTGCTGCTGCTGAATTCCGATACGGTAGTTCGTAAGGACACACTGGAGACGATGACCAGGTTTATGGACAGCCGGCCGGATGTCGGTGCTTCAGGCTGCAAAGTGATTCTGCCGGACGGGGCGCTGGATAAGGCATGCCGAAGAGGTTTTCCGACTCCGTCAGCCTCCTTTTATTACGCATTTGGCTTCAGCAAGCTGTTCCCGGACCGTCCGCGCTTCAATGGGTATCAGCTGGGCTATCTGGACCCGGATGATGAATATCCGGTAGATGCCCTGGTCGGGGCGTTCATGCTGCTGCGGCGGGAGACGATTGAGCAGGTCGGGGGTCTGGATGAGAACTTCTTCATGTATGGCGAGGATCTGGACTGGTGTTACCGGATCAAGGAAGCCGGCTGGGAGATTTATTATTATCCGCGGACGTCAATTGTGCACCTGAAAGGCGGCAGCGCGCGGCGCAGACCGTTCAAGATTGTGTATGAATTCCACCGGGCAATGATTTTATTCCACAGGAAGCATTATAGCAAGCGGTATGGCAGTATGATAAATGGAGTGGTATATGCGGGAGTCGGCGTGAAGTTCGCCCTGTCCCTGCTGCGCAATGCCCTGATTAACCCTCGTAAGGTACCAACACCAGCGCAGAGTCTGACTGTCTCCGGAGAAGCCGGAATACGTAATGAATCAAATGCTGAGGTGAGATTATGATTCGCCGTAATCAGAAGTTTTTGACCCAACTATATATGGTTGCTGATTTTCTGGTCATTCAGATTGCCTTCCTGGCGGCCTGGTGGCTGAAGTTCAAGAGCGGTTTGCTCGAGTCGTACAGAACTCTGCCTGTAGAGTCGTATGCTTACTGGAGCATTATTTACGCTGCAATTGCTGTACTGATCGGGATCCTGCTGTCGTTGTATCAGCCTAAGCGCAAGAAACGTTTTATTGATGAGTTTGTCAAAATATTTCAGGTTCACGTGATGGCGATTTTTATCCTGCTCGGCGTGATGTTCTTCCTGAAGGAAATTGATGTATCCCGGCAATATCTGGCTATCTACATGGGCTTTAATATTCTGTCCATTATGCTCTATCGTTATGTGCTGAAGAAGATGCTGAAGTCGCTGCGTGAGAAGGGCTTTAACCGCCAGTTTGTACTGATTCTCGGCGCAGGTACGCTGGGTAAAAGATTCTACAATAACCTGGAGCAATACCCTGAGCTGGGTTATGAGGCGATCGGCTTCCTGGATGATTACCATGCATGGGACGGCATTGAGGAGAAGCGCTACAAGCCGATACTCGGAACGGTGGATCAACTGGAGGGTATGCTGGAGATGCTTCCGGTCGATGAGGTGATCCTGGCGCTGCCGCTGGATGCCCACTCGAAGTATCCGTCTATCATCGCGACTTGTGAAAAGGCAGGAGTTCGTACGCTGATTATTCCCGATTTCTTCGACTACCTGCCGGCCCGTCCTTACTTTGACAACTTTGCCGGAATGCCGATGATTAATGTGCGCGATATTCCGCTGGATATGGCGGGGAACAAGATGGCCAAGCGGGTATTTGATCTCATTTTCTCGCTGTTCGCTATTATTATGCTGTCACCTGTTATGCTGATAGTAGCGCTGGGTGTGCGTCTGACATCACCGGGGCCGGTTATTTTCAAGCAGGAGCGGGTTGGCCTGAACCGCCGTAACTTCATGATGTACAAGTTCCGTTCGATGAAGATGCAGACGGAGGCTGGAGTAGACACGGGCTGGAGTACACCTGAAGATCCGCGCCGGACTAAGTTCGGAACCTTTATCCGCCGTACAAGTCTGGATGAGCTGCCGCAGTTCTTCAATGTGCTGTTTGGACAGATGAGCGTGGTCGGTCCCCGTCCAGAGCGTCCGTATTATGTAGAACAGTTCCGCGGTGAGATTCCGAAGTATATGGTCAAGCATCATGTGCGTCCGGGAATTACCGGCTGGGCACAGAGCAACGGGCTGCGCGGCGATACGTCGATTGAAGAGCGGATTAAGCATGATATTTTCTACATCGAGAACTGGTCGCTGCTGTTCGACATCCGGATCATCGCCAAGACCATCCGCAACGGCTTCAAGAATGCTTATTAAGCAATCATAAATTATCTATACAATTATCCATAGAAACGGTTGCTGCTCCCCTGAGGACAACACAGCCGTTTCTTCTTATTTTCAGTCCTACAACTCTGTTATATGTAAAGGAACCTGCTATTATGGATCGGAAAAAACTTATCGCCTCCATTATTATGATCGGGGCTGTTGCCCTGTTGCTTGTACTTACCTTAGGAGGAAAAAAGGAGCAGCCGGCTACCGGCTTCGCTGCCTATAGAGTTGTTGCCCATGCGATGGGCGGAATTCATGACTCCACCTATACCAATTCACTGGATGCCTTTATAGCTAACTATGAGCAGGGAACGCGGGTGTTTGAGGCGGATCTGCTGCTGACTAGTGACAATAAGCTGGTTGCCCGCCATGAGTGGACCGCGAATATGAGCAAGCTGCTGGGCCAGCAGACCGTTCTGCCGGCAGACAAGCAAGGCACTGTACTGAGTTATGAAGAGGTCATGGACAGCCCGATTCTGGAGATTTATTCTCCGCTTGATATTGATAAAATTATGAATCTGCTGGTCATCTACCCGGATGCCTACCTTGTAACAGATACGAAGGAGCTGGAGCCGGAGAAGGTCACGAAGCAGTTTCAGCTGATCGTGGAAGCGGCAGAGAAAAGAGATCCCGCCCTGCTGCAGCGGATCGTTCCGCAAGTGTACAGTCGCGATATGCGGGATGTGGTGAACCAGGTGTATGCTTTTCCGGAAATGATCTTTACGCTGTATCAGACGCAGGACAGTGATGAGACCGTCATTGAGTTTGTGAAGCAAACCGGTGTGGACATTACCATGCCGACTACAAGAGCCACTAAGAGCTTTGTGCGCAAGCTGACCAATGCCGGCGCCCGCGTCTATGTGCATACGGTGAATGATGAAGAAGAGATCAGGGAGCTGTCGCGGATGGGCGTGAACGGATTTTATACGGATTTCGTCTCAGAAAATGACTTGAACCTGATCAAGGGCGTACGTTGACAGGTGCAAAGCTCCTAAAGCAAAAAGGCGAAAAAATGTTCGCATTTTTGCCCTGTTTAAATTGACACTCCCTTTGTGCTGACATAGACTAGAGATACGGCTTTTGCTTGTGCAGGAGTGTATTTGTTGTTTGGAATTACAGGGAATTGAAGGATGTATTCAGATGAATAATGAGGATGGAAGATCATGAATGGAATGCGGCAATTCATCAAGCCGTGGCGGCATGTGTTCAAGCTGGACCCTGACCGGGAGCTTGGCGACAGAGAACTGGAAGCGGTCTGTCAATCGGGAACGGATGCAATTCTGGTAGGCGGCTCTACCGGAGTGACTTACAGCAATACCGTGAGTCTTCTTGCAAGAATACGGAAGTATAATCTGCCATGTGCGCTTGAAGTCTCGGATCTGGAAGCGGCTGTGCCGGGTTTTGATCTGTACATGATTCCTATGGTGCTTAATACTCCGGATACGTCATGGATTCTGGGACAGCACCGCCGGGCGATTGAACGCTTCGGCAGCCTGATTCCCTGGGACCTGCTGCTGGCGGAAGGTTATATCGTGCTGAATGAGGATTCTTCGGTGGCGCGGCTTACCGGGGCAGACTGCTCGCTGAGCGCTGAAGGGGCGGCTGCGTATGCGCAGATTGCCGACAAGCTGATGAATTTGCCGGTAGTCTACCTGGAGTACAGCGGAAGCTTCGGAGATATGGAAACGGTGCGCGAGGTGCGGGAAATGGTCGGGCACAGCCAGCTCTTTTATGGGGGCGGAGTAACTGGTGCCTCAGAAGCAGTGCAGGCGGCGGCGCTATGTGATACAGTGGTGGTCGGCAATATTATATACCGTGATCTGGAGCAGGCGCTTTTGACGGTACAGGCAGTGAAGAGTACGCCGCAGCTTGAACGGGAACAGTGGCTGTAGATTTAAATAAGCTTATATTCAGAAAGGAGCATGTTACACATGCAACTTGTTAACATACAGGACGCCGTAAGCCGGCTTAATCCTCCGCAGCGCCAGGCTGTGGAGACAACTGAGGGGCCGCTGCTGATTATGGCCGGAGCAGGCAGCGGTAAGACCCGGGTGCTGACGCACCGGATTGCCTGGCTGATTGCTAATCGGAAGGCGCCGCCTTGGGCGATTCTGGCGATTACCTTTACGAATAAGGCTGCCCGGGAGATGCAGGAGCGTGTCTCGAGGCTGGTAGGGCCGGAGGGGCGGGATATCTGGGTATCCACGTTCCACTCGATGTGCGTACGGATTCTACGCAAGGATATTGACAAGATTGGCTTCACTTCAAACTTCTCCATTCTGGATTCTACGGACCAGCTGTCCGTAATCCGCAATTGTATGAAGGATTTAAATATCGATACCAAGAAGTTTGAACCGAAGGCTGTGCAGGCCGTTATCAGCGCGAACAAAAATGAATTGATCACTCCGGCGCAGTATGAGCAGAAGATCGGTGATTATTTTGAAGGGCTCGTGGCCCAGGTATACACCAAGTACCAGCACCGGTTGAGAAGCAATAACTCACTCGATTTCGATGATCTGATTATGAAGACGATCCAATTGTTCAAGGATGCGCCTGAAGTACTTGATTTCTATCAGAAGAAATTCAAGTACATCCATGTCGATGAGTATCAGGATACGAACCGGGCGCAGTATATGCTCTGCCGGATGCTTGCCGACAGCCACCATCGGATCTGCGTGGTCGGCGACAGCGACCAGTCCATCTACCGCTGGCGCGGGGCGGACATTACGAACATTCTTAACTTTGAAGAGGATTACCCGGAAGCCAAGACCATTCTGCTGGAGCAGAACTACCGCTCTACCTCCAACATTCTGAATGCAGCGAACGGCGTCATTGCACTGAACACCGGCCGCAAGCCGAAGAAGCTGTGGACGGATTCAGACGAGGGTGCGAAGATCAAAGTGTTCCGCGGCGATTCCGAGCATGATGAAGGCTACTTCGTCACCGGAGAGATCAGCAAGAACGTGAAGCAGGGGCAGGCATACCAGAACCATGCGATTCTGTACCGTACCAATGCCCAGTCCCGGGTAATAGAAGAAATTCTGATCAAATCCGATATTCCGTATCAAATTGTCGGCGGGATCAAGTTCTATGACCGCAAAGAAATTAAGGATCTGCTGGCCTACCTGCGCCTGCTGTCGAATCCGGATGATGATATCAGCCTGGCGCGGATTATTAATGTGCCGAAGCGGGGGCTTGGTGACACTACTGTCGGTAAACTGGCGGCAGCAGCTGCTTCCCAGGGGGTATCGATCTTCCGGGCGCTGCAGACGGTGGATGACCTCGGATTCGCCGGACGGACCCGCAACACACTGGTGGAGTTCTACGATATGATCGAAGCGCTGCACCGTATGGTGGAATTCCTCTCGGTGACCGAGCTGACGGAGAAAATACTGGAGCTGACACAATACCGGCTGGAGCTGCAAAATGAGAACACGCTGGAATCACGCTCGCGTCTGGAGAATATCGACGAATTCCTGTCTGTAACCATGGAATTCGAGAAGAACAACGAGGATAAGTCGCTGATCTCCTTCCTCACAGATCTGGCGCTCGTGGCCGATATCGATAGCGTGAATGATGAGGAGGAGCGCAGCGATGCCGTTGTGCTGATGACGATGCACAGTGCGAAGGGGCTGGAGTTCCCGACCGTCTTCATTATCGGGATGGAAGAGGGGGTATTCCCGCACAGCCGTGCCTTCCAGGACAATGATGAACTGGAGGAGGAACGCCGGCTGGCGTATGTGGGCATTACCCGTGCGGAGAAGCAGCTGTTCCTCAGCTGTGCACGGATGCGCACGCTGTTTGGCCGGACGACGGCGAATCAGCCGTCGCGCTTCCTGGAGGAGATTCCGGAGGAGCTGAAGGAAGACACCGTCCGGGAATCGGACCGCTTCCGGCGCGGAGGCGCGGAGGTGGGCGGTGCCTATGGCGGCCGCGGCTTCGGCGGAGGCGGAGGCAGCCGGGGGAACTTCGGCAGCAAGGCAGGGGCTGCCGGAAATGCGCCGGCAGGCGGCGGTGCCGCCGCATTCGGCAGCGGTAGCTCGGCGGCAGCTAAGCCCGGCGCGGGCCGGGTCGTGGTGACAACCGGCGGCGCGCAGCGCACGACGGGCGGAGCCGGAGCGGCTGCGGAAGCCGGCGGCTTCAAGGCCGGCGATAAGGTGGCCCACGGCAAATGGGGCACCGGCACCGTTGTGGCCGTGAAGGGCAGCGGCAATGATACGGAGCTGCAGATTGCCTTCCCGGCGCCGGTAGGGGTGAAACGGCTGCTGGCCGGTTTTGCCCCGATTACCAAAGTTGAATAAATGAAGCTGCGATTAACGATTATGTTTTTGGACCACGCTAACCGTAGGATACCTATTTGACGAAGGGATGTGCCGGATGGACGTTATGCATACCATGGAAGAGCTCGTAGACGAGCTGAATCAACATAATTATCATTACTATACGCTTGATACGCCGCAGATCAGTGATAAGGAATATGATGTGCTCTATGATAAGCTGGTTCAGCTTGAGGCGGAGAGCGGCCTTGTTCTTCCCGCTTCTCCTACCCAGCGTGTCGGCGGAGAACTGCTGAAAGGCTTCACTCCGCACCGGCATCTTGCACCCTTGTGGAGTCTCGATAAGGCCCAGAATATCGAACAGCTGCGCAGCTGGAACACCCGCGTACTGAAGCTGGTGAATGACTATAACACGAAGAATCCGGACAATCCGCTGCCGGAGCCGTGTTATGCTGTAGAGCTTAAGTTCGACGGCTTAACACTTAACCTGACTTACCGGGACGGTGCACTGGTCCAAGCGGCAACGCGGGGCAATGGGGTGACGGGGGAAGGGATTTTGGCTCAGGTGAAGACGATTAAGTCGGTGCCGCTCACGATTCCATTCAAGGAAGGCGTAATTGAGGTTCAGGGTGAAGGGATTATGAATCTGTCTGTTCTGGCTGATTACAACACCCGTGCAGCTGAACCGCTGAAGAATGCACGCAACGGCGCTGCCGGAGCCCTGCGCAACCTTAACCCGAAGACGACAGCTGACCGCAGGCTGAATGCTTTCTTTTATAATGTGGGGTATGCCGAAGGTGTACAGTTTGCCGACCATCAGGAGATGATGGATTTCCTGCGCAATAGCCGGTTTAAAGTCAATCCATACCTTACGTACTTCGCTAATTTCGATGAGGTAACCGGGCAGCTGGCAGAGATTGAAGAGAGCCGCGCCGGCCTGGATTATCTGATCGATGGTGCAGTAATCAAGGTGACGGATTTCCGCATCCGCGAAGCGCTGGGCTATACGGATAAATTCCCGCGCTGGGCAGTTGCTTACAAGTTCGAGGCGGAAGAGACTACGACTGTTCTGGAATCAGTCAGCTGGAATGTGGGCCGGACCGGCAAGGTTACTCCTCTGGCCCGCGTAGAAGCGGTTGAACTGGCGGGAGTTACGGTCCAGAATTGCACGCTTAACAATGTAGGCGATATCGAACGCAAGAATCTGAAGTTTGCGCTGGGCACCCGCGTGTTCATCCGCCGCTCCAATGATGTCATCCCGGAAATACTCGGCAAGGTGACGGAAGAGAGCGATGGAGAAGAAATTATCTTCCCTGAGAACTGTCCGGCTTGCGGATTCCCGCTGGAAATGCGCGGAGCGCACTTGTTCTGCAACAACAAGCTGGACTGCAAGCCGCAGATTGTTAGCCGGATTACGCATTTCGCCTCCCGGGATGCGATGGATATCGAGACCTTCAGCGAGAAGACAGCAGGCCAGCTGCATGAGGAGCTTAGCGTGCGTGAGCCGGCTGATCTGTATGAGCTGACCTTCGAACAGCTGGTGAAGCTGGAGCGATTCGGGGAGAAGAAGGCAGCGAACCTGCTTCAGGCGCTGGAAGACAGCAAGGGGCGGGATCTGGCTTCCTTCCTGTTCGCACTCGGCATCCCGAATACAGGCAAAGCGACAACCCGGATGCTGGCCGACCATTACCGCAGCCTTGAGGCTGTAATGAATGCAACAGCAGAAGAGCTGGCCGGTCTGCCTGATATCGGCGGCATTGTGGCTGAGAGCATTGTGAGCTTCTTCGCAGATCCGTTTGTCGTCACCAGCATTAACCGCATGCTCAGCCTGGGGGTAGAGGCCAAAGCGCCAGAAGCGCCGCGGCAGGTGAGTACAGACTCTTATTTCAGCGGCAAGACTGTGGTCCTGACCGGTTCGCTGCAGAAGCTGACCCGCGAGGAAGCGGCTGAACGCCTGGAAGCGCTTGGTGCCAAGGTATCCGGCAGTGTATCCAAGAAGACGGATATTGTTATTGCCGGGGAGAAGGCGGGCAGCAAGCTGGCCAAGGCCCAGCAGCTGGGGATTCAAGTGATTGAGGATGAGGATGAACTGATCCGGCTGCTGGAAATGTAGGCCGGCAGGTCCAGAGTTCACTTAGCACAGTAAGAACAGGGTCCTGTACCCCATCGCTTTCGGGCGAAGGGGTACAGGGCTTTTTTTAAATAATTGTGGCTAAAGAAAATTGTGACGGCATTGTCTAGAGCTTGTAAGTCTGGTTTTCCTGAAATAAATGGATTTTCTCCACTTGCTGAGAAACCGGAGGAGAGACATTCAAAGAGCAGTTGGAAAAACAGCACTTAATTTACGTCAAATCGGCCAAAGCAGGGTAAAGGCGAGAAATTAAATGACGTTTATCCAATTAAAATCTAAAAAGCAGCCAAAATGATGAAATTAAGATACGTTTGTCCACGTAATTCCGTCAGATGGGAGCGGATCAGCGTCAGCCAGCGCGTTGAAGCCGCTGCTTATTAATAAGAGCCTTCGCTGGAACAGTGAACAGCAGCCAAGCTGTTGAATGGCAACCAGCTGAGTTCGCCCTGAGGGCAATATTGTTCAAATATATATATTAGGAGAATGTATCCTGACTGTTAAATGGCATCACATGAACAATTGATAATTTAATACAAAACTTAACTAATTATGACAGTCGCCTAACCTTTCCAAGTTAAGCTTTGCTTAAGAATTTTCCATAACAAGGAAGGGGTATACAATGAACAAGCTTATGAAGGGCATTGTCTTTGGGGGATTAGCAGCAGCGGTAGTTTCAGGAGCAACACTGGCCGGTGCGGCACAGAGTACGGCTAACAACACAGCAGCAAGTACAAAAGCCCAGTCCAAGAATCTGATTGTTCTGATTGGCGATGGTATGGGGCCGGCCCAGATTTCAGCGGCGAGATATTATCAGCAGTATACGAAGAGCGTCAGCCACCTGAACCTCGATCCTTACTATGTAGGACAAGCCACTACGTGTGCAGACCGCGGGGAAGACGGCGGCAAAATCGTATCCGGTATCGTTACAGACTCTGCATCAGCCGGAACTGCTTTTGCAACAGGACATAAAACATACAACGCAGGCATCAGTGTGTCCAACGAGGACGTATCGAAGCCGTTTGCATCCATTATCGAAGCTGCCGAGAGCAGCGGCAAGGCTACAGGACTTGTGACCACAGCACGTATTACCCACGCGACTCCGGCCGTTTACGCCTCCCATGTGCGCAGCCGCGATAATGAATCCGCCATTGCCTCGCAGTATCTGGAGAGCGGTGTAGATGTGCTTATGGGCGGCGGGAAGCAGTTTTTTGTAACCAAAGAGGAAAAGGGCAAGCGTACGGACAAGAATATCCTTCCTGATTTCCAGGCGAAAGGCTATACGGTGGTTGAGAATACCGCAGCTTTAAATGCGCTGACCTCCAAGAACGCGAAGGTGCTGGGCCTGTTCGGCAGCTCGCATGTGGCTTATGTCCCTGACCGGACTGCAGAAATCCCGAGCCTAGCAGCAATGACCTCGAAAGCGCTGAATATCCTGTCCGCAGATAAAGACGGCTTCGTAATGATGGTTGAAGGCGGGCGGATTGACCATGCCGGTCATGCCAACGATCTGCCGACCCTTGTGCAGGAAGCGCTCGACTTTGATGCAGCGTTCAAGACTGCGATTGAATTCGCGAAGAAAAACGGGAATACTTCCGTCGTTGTTACCGCTGACCATGAAACAGGCGGCCTCTCCCTCTCCCGTGACAATATTTACGAAATCAACATTGACCTGTGGGATAAGCAAAAGCATTCCTCCGAAAGCCTGGCAGCCGCGCTTGAAGCAGCGCAGACGCCGGAAGAAATCCGCAGTATCGTAACGCAGAATACGTGGATTACCGATCTGACCGATGAAGAGGTTACCCAGATTATGAACGGTGACGGTTCCTCATACAAACGCGAAGGTGCATACAACGCAGTAATCTCCAAGCGTCTGCTGATCGGCTGGTCCGGCCACGGACATTCGGCGGTGGATGTCGGCATCTGGGCATACGGCCCGATCGCGGACAAGGTGAAGGGTCAAGTGGACAACACACAGATTGCCAAGGCCGGGGCAGGTATCCTGGGGCTTGATCTGAACAAGCGTTCAGCCGAGCTGCAGTCCAAATATCTGTATCCGAAGTTTAAAATCAGCCGCGACAACGAGGTGCTCTATCCGGCAGAAGCTTTGGCCAAGGCGCTTGGCGGTACCTATAAAGGGGATGCAGCCGCAGCCAAGCTTACGCTGGCCAAGAATACCATTGATGTGAACCTGAGCGCGAAAACAGCAAATCTGAACGGCAAATCAGCCGATTATACAGTTGATGTTGATAACGGGGTGCTGTACCTTCCGCTTAGTGCATTCAGCAAGCTGAAAGGCGCGAACTTAACCTGGGACTCCTTGTCTGAGCGGATCCAATTGAGATAGGAGTGGCGGGAGTGCTCCAAATCCATGGTTTAAAAAAGCAGTTCAAGGTGGATGGCCGGGCAGTGCCGATCCTCGATATCCCGCAGTGGAATGTGAGAAAAGGAGAGCATGTAGCCATTACCGGACCCAGCGGGTCCGGTAAAAGCACGCTTTTGCATCTCATTAGCGGAATTATGGGAGCGGACAGCGGCAGTATTGTGGTGGGCGGAACGGCGCTTCATGAGATGACTGAAGCGAAGCGTGATGCCTTCAGGGCATCCGCTATCGGCTATGTACTGCAGGACTTTCATCTGATTCCCTCCCTGACAGCCAGGCAGAATATTGAGATTGCCATGACTTCCCGGCTGGCGCATAAGGAGCGGCGGCAGATCGTAGACGGCTGGCTGGAGCAGGTTGGACTTGAGGGACGCGCTCAGCATCTCCCTTCCCAATTATCACGCGGCCAGCAGCAGCGGGTTGCGATAGTAAGGGCACTGATAAACCATCCGCCGCTGCTGCTGGCCGATGAGCCTACCGGCAGCCTGGACTGGGAAACGGCGGATGAGATTTCTTCTCTTTTGCTTGAACTCAGCATTACGCAGGGTCACACCTTAATCGTGGTTACACATGACCTTAACATGGCTAACCGGTTTCCGCGGTGTCTGAATATTCAAGATATTAACGGGATCCGGAGGGAGCCACTGTCTGGATCTATGCTTCAGAGGCGTCACGTCATACAGGAAGAGGTGACATTATGAGCCTCTTCGGGCTGACGCTCCGAAATGTACTGCACCGGCGTTTTCTGTCTTTGCTTACGGTTTGTGCAGTGGCGGTTACAGTCGCTTTTATCGTGCTGCTGGCATTATCCCGGGAGAGTGTAGAGCAGGGGGCCAAACAAGGCTATGGCCCCTATGATCTTGTGATTGGAGCGGCAGGCAGTGAAACGCAGCTTGTGCTGAATACCTTTTATCATATAGGGGCACCAACCGGAAATATCCCGCTTGCTGTCTTGGATCAGGCGCAGCAGGATAAGTCTGTTGCTGAAGCCTATGCGATGACCACGGGGGACAACTACAAGGGATTCCCGATTGTCGGACTGGATGCCGGTTATTTCTTTACCCGCTACGGTGACACCAAGCTGCAGGAAGGCGCGATGTATGCACATACCGGAGAGACGATTGTTGGATCGTATGTTGCCCGTTCCTTAGGTTTGAAAGTAGGAGATAGCTTCACGGGTGCACACGGGCTGGTGCAGGAAGGTGGCCACGAGTCTGCTGAGGCTGGGCACGCAGAGAATCATGAAGCTGAGGCGAGTGCCGGGCACGCGGAGGATGAAGGGATGCCGGAATCGCATGATGAAGAGCATGCCCATGACAGCTTCCGCTACACAGTTGCAGGCATTCTGCCTGAGCTGCATACTCCGGATGACCGCGCGGTGTTTACGACCGTAGATTATGCCTGGGCCGTGCATGAGCTTGCCCCTGAGGACAGGGAGATCACCGCAGTACTCGTCAAGCCGGCCAGCCTGCTTGGGGCACATGATCTGAAGCAGGCGTTCGACGGCAGTAATGGCGTCCAGGCGGCTTACACCAGCAAGGCCGTCTCCGATGTGCTGAATGCAGTTGATCAAGGCTCACGGCTGCTCAGCGTACTAACAGCAATTTGTGTACTGCTCGCTGCTATTTCGATTCTGTTATCCCTGATTGCAGCAGCCGGAGAACGGAGCAAGGATGTAGGGATACTGCGTCTGCTTGGCAAATCCAAAGCTTATGTGTGGCTGACTTTAATTAGTGAAGGCCTGCTGCTGACCATTACGGGGCTCATAGCAGGTTTGCTGCTCGGCCATCTAGCGGCATACCTGCTGAAGGATGCGCTGTTTGCCCAGGCGGGTATTCAGATCGAGCCGGGCCATCTGACAGGAGAGCACTGGATGATTGTTCTAGGAGCTATTGCTATCGGCCTGCTCTCCTCGCTGGGACCGGCCTTCCGGATGTACCGGATGCACCCGCTGGCTTTGTTCAAATCATAGGAGGTACACACATTTGATACGATTACAGGGAAGACTGATTCTGCTGTCGGCTGCTGCTGCAGGGATACTGCTGCTTCAGGGCTGCGGCCAGGATGGCACGGCTGAAGGAAAAGGCGAATCCTTTGCCGTTGCCACAGCCGCACAGGCTTCGGATGGCATAGCAGCCACGGCTGCTGCCCAAGCCGAAGCGTCCCGGCAGCCGGCTGCTGAGGCCACAGCGGGTGCTGAGCCTGCCGGAGCTGCAGCCACACCGGCGCCGCAGGCAACTACGGCCGCCGCAGGGCCTGTTCAAGCTGCCGGGCAGGCCGGGACAGCTGCAGCAACCGTGACGGCTGCTGACAACAAGCCGTCTGGCTCTGCGGCTGCGTCGTCTGTACCTGAACCGTCTGCGGCCCAGGCGGCTGCCTCACCGCAGCCCCCCGGGAAGACGGCTGGTTCCTTGGCGGGCACCGCCGTTCCTTCACCTGTCCGCAGCGCGCAGCCGGCAGCGGCAGAGCAACCGGCGGAGGAAGCTGCCGGAGCGGCGCCTGTTAAGGCCGGCACTGTCCAGGCGGCCGCTCCGCCGCCGCCAGCCTCATCCCCTTCAGGCAATACGGGGATTGACTGGAACGGCTTCTTTGACGGAAGCGATCAGACCCGGCCGTCAGAGCGGTTCTGGGATCTCAGCGGCAGCAAGGTGACGATTAAGGGCTTCATGGGCGAAGTGCTTTCCTTTGAGAAAAACTGGTTTCTGCTCATTCCGGAGCCTGGCGCAGAGTGTCCGTTCGACAACGGCGATGAGACTTACTGGAACAAGATTATGATTGTATTTGTTCCGGAAGGCAGCAAGCTCCGCTACACCAGTGGTCCTCTCGAAATATCGGGGCGTCTGGATGTGGGCATAAAGATAGACGAATCAGGTTACAAGACGATGTTCCGCATTTATGATGCTTCCTTCACAAGCCTATAGCCTACATTAAGCAACAAGCCTGCTTATCCCGGCCGGGACAAGCAGGCTTGTTGTTCTTTTAACTCGAGATGAAGCTTATCTAACCCCGGGCAGCAGGTTATACCCGCTTCGCACCGGGCAGCCAGGCATCCTTATCGTACCCGCGCAGCTCCCAGTATCCGGTATGATCCTCTGCAATCAGTTCAATCCGGTTCAGCCATTTGACCGATTTATAGGCATACATTTGCGGAGTCACAAGACGTACCGGTCCGCCGAGCTGATTCGGGATCGGCTTGCCGTCATGCAGAACGGCTACCATCACATCCTCCATCCGGGCCTGTGCAAGGGTAAGAGAGTCGGTATACACACCGTCACCAGAATAGAGCTTGACCGTAGCTGCTGTATTTTTCACACCGGCCATATCCAGCAGCTTGTAGAGCGGTAGCCCCTCCCATGTATTGTTATATACAGACCAGCCGGTTACACAGTGAAAATCACTGACCTGCACCTCGCGCTGCAGCTTGACGAATTCTTTCCAGTTCCAGGTGAATTTCTTATCCACCAGACCATCAATCGTAAACGACCAGTTGGAGTTATCGAACGCGGGGATATCAGTAACCGTGTATACACGGAAGCTACCGTCTGCTCCGCCGCCAACCGGTGGGGAGGAATCCGCCAGGGGAACTGGATCGGGCACAAGAGTGTTGGCATTACCCGCAGCATAGTCGGCTGTGCCGGGCAGCTGCAAGGCTTTTGAGGCCCAGCGAACAAAAGTCGGACCTAGTGTCACGGCCAGTCCTGCACCAACCGCAAGCTTAACAAATCCGCGCCGCGTATATACAGGCTGAGAGCCGCCGTAAGGGGCTGGACGTTTCGGCACATCAGCAGCGGTGCTTCCGGCATTAGTCTCTTCGGCCACGATAGAACGCTTCTTCGGCTCCTTCAGCCATTTCACCCGGGTGATCGAGTGATAGATAATTACCGGCAGTCCGATCCAGGTGAGCAGGTCATGAATCAGCAGGGCCGCATTCGCTGCCCTCGGTCCGGCAAGTCTGAATTGCCAGAGCACAATTCCGGAGATCAGCCAGCCAAGCAGAAGGGCAAGAACGAAGATAACGTTTGTTTTTTGCCCGGTTTTGCCCTTTAGCCGTTTCCAATGCTTGGCAGCCAGCAGCAAATAATAGATGACCGGAATCAGCAGGGCCAGTCCAAAGACGATATGAGCCCATTTCAGCCACACTCTGCCCTCACCCAGCAGCTCACGCCAGAAGCCGCCGATCAGCAGCAAGCCGCTAAGCGCCAGGAACAGTACGAGCCACGTATTCCACATATGAATGGAGACAAGCTTTTTGCCGTAACCTTTGCTTATTCTTGTAAGGATGCTCCTCAATAGCCTTCCCTCCTCCTGAACCTCCAACACATAATAATCATTCAAGTTTTAACTAATTGTACCGCAAAAAATGCCGGTTGAATAATTTCTCTGCCTTATCTGTATTTACGCAAAAAAGTCCATCATACCCATGCAGGGAATAGATGGACCAGCATTTCATATATAACAGGTTAGCCGGATTACTCTGCTGCCCATTCCTCCAGTTGCTTATCCCCCGGCAGCAGCAGCGCAAGCAGGCCGAGCAGCGGAAGAAAGCCGCAGGCCACGAACACAGTTGCAATTCCTATTGTATCAATAAGATGCCCGATCACGACAGAACCAATTCCGCCGAGACCGAAGGCAAGCCCGGTAATCAGACCTGAGACCGTGCCGATATTGCCCGGATAGAGCATTTGCGCATAGATCACCGTGACGGAGAAGCTGGACAACAGCACGAATCCGGAGACAATCAGCAGCACCGCCGCCCAGAACTGGTTCACAAAAGGCAGAGCCAGCGCAAACGGCACCGTGCCGATCATCGAGATCAGAATCAGATTCCGGCGGCCGAACCGGTCGGCAAGCGGACCTCCGAAGAAGGTTCCTACAGCACCAGCTGCGAGATACATGAAAATATAAATTTGCGCATGATCCAGTGTCATTCCGTATTTATCCATTAAGTAGAAGGCATAATACCCGCCGATGGAAGCGCCGTACCAGGAGCGGACAAATACAAGGAAGACCAGAATGACAGTGGCGATAAGAATGCGTCTGCTGCGGGCTGGATCGATGGTGCGGGAGACTGCTTTTTTGCGGAAGGTGTATCCGGCATCCAGCATCTCGCGGTACCAGCGGGCTACATATGCCTGGACGGCAACTCCGGCCGCAGCAATTACGGTGAAGCCGAGTGCCCCCATCTGCCCGAAGGGGATAAACACCCATTTCATTAGTAGAGGCCCTAAGGACTGCCCGGCATTGCCGCCTACCTGAAAGATCGATTGAGACAGACCCTTGCGCTGGCCTGCGGCCATATGGGCTACACGCATACCTTCAGGATGGAAGGCTGCTGAACCGAAGCCAACAAGAATTACGGATACAATAACAAGGATGTAGTTCCCGGCAAAAGCCAGCATAAAGACACCAGCAAGCGTGCAGCACATCCCGAGCGGTAGTAATATAGGACGCGGTTTGCGGTCGGCGGCATATCCGATAACCGGCTGAATGACCGATGAGGTGAGATTAAGGGCAAAGGCGATCCAGCCAATCTGCGCATAAGAGAGCAGCATGTTGTCCTTCAGTACCGGGAACATTGCCGGGATAAGCGCCTGAATGGAATCATTGAATAAATGGACAAAGCTGACTGCAAGTAAAATGCGGTAAATAGTTGCTTGCTGCAAATTACGCGGCTCCTCCATAACTTTGGAAGGGGCTGAGGATGCTTTCTTGTTAGACATGAGAACTCCTTTCAAGATGAGAATAAGAAATGGTAATTAGAGGAGACAATAAATTCTATTGTATCTACTATCAGGGCAGTATGGGAATCAATTTGTGCCGGGTGGAGTGTAATTATGCGTTGTTTTATTTATTTATGAAAAAAGCTTGCAAACATCTGCACGGCATGATATATTATCTCTTGTGCTTATGAGACATCGACGCCGGTTGAAACGGCCGAGTGAAAAATAAGTTGACAAGAAATGAATAAACATGATATGATCTAATTCCTGTGCAAGATACATAATGTTGAAATGCCGGGAGCAAGTTCTTTGAAAACTGAACAAATGGAACGCGTTAATTTTTACAAAGATTCATTTAATGAATCGTCAGTTTCAAAATGAGCAATCGCTCTTTTCGATAGTTTTCGGATGGTTATTTCCTCGGAGTGATTCGGGTGAAGTGGCCGCTCGGAAAAACCTAATTGGAGAGTTTGATCCTGGCTCAGGACGAACGCTGGCGGCGTGCCTAATACATGCAAGTCGAGCGGAGTATTTCCTTCGGGAAATGCTTAGCGGCGGACGGGTGAGTAACACGTAGGCAACCTGCCCTCAAGACTGGGATAACTACCGGAAACGGTAGCTAATACCGGATAATTTCTTTTTTCTCATGGGAGGAGAATGAAAGGCGGAGCAATCTGCCGCTTGAGGATGGGCCTGCGGCGCATTAGCTAGTTGGTGAGGTAACGGCTCACCAAGGCGACGATGCGTAGCCGACCTGAGAGGGTGAACGGCCACACTGGGACTGAGACACGGCCCAGACTCCTACGGGAGGCAGCAGTAGGGAATCTTCCGCAATGGGCGAAAGCCTGACGGAGCAACGCCGCGTGAGTGATGAAGGTTTTCGGATCGTAAAGCTCTGTTGCCAGGGAAGAACGTCCGGTAGAGTAACTGCTACCGGAGTGACGGTACCTGAGAAGAAAGCCCCGGCTAACTACGTGCCAGCAGCCGCGGTAATACGTAGGGGGCAAGCGTTGTCCGGAATTATTGGGCGTAAAGCGCGCGCAGGCGGTCATTTAAGTCTGGTGTTTAAACCTTGGGCTCAACCTGGGGTCGCACTGGAAACTGGGTGACTTGAGTACAGAAGAGGAAAGTGGAATTCCACGTGTAGCGGTGAAATGCGTAGATATGTGGAGGAACACCAGTGGCGAAGGCGACTTTCTGGGCTGTAACTGACGCTGAGGCGCGAAAGCGTGGGGAGCAAACAGGATTAGATACCCTGGTAGTCCACGCCGTAAACGATGAGTGCTAGGTGTTAGGGGTTTCGATACCCTTGGTGCCGAAGTTAACACAGTAAGCACTCCGCCTGGGGAGTACGGTCGCAAGACTGAAACTCAAAGGAATTGACGGGGACCCGCACAAGCAGTGGAGTATGTGGTTTAATTCGAAGCAACGCGAAGAACCTTACCAGGTCTTGACATCCCAATGAAAGCATTAGAGATAGTGCCCCTCTTCGGAGCATTGGAGACAGGTGGTGCATGGTTGTCGTCAGCTCGTGTCGTGAGATGTTGGGTTAAGTCCCGCAACGAGCGCAACCCTTGACTTTAGTTGCCAGCAGGTAAGGCTGGGCACTCTAGAGTGACTGCCGGTGACAAACCGGAGGAAGGTGGGGATGACGTCAAATCATCATGCCCCTTATGACCTGGGCTACACACGTACTACAATGGCCGGTACAACGGGAAGCGAAGCCGCGAGGTGGAGCCAATCCCAGCAAAGCCGGTCTCAGTTCGGATTGCAGGCTGCAACTCGCCTGCATGAAGTCGGAATTGCTAGTAATCG